>CAZKHY010000104.1:0-12503 GCA_964552455.1 uncultured Nitrospira sp.
ATCCCGGCTTCGGCACCATACCAAACTTGCCAGAACCCGGCACTTCATCACCCGTTGCAGGTAAAGAGGCAACGGGTACCCGATGTGCCGGGAGAGGTTTTTTGCCTCCAGTGTTTCTTTCTCACTGCCTCGCTTGCTAGAGCCGCCGCATTCGAGCAACTCGCGACGGACAGCTATCTTTCCTCCAATGGGCCTGATACTTTGTTTGAACCGCTCGCTTTAATCACAAATGTGAGCGGATCGTTTCATTGCACCCTAGTGGGCGCGAAGCCTTCAGTTGAATCGGCCACCCAATGAAGAGCCCCGCCTGTACGGGCGGGGCTCTTCATTGGGTGTATTGATGACTTACTGGAAATTGGCTTGCTGGCTTACAGATTCTGATTTAACTCCCACGTACTAATTTTGCAATGACTACAGCAGAGACAATCAAGGATATCATTATCCCCGGCGCAGCTGTCATTGCAGCCAGCATCGGTGCCGCAATAACTATCTACATCTATTACCGAAATAGCCAACTTCGGAGAGCAGAGCGGCTATATTCTCTGTTCGAAAAATTCTTCTATCAGACACGGTATTCCGAAATCCGCCAGCTCTTAGAATATTACGATCCTGATCAGGTGAATACACTCAAGCAGGGCTTGCCAAATCATTCGAAGAAGGAACTGGAAGAGAAATTGGTTGACTATCTCAATTTCTTTGAATTCATAGCTAGCCTCTGGCTGCTGAAGCAGTTACCAATCAATGAAATTCGGATGATGTTCGATTACTACATCAGAAAGCTCGGTGAATATGACTTTATAATGGAGTACCTAAGACGAGAGGGCTTCGAAGGGCTCATTAAGCTGGTAAAGGAAGTCCGGGAGGGGCCCGCGAATTCATGAAAGATAATTATCTGTTTGTCTACGGCACGCTTAGGCGAGATACGAAGAGTGAGATGTACCACTTCTTAACTCAGTTTGCCGACTTTGTAGATGAAGCGACATTCCAAGGTAGGTTGTACCTGGTGGATTACTATCCTGGCGTTGTAACCTCAAAAAATCCTCATGATATTGTTCGTGGGGAGGTCTATCGACTGCAAGAGCCGGGATTTGTGCTTTCACAACTCGACAAATATGAGGAATGCGGGCCTGGATTTCCGGAACCGACTGAATATATTCGTTGTAAAGAGAACGTCGTGCTGCAGCGTGGCGATAAAGTCGAAGCTTGGGTGTACATTTACAATCGACCCACGCAAGGCTTGCACCGTATTGAATCCGGAGATTTCTTCAGGATGCAGAAGAACGGATCGTCGAATAATCGTATGGAGAGCCGCAAGGAATAGCATAGTCTGTGCGCCTCATACGGTCTCAATAGATTAATTTCGGCAGCTAGGCTCTAATGGCTCGCCGGTGGACATGCGGGGCGCATCATGGAGGGAGTAGGGAGATGTTGCCGGCTTTTTCCCTGAGATGATTCGTCGCCTCTCTATTGAGCTTCATCCCCCGCTGGAAAGTCTGAACGGCACAGCCGCCTGAGATGCTTAGCGCGTCTGCGCATCGTGCTTTTCCTGGGCAATGTGCCGGCTGCTGCGATCCAAATCGCGCTGTAGCTCTTTCCGCTCTTGCCTGGTCACCACCCCGTCCGCTTTCATGGCCCGCTCGGTGGCTCTGATCCTCGCCTGTTCCGCCTCCAGCTTCGCCGCCTCTCTGGGGGTGAGTTCTCCGCTCTTGATCCCTTCCTGAATCCTCATCTGCTGCTTCCGCTCCCGACGGTCCGCACGGGGAGTATCGTCGGGACCGGCGAACACCGGTGCGGCAAACGTCGTCGCCAGCATCACTGCGATGAAGGCTCGTCCAATCATGATCGACTCCTTTCGTTCGGAGAGTGCCCTGGAACCATCGATTCAACGGTACCGCCGGTCCACGTAGAGGTCAAGAAAAGAGCGACATTCGGTAAGCTGAGGCGTGACATCAGGCCGAATCGTCCGCTATACTGCGACCCCAGCCATGCTGAAAGAAGATCTGGCCAAAGCCTTCGTGACAACCCAGTCTTTCAAGTGGGACCCAGCCGGCGGGTTCAAGTTGGCCTCCGGAGCCACCAGCCCTTTTTACGTGGACTGCCGGGTGCTCATGGCCCATCCGGGGCCACGGCATCTGGTCGCCCAACTGGCCTTCGAACGGCTCAAATCCTTGACGTTCGATTGCATCGGCGGGCTGGAGATCGGCGCCATCACAATCGCAACCGCCATCGCCGACGAAGCCTACCGGGCCGCCCCCCGGCGGGAGTGGCGGACCTTCGTCGTCCGCAAGCAACCCAAGGACCATGGGCTGGGCAAGTTGATCGAGGGCGCCGTGAAGCCGGGCGATCAGGTGGTGGTCGTGGACGATGTGTTGACGAGCGGCGGGTCGATCATCAAGGCGGTGAAGGCAGCCCGTGAGGCCGGCCTCAAAGTGGACCAGGCCCTGGTGATTGTGGACCGGAAGGAGCAAGAAGGACGGGCGAAGGTGGAAGCAGAGGGGCTGACCCTCTTCAGCCTGTTGACCGTTGACGATCTGCTCGCCGCCAGACGTGAAACGTAAGGCATAAGGGATAGAGAATCTGCTTGCCCTGTCCGCCTTACTTCCTACCCCTTCCTATTTGCACCGAAACTGCAGGCCCCAGCGCCGCTCGCGAACGATTTCCGGCATCCCCTCGACTGCTTGGGTGACGCGGGTCCGTCCCCCCACTTCCCCTTCCTTCATGATGATATAGCCCCCCGCGCAGCGCTGCTCGATGAGATCGATCGCCTCCTTGCGGAGCTTGGTGAACATGTAGCCGGTCTCGCCCTTGAACGGATAGATGACGACCCCGCCTTGGTCCGTCTCCTGCACCAGCTTGGCCCCTTCGGAACAGCCGGAACAGCAGAGCAGCACGGCCAGGACGACGGCCCTTGACCAGGGTTTCATGAGGGTCCTATGATAACGATCGTCGAGATCCGCGGGCGGGGACAACAGTTTCCTAATTTTCTCATATGAAGAGGTCGGCCATGAAGCACCATCGATTCACCATAGGGTCCTCCGCGTTGGGATTCGCGCTCCTCCTTTTTGTGCTGGGGGCCAATGGGAGCGTGTCGGCTTATCATTCCTACCTTCTGACGGTCCAGCAACTCAAGGCTGGATTGGAAAAGGCCGGCGCCAAGGGGACGAGCCCCTCCGCCAAAGGCTTTTTCCTGGTTGACGTCCGATCCCCGCAGGAGCATACGAGCGGCGTCATCCCCGGCACCGACCTCAACATCGACTTTCGCGAGATCAAGTCCCGGCACCGCGAGATCGGCGCCAACCCCGACGATCACATCGTCGTGTATTGCCAGAGCGGGCACCGGAGCAACATTGCGGCGGAGACCCTCGCCGACCTCGGCTACAAGCACGTGTACAACGTCAGCGGCAGCATGAATGCCTGGACCGCGGCGGGCTATCCCGTCGACGCCCCTCGTCGCTGAGGAAGAGGGCGTCCTCGGTTTTCAGCCTTCAATAGCCAGTCTTTTTCTGAGAACTGACGACTGTACCCTGGCTACTTCCTCGCAAAGATCCCGATGACCGTCGGCAGGGGGATATGGGCCATACGGCTTCCATCCACCAGGGGCTGCCATGGTCTGGATCGACCGGTCTCTCCCTGTTTCGGCAGCAAGTCCCCCCCGATCAATAGATCGGACGAAGACCCCCCGTCCATGGCCATGGCGTGGCGCATGAGGGGCATCCGGTCCCGCAGACATTCCGCCAGCGCCCGCAACGTGACCGCCTCCGTGGTCTTGACCAGCAGAATGTTGCCCTCCCCGTCCTCTCCCACGACCATCTGGTGAGCCTGCTTGCCCGTCAGGCGGACCCTCGGCTTGCCGGTCCGATCGAACAACATGAGGGACTGGGCCGCTTCCCGATAGAGGGGCTGGGTGTCGGTGAACGAATCCACCGCCAGATCCAGCACGCGCGCCTTTTTCAGGCCAGGCTCGACCGGTTCCGCCACGAACAGCCCCTGCCATTGCGGATGCCGCTTGCTCCCCAGCGACCGCCCGTCCTTGTAAAGCAACCCCAGATAGGTGAAGTCTTCGCGGAAGAGCCCGGCGTTGAAGAGGACCGCCGCGTGCGTCCGTCGTTGCCACTCCTGGACGGTCAGCGGAGCCGGCAGCCCTTCATCGCGGAAGTAGTAGGTTGAAAACCGGAACCGCTCCGGGTCCACCTTCACCACGTAGAGCGGGGCGACCTCGTCGTTGCACTGAGCGCCAGGCTCCCATACCGTGACGGCCAGCCCTTCGGCAACTTGGTCCCAGGCAAGGGTTTGCGCGGCAGAGAACTGCGGATGGATCATCCCCGCCCACGCGCCCACAACGGCAATCAGAAGGACCAGACGTTTCATGACGACAACTCCCCCGCGGAGTATAAAGGGGGTCCGAGAAAGGCGTCAATCGGAAGACACCGTCATGAGAGAATCGGCGCAATAGGCCGATCAGGGTCGAAGTTCCCAGTACCGGAGCCCGTTTTGTTCCCTGGGGAGAAGCCCGAACCGCTCGTCCGGCGGCTTTCCGTGCCGCAAGAGATTGAACAGATCAAACAGGATGGCTCGGCTGTCCGCATAGTAGGAGTGGCCGGTGAGCCCTGTGTCCGCCGACGAGGCGTCGATCGTGTCCACACCGGAGACCACGACCATCGCGGGACTTGTGTCCCCGGCCCGCGGGTACCCGTGCATGGTCTTGGACCAGGCGAGGGCCTTGTCCCTGGAGGAGGCATAGAGCGTGACGCGCTCGACCGTTTTTTGAACCTCCGGGATCAAGTGCAGGAAAATGTCCGCATCGATGTCCGGCGCCAGGAGCACGAGTTCGTTGAACCCGGGCGGCGCCCCCGGCGGCCCTTGCGCCATCTGCCTCAGCGCGGAGGTCAGGGCTCTGGCGCCCATGCTGTGGGCAACCAGATGGATCTTCTGCGCCCCGGACCTGGCGGCCAGTTGCGCCAGAAATTCCTTGAAGTGCGGGGCCGTCCACTCGACATTGGTCTCATCGACCAGATACCCGGCCAGTTTTCCCTGCGAAGGCCAGCTATACAGAATCGGGACGCCGTTGAACCCCAGGTCATAGGCCAACTGGGCGGTGCGACGGGAGGCCTCTTCGAACGTCACGTTGTAGCCATGCACAAACACCAAGGCTTCTTTCTGCTTGGACTCGGCGACCCGGTCGCGGAGGAACGGGAAAAATTCCTCCGGCGGTTTGGGCTTGACGATGGGATGAACATCCAGAGACCCTTTCCGATAATCGCTTGCAATCGCGACCGCGGAGACACCCAATTGGAGCGGACCGCGATCACCCCCGTACGGTCCAGCCGGTTCTTCTTTGCCGCCCGCCCCGGTCGTCCTGCGGTCGGTCGCGTAGAGGACCCGCACCAGCGCATAGTCCGGCAGCTCGCCCCCCGAGGCTTCCATCACCCGGCGGGCCGCTTCCATCTCGACGGCCCGGCGCTCCGCCTGCACCGATGCCCGCCGTTTTTCCTCTTCAAACGCCCGTCGCTTGTCTTCCTCGGAAGGGGCAGGCTGTTCAACGACCGTCGGCTTGGGAGCTTCCGCGACCTCGCCCGCGCAGGCCTGGATGAGAAGGCAGCACAGGAACCAGAGAAGCGTCGGAGACTTCCTCGGACCCGCAAGAGGGATGTGTCGCATCACAGACTGGGCACCGTCATGCTCGACCAGAATGGAAAGCTTACGGCCACAGGGCTCGGCGCACTGATTATCGCTCGACCAGCCGAGGCGGAGCCTGTGTAACCAGAGCCGGCGGGATGATCAGTTGCGGGACTTGCTCCGTGTTGTAGGTCCGGCGGGCGACCCGCTGCACCTGCGGTTTGAGGTACTCGTAGAGTTCCTGGACGTCGATCGCCTCATCCCCGTTCGCGTCAGCATCGCCGCCAAGCCCCTGCAGCACATAGTAGGTGAACAAGCCGTGGCCTTTCTCCTGATCGGCGAGGCTGATGTGGCTGCCTGAGGTCGCGGCCAGGACCACAGCCTTGGAGCTGCTCGCCAACCCTTCAACCGTCAGGACCATCGGCCTCGCCCCCTTGGCAAGCACCGATCGGCCTCCGGCTCCGGAGAAGCAGGAGTCCAGCACCACGACGACGTTCCTAGTCGGCAGCCTGTCCAACGTCTGGTAGAGCCGTTTGAGCGGATAGCCGGTTTGTTCGATGAAGGCCGGATCGCCGTCGTATGGAACCAGATAGGCGTCCCCTGTCGTGGCCTCCGGTGCACCGTGCCCGGAGAAATAGATGAGCAAGTTAGAGGAGGCATCCACATTGTTCTTGAGCCAGGCCTCGAAGTACTTTTCCATATCCGACTTCGTCGCTTGTTCGTTCAAGCGTAGGATGACGTTCTCCTCCCGATAGCCGGCTTGTTTGGTCAGGAACTGGGCCAGGTCCTTCGCATCCTGCACTGCGAAGTCCGCCCTGGGAAGCCGCTCCCGATACTGTTCAATACCGACCACGATCGCATATCGATTTGCCTTCGGCGCAATTGGTTGCCTCGACTTGCTGACAACCTTCTCTAGTTTCTTTTTCTCCTCCTCAACCCGCTTTTTCTTCTCTTCAATCTGCTGTTGTTGAATCGCGGCCAGCCGCTTCTGCTCTTTCTTCAGCTCCTCAACCTGCCGCTCTTGCTCCTCGAGCGCTTTGAGTTCCTTTTCCACCTGGCTGAGCGTGGCGCTGTCTCCAGCCCTGTTCTTTTTCTCCTCCTCAATCCGCTTTTTCTTTTCTTCAATCTGCCGCTGAACCGCGGCCAGCTTCTTCTGCTCCTCCTCCTTCTGCTTCCTTTTCTGCTCCCCAACCTGCTGCTCTTGCTCTTCGAGCGCCTTGAGTTCCTTTTCCGCCTGGCTGAGCGCGACACTGCCCGCTACCTCCGCCACCGGCCTGAGGGCCTCGCCAGGCTGATAGGCCGCCAGCTTCTGTTTCACAGTCTCGAAGACCTTGACCACCGCGTTGCGCAACCCCCGCTCGGATAATTTTGCCATCTTCTCCTCCGGACCGATGGGGCTGAAATGATCGGTGGCAGTGGTGGGCTCTGTCTTGGCCCAGATGAGCCGGCCCGTATGCGCGTCCCTTAAGTTGGCCTCCAGCATGACCGTGACCTCATAGCTCATGATCGGCGCGAGGGGCTCGAAGAAGGTCAAGGGGATCGCCGCGAAAAAGATCGCATTCATATCGCCGCTGCTCTTCGTGTCGGTGATTTGGAGCTGGAGGATCAGATCCGCTCCGAACTGATCGAGAATGTCCTGGGGCGCGATGTAGCGGGTCTCAGCCGGCAACAGCCGGATGTCCGCGAAATATTGTCCAGGCGCAAGGCCCAGGTTCCTCCGGTCCGGATCGGAGAAGGCTTTCTTGAGCGCCTCGCCCGTTACGTGCACACCCAGCCGGGCTGGAACGGGCTTCTCCGGCAGCTTCGGGGCCGGTTCCTCCGTCACAGCCAGCGTGTCGCAGCCGCTGGCGGTCATACAGATTGTCAGAAGTACAGCCCAGATCTTTCGCATCGTATGGTCCCGGAACGGTCCTTCGTGAGAACAGGAACCCGAGCGGCGGGGAAAGGCTACGCTGGGCCCCAGGGACCTGTCAAGCGGAAGCTGCGGAGCGTATCGGAGAGAGAACCCGCCGTTTCACCCGCCGAACGGCTGGCTGGGGGGAAGCACCGCGGAGGCGGCCGGCGCGGCGAACTGGGAGAACATGAGCGTGGCGGAGACGGCCCAATCGATGAAGGGCTGGGGATAGATGCCCAGGATCAGCGTCCCCGCGAGGCCCACGTAGATGACCGCCTTCATCGGGGCGGAGACGTGCAGCGGCGAGGGATCGGCCGGCTCGTTGATGTACATCTTCTTGACCACGATCAGATAGTAGTACATCGAGATCACGATGTTGATCAGCCCGACGACGAGAAGCGTGTAGAGCCCTTCGTTGATCGCGGCCACGAAGATATAGAGCTTGCCGATGAAGCCGGCCAGCGGCGGCACGCCGGCCAGGGACAGGAGGAAGACCAGCATCGCCATGGCCAGGAAGGGGGAGCGGCGGTTCAGGCCGTTGTAGTCCTCGATCTCGTCGCTCTGGATCAGGTTCCCGACCGCGATCACCACCGCGAAGGCGCCCAGGTTGGCGAACAGATAGGTCAGCAGGTAGAACAGGATCGCGTCGCCGCCCATCTTGGTGCCGGCCGCCAGCCCGATCAGGATGTTGCCGATCTGCGCGATCCCGGAATAAGCCAGCAGCCGTTTGATGTTCTTCTGGGCGATCGCCACGATGTTGCCGTAGGTCATCGAGAGGATGGAGGCCCCCACCAGCAGGAGGACCCAGGCCGGCTTGAGCGTCGCCAGGGACACCATGAACATCCGGAGCAGGATCGCGAACGCGGCCCCCTTGGGCGCGATGGACAGGAACGCGGTCACCGGCGTCGGGGCTCCGTGGTAGGTGTCCGGGATCCAGGCATGGAAGGGCACCGCGCCGATCTTGAAGCCCAGCGCCGCAAAGATCAGCAGGAACCCGATCACCAGGCCGGTCGTGGGCTGGGCCGCGGCGATGTCCGAGAAGACCAGCTTGCCGGTCTCGCCGAACACCAGGCTGATGCCGTAGGCCAGCAGGCCGGCCACGAACACGCCCAGGATGAAAAACTTGAGCCCCGCCTCGTTGGAAGCCACGTCATCGCGCAGGTAGGCGACCAGGACGTAGAAGCCGAAGGTGGAGAATTCTACCGTGATGAACAGCGACAGCAGGTCGTTGGCCGAGGCCATGAACATCATGCCCAGGGCCGACATCAGCACCAGGAAATAGTACTCGCCTTTGAAGAATCGGAACTTCCTGACGTAGTCCACCGAGATCAGGATCACGAGGATGGTGGCCGCCACGATCATGATTTTGAAGAAGATCGCCAGCCGGTCCACCACGAACATGTTCGCAAAGAGGGTCCCGGTGACGTTGGCCCGGTCGAACCAGAGCAAATTCAGCAGCACGGCCGCCAGCCCGCCGACGCTCAGGTAGGCCAGCCGGTCCTTCGGCAGCCGCGGCATCGCGAAGTCCACGATCAGGACCACGCAGAGCCAGACCGTCAGCAGCAGCTCCGGAAGCATGAGCAGAAGGTCGGAGACGGACATGGCCAGGTTGAAGGTCATTCTGCTCCTCGTGAAACGTGGACGGTGAGAGGTGAACCGTTATCGGAACCGCCTAGCGGCCGGCTCAGCTCGCCGGTGGTTTGCGCTTCACGCTTCACGCTTAACGTTTCACGTTTTTCTGAGGCCAGCGGCACCACGTGCGTGATCCGGGAGACGAGCGGGTCGGTGCCGGCCCGGATGACGTTGTAGAAGTGTCCGGGGAAGATGCCGAACGTGATGCTGCAGGCGATCATGAGCAGCAGCGGCACGCGGTCCACCATCGCCACCGCATCGTGCGCGTGGCTGTACTTGCTGTCCATCGGGCCGTAGAACAGGCCCCGCATCATCCGGAACAGATAGGCGAGCGTGAGCACGATCCCCAGCACCGCCACAATGACCTGGAACGGGTACTTGTTCCAGCTCCCGACCAGGATCATGACCTCGGCGATGAAGTTCACGGTGCCGGGCATCCCGATGGAGGCCATGCAGGCGACCAGGAAACAGCCGGCCAGGAACGGCATGCGGTTGACCAGCCCTCCCAGCGAGGGGATGTCGCGCGTGTGGGTCTGGTCGTAGACCCAGCCGGCCATCGCAAACAGCATCCCCGTCGCCATGGCGTGGGCGAACATGTAGAGCACGGCCCCGCTCAAGCTGATGTAGTCCAGCGCCGCCATGCCGAGGAACACGTAGCCCATGTGGCTGGAGCTGCTGTAGCCGATCACGTATTTGGTGTCCTTGGCGTAGAAGGCCACGAAGCCGCCGTAGATGATGCTGAACACGCAGAGCACCGCCGCGATCGGCATCAGCTCGCGGGTGGTCTCCGGCAGGATCTCGTAGGCCACGCGGATGATCGAGAAGTGCCCCAGCTTCATCAGCACGCCCGCGTGCAACATGCTGGTGGCGGCCGGAGCCGCGGCGTGCCCGACCGGCGACCAGGAATGCAGCGGCCAGATCGGCGCGATCGAGGCGAAGCCGAAGAAGACCAGCAGCCAGATGATCGTGGCCAGGTTCCCCGAGAACTTGGCCTGCTCGCGCAGCACCAGGATGTCGAAGGTGTGCAGCCCCGAGAACTTGTAGATCAGCAGGACGCCCAGCAGCGCCAGGATCGCGCCGGCCGAGAGGAAGAGGGTCAGCTTCATCGCGGCGTATTCCTTGCTGTTGGAGCCGAAGTTGAAGAAAAACGCCACCGAGTCGCGCTTCTTCAACCCCTCCGGGTCGGTCATCTCCAGATAGCCCTTGGTGTGGCTCCCCCACACGCCCAGCAGCAAGTACATCGGCAGCACGGACATCTCGTAGAAGAAGTACAGGAAGAACAGGTCCAGCGACATGAAGACGCCGATCGTGGCGGCGGCCAGGATCAGCAGGAAGATGTAGAACTCCTTGGTGCGATCCTTGATGTGCCACGAGACGAAAATGCCCGCGAACAAGAGGATGGCCGAGGCCAGCACGAGCGGCGTGCCGATCCCGTCCACCCCGAGGTAGAAGGCGATGCCCAGCTCCTTGGACCACTCGAAGCGCTGGACGAACTGGAAGCCGCCCTTCACCGGGTCGTAGGCGTAAAACAGATAGAAGGACGCGAGCAGCGAGATCCCGGCCGAGGCGGCGGCGATCAGGCGAACCTGCAACGCCTGCCGGTTCGGCACGAACAGCAGCACGATCGCCCCGATGAAGGGCGCGAACAAAATGTAGAGCAGCGCGTATTCGCCCATCAGAAAATCGCTCTCAGCAATCGGCTTTCAGCTTTCAGCGGAATTGGAGCCCCAGCCTGTTCTGCATTGCCGTACCCTCGATCTCCCGGCTCGACCCTCTGGGCCGATGGCCGGATGCTGACGGCTGACGGCTGCTCTGCGACCGCCGAGCCCTGCTCCAGCCGGTCCACCAACGCCTGCACCGAGCCGTTCATGATGCGCAAGAACGGCGCCGGGTAGAGCCCGATCCAGAAAATCATGACCGACAGCGACACCGAAATCACCAGCTCGCGCCCGTTCAGGTCCGCAATCGCATGGCTGAGACCCTGGGCCAGCGGCCCGAACATGGCCCGCTCGTAGTACCAGAGAAAGTAGGCGGCCCCGAAGATCACGCCCGTCACCGCGATCGCCCCGTAGAGCCAGTAAGCTTTGAAGGCGCCCAGCAGGATCAGGAACTCGCCGACGAAGCCGTTCGTACCGGGCAACCCGATCGACGCGAGCCCGATGATCAGCAGGAACGTCGCCAGCAGGGGCACCTTCTTGGCCAGCCCGCCGAAGGCCGACAGGTTGGTGGTCTGCCGCCGCTGGTAGAGGAAGCCGGCCAGGAAGAACAGCCCGGCCGTGCTGAAGCCGAGGTTGATCATCGTGAGCAGGCTGCCCTGCAGGCCCTGGAAGTTCAGGGCAAACAACCCGACCACGACAAAGCCCAGGTGGCTGATGCTGCTGAAGGCCAGCAGCCGGCGGAAATCCGGCTGGATCAGAGCCACGATCGCCCCGTAGAGAATGGCGATCAAGGCCAAGGTCATCATGACCACCACGACGCCTTCGCTCTTCGACGCCTCCGGCAGGAGCGGCAGACTGAACCGGATGAACCCGTAGGTCCCCAGCTTGATCCCCGCCAGCATCACCGCCATCCCAATCGGCCCTTCCAGCAGCGCGTCCGGGAGCCAGGTGTGGAAGGGGAACATCGGCGCCTTGAAGGCCAGTCCCATGAACAGGAGCCAGAAGATCAGCACCTGCCGGTCCAGCGGGATCGGGGTCGTCAGCAATTGCAAGAAATCGAAGGTGTAGGCCGGCTCGATATGGCGCGTGACCGCCCACTCATGGTAGTTCAGGTCCAGCAGCACGATCCCCACCAGCATGAAGACGCTGCCCAGGAGGGTGTAGAGGACGTACTTGAGCGCGGCATACTGGCGCTCGGCCCCGCCGCCCCAGAGTTTGATCAGAAAATAGCTGGGAATCAGCATCAGCTCCCAGAAGACGAAGAAAAGGATCAGGTCGAGGGACACGAAGACGCCCACGACCGTGGTCTCCAGGGCCAGCAGCGCCACGAAGTAGGCCTTGATCTGGTGCCGGACCGTATCCCAGGAATAGAGCACGATCAGGACGGTGAGGAAGGCCGTGAGGCCGACGAAGAGGATGCTGATGCCGTCCACCCCCAGGTGATAGCCGATCCCCAGCGGAGGAATCCAGGCGACCCGTTCGACAAATTGCATCGCGGCCGAGTCCGGCACGAAATCCAGCAGCAGGATGCAGGCCAGGACCAGTTCCAGCCCCGCCACGGCCAGCGCCGCGTTCTTGATCAAGGCGTCGTCATCCAGCAGCCACAGGACGATGGCGCCCAGCAGCGGGAAGAACAGGAGCATCGACAGGATCGGGAATCCGAATGTGAGTTCTGCCGACATAATCGACGATCAGTCCCAAGT
>CAZKHY010000105.1:0-1357 GCA_964552455.1 uncultured Nitrospira sp.
CATGGGTACCTTGAGTCGGCCCGGGTGGAGCTATTGCAGCCGGGGGTACCGGAACGGCGGCCTTGGCGGAGCGGTGGAGGCTCACCTCTGGCGGCGCGAGGTGCTGTTCGCCTTTGCCGAGGCGGATGCCAACGTCAGCGGCGCCTACCGGGAGGAGCACCGGGTCGGGGGCGGCGGCACCCTGGGCGCGCTGGCCACTCTCTCGGACCGGTGGAAGGTGATGGTTTCCACGACCTATCTCCGCTATCCGCTCGGCGATCGATCGGATGACTTCCGGATCTTCGTTGGACAACGGTACACGGTGCGGGATAACCTGGCGCTTCGGTTCGAGTTCAACCGGTGCTATAACGACACCCAGACGGTGCTGTATGTGCAGGCGTTCTTTTGAACAAACAGCGAGCAGCAAGTAGCCGGCAGCACAGAGATCTCTTCCACCAACAGATTCGCCCGCGCTATCCGCTATTTGCTATTAGCTGTGTGCTGAAACAATGAGCAACATCTTCGATCAATTGTTCGTCTACCATCCGGAGCCCTGGCCAACACCGTTGATGGACCGGGACTGGGCCAGAGCGAGCGGGCTCCCGTTGCAGGAGGTCTGGTTCGACGCCGCCGGCGTCCGCCTGTTCGGCTGGTACGTGGAATCCAGGGAGACGCAGGCGGTGTTGCTTTGGTGCCATGGCAACGCGGGCAACATCATCCATCGACTGGAAAACCTGATCGAGCTCCACCGCCTGGGCCTCTCCGTCTTCATCTTCGACTACCGCGGTTATGGCCGAAGCAGCGGGACGCCGTCCGAGGAGGGGCTGTACCGGGACGCGCTGGCCGCCTATGCCTACCTGATCGAAACCAGGCACATTGCGCCAGATCGGCTGGTCCTCTTCGGTCGCTCCTTGGGTGCGGCCGTGGCCGGCGACGTGGCCAGCCGGAAACCGGCTGCCGGCCTGATCCTGGAGTCTCCCTTTCCTTCGGTCGGGGCCGTCGCCCGCGCCCACTACTTTGGTTTGCCGGTCGATTGGCTCCTCGGTGCGGAGTTCAATCTGCTCGAGCGGCTGCGGAAGATTACTATCCCGGTGCTGGTGGTGCACGGCGATCGGGACGAGGTGGTCCCGATCCAACTGGGGAGGCTTGTCTTTGAGGCGGCCAGAGAGCCCAAGTCTTTCTACTTGGTGCCGGGCGCAGACCACAATGACCTCTATGCGGTCGGCGGCAGGCCGTACTTTCAGCGCATCAAGCAGTTTGTAGGGGAGGTCGTCCGGTAGGACGCTGCCGATTCCCTCTTGGCCTCCACTGGCCCATTCTGGTAAAGTGCGCCAGCTTGCAGAAGGAGTCTTCAGCTTTCAGCGATCAGCTTGTAGCG
>CAZKHY010000105.1:1457-12415 GCA_964552455.1 uncultured Nitrospira sp.
GGGATGCGCCGTGCTGGTTCTGTTGGCTGTGGGAAGCGGGGGCTGTTCGACTCTGTCCGATTCACTGTCCAGCCTGGAGCCCATTGTTTCTGCGCCGTCCTTGGAAGGAACCGGCGCCTTCGATCTCTCTCCCGGCGGATTCTTGCCGCGGGCTGGTGAGTCCGCCGGCCAGAGGCAAGGGCCGGTGAATGAGACGCGGCAGGGTGATCCGTCGCCGGCCCCGGTCATCGATCAGCCTAAATCCGTAGGCCAGGCGGAGACCGGTCTTGGCGAACGTTCCGCAGCTGAGTCCGCCAGCCCCGCACCATCCGCTCAATCGGAAAGCGAAGGCCAGCCGTCGGAGCCGGGCTCTGCCCCGCAAGCCCCTCTGCTGCTCAGCCAGGCCGGGTATCAAAAGGATCTTCCGACCCCGGAGAAAGCCGCGGAAGAGCCCTACGATCCCTTCCAGAAGGAGGAAGGGATGGCCGGCGAGATCGAGGAATATGATCCCTGGGAGCCCTTCAACCAGGCGATGTTCACCTTCAACCGCAAGCTGGATGAATATGTGGTCAAGCCGGTGGCGACGGTCTATGACAAGGTGATGCCGGACCCGCTGGAATTCGGCATCCGCAACATGTTTCACAACATCAGGTTTGTGCCGCGCTTCGTCAATAATCTGGCCCAGGGCAAGTTCAAAGGGGCGGCGATCGAAGTGGGCAGCTTCCTGGTGAACAGCTCCTTCGGCCTCGGCGGGCTCCTCCCCTTTGCCAAGGAAGTCTTCGAGTGGGACATACCCGATGAAGATACGGGCCAGACTCTGGGCGTCTACGGCGCCAAGCCTGGTCCCTATCTGGTGATCCCTTTCTTGGGCTCGTTTACATTGCGGGACGGACTCGGCTTCATCGGAGACCTGGCGCTGGATCCGTTCAACTGGCTCGTCATGCCCGCCATCAAGCTGGACGGGGCGCCCAGGCTCGTCACCAAGGACGACACGATCCTCTTCGGCCAGTTGGGGGTGCAAGCCGGCTACATGGTCAACGAGCGGTCTCTCAATATCGAAACGACCTTTGAAGGCGTCGAAGAAGCGACCGTGGACCTCTACGGCGCGGTCCGCAACGCCTACCTGCAGAAACGGGCCAAGGCCATCAAGCAATAGCGCGGGCCGTCGCGAAAGCGGGCTTACTCTGCTTGGGAACCGGCGGGGTGAGGGATTGGAGCGGCGGGCGCGGCTGGTGCCGCGAAGGCGAAGGTCCTATTTGATCACGCCCAGCTCGCGGCCCACCTTTGCAAAGGCTTTCACGGCCTGTTCGAGCTGCGCGCGGGTATGGGCGGCCGACATCTGCACTCGAATCCTCGCCTGCCCCTTCGGCACGACCGGGAAGCTGAAGCCGATCACATAGATGCCTTCCTCAAGCAGGCGATCGGCCATGCGCGTGGCCAACGTCGCTTCCCCCAGCATGATCGGGATGATCGGATGCGGATGCTCGGGATCTTGGGGCACCAGCGTGAAGCCGAGCGCCGCCAGCGCGGCCCGGAAGAACGTCGTGTGCTCGCGCAACGTCACCCGCAAGGCTTCTCCCTGGGCCGCCAGCTTGAGGGCCTGGAGTGCGGCCGCCGTGATCACGGGCGGGAGCGCGTTGGAGAACAGATAGGGACGCGACCGCTGCCGCAGCAATTCGATGATCTCGGCACGGCCTGAGGTGAAGCCTCCGGAGGCGCCGCCCAGGGCCTTGCCGAGCGTGCTGGTGATGAGGTCGATCCGGTCCGCCACCCCGCAGTGGTCGGGGGTCCCTCGCCCCCCCTTGCCCAGAACCCCCGTGGCGTGGCTGTCGTCCACCACGATCGCCGCGTCGTACCGATCCGCCAGGTCGGCGATGGCGGGCAGCCTGGCCACATCGCCGTCCATCGAAAAGACGCCGTCGGTCGCGATCAGGCGCAGCCGGCAGTCGGCGGCCTGCTTGAGCGCGGCTTCCAGTTCCCGCATGTCGGAGTGGGCATAGCGGAACCGTTTGGCTTTCGAGAGGCGGATTCCGTCGATCAGGCTGGCGTGGTTGAGCGCGTCGCTGATGACCGCGTCGCGCTCGTCGAGCAGGGTCTCGAAGAGACCTCCGTTGGCGTCGAAGCAGGAGCCGTAGAGGATGGTGTCGCCCGTCCCGAGAAAGGTCGAGAGCGCCTGCTCCAGACGCTTGTGCAGGTCCTGCGTGCCGCAGATGAAGCGCACCGAGGCCACGCCGTAGCCGTGGTGCTTGAGTCCCTCGATCGCGGCCTGGACCACGTCTGGGTGGTTGGCGAGACCTAAGTAGTTGTTCGCGCACAGGTTCAGGACGCTGTGCTGAGCCTGTCCCCGCGCAACCCGAACCTCGGCTCCCTGCGGTCCCAGCACCTGCCGCTCGGATTTGTAGAGCCCGGCCGATCGGATGCCGGCGAGCAGATCGCCGACGACTTGTTTGAAGGAACCGTAGGCCACGGAACGCCTCTTGGCTCGCTGTCGATTGTAATACATTGCTGCCGGTTCGGGCACGTTATTTTTGGTTCCACATGCCGCAGGGTGTTTAAGTGATTTCACGGTTGACAAACGGTCGCTTCCTCAATAGGATGCCCGCCCTGAAGAGGTTGGCGCGTTCAGCAAACCCTGCTTTCAGGTCTGCCGGTTCTCGTGCCTCCCTGCATCGCCCTCCACTCGCGGTTGTCTGATCTCTGCGGGTCTGAATAAATGAGCCGGTCTTGTCGCAGGAGTCCTGTGCAGGCCCGAAACACCATGACGGCCCGGCATGCACACGCAAAGGGTTGTCACGATCCAGGCGCCTGTCCGTGAGCGGAATCCGGGAAATGCCCATGCTCGTGCGTCGCGGAGTAAAAAAACGGTCCTACCGGCAACTGCCTCAGCTCATTGCCGTGATGACGATCCTGGCCGTCGGGATCGGCGCCCTGGCGCTGCACTACATCGAGACCCGCCTCGTGGCTACGACGGGGCAAAGCTTGGCCTTGGCCGCGGCCGATATCGCGGACAAGCTCGATCAGGTTCTGTTCGAGCGGTACGGCGGCGTGCAGGTCGCTGCCACGTCTGTTGCTCCTTATATGCAGGACCCGACGACCCTGTCGTTGCACCTCAACCGGATGAAAGAACAGCATCTTGTGTATCGTTGGATCGGCGTCGCCGATAAGCAGGGCCGGTTGGTGGCCGCGACCAATCCGGCTGATGTGGGTGTTGACCGGAGTCCGGAGCGCTGGTTCCAGGACGGCCGCGACGGCAAGGCCGTCTCCATGCAGGACGTGCAGCGAACCGATGAGGGCGGGGGGCCGAGCGTGGGGTTTTCGGCTCCCATCATCGGATCGAGGGGGGAGTGGCTCGGCGTGCTGAGTGTGCGCGTGGGGCTCTCCGAACTGGAAAGTGTCTTTGCCCGGACGGTCTCGACCATCCAGATGCAGCGCGAGGGGGTCGGAAAAGTCGAATGGCAGTTTCTGCGCCGCGACGGGACGGTGATCGCGGATTCGGTACTGCGGGAGGAAGGGCGGGTGAACCTGAAGCAGGAAGGCCTGCCCTCGGCGTTCCTGAGCGAAACGGCCGGCCCGGGCTACGTCGAGGAGCAGCACCTTCGCCGGCACGTGCCGGTCGTCACCGGTTTTGCGAGGACCGAAGGGTACGGGGAATTTCCCGGGTTCCAGTGGGGCGTCCTGGTGCGCGTGGATCGGGACGACATCCTGGCCCCGATCAGGTCCGTCCTCTGGAAGCTGGGGACGGCGGGAGCCGTCGTCTGGCTGCCGATGCTCGGTTTCTTGGTCTGGCTGACGGGTCGGCTTCGGACCGAGTGGGCGAGGGCGGAGGAACGGGGCCAACGGCTCGCCACGATCCTGACCAGCATCGGCGATGCGGTGATCGTCACCGATTCGCAAGGTCGGGTGGTCTTCATGAACCCCGTGGCGCAGGAGCTCACCGGGTGGAGTCAGGAGGTGGCGGCGGGGAAGAGCCTGGAGACGGTTTTTGCCATCGTCAACGAATCCACCAGGCAGACGGTGGAGAGCCCCGTCACCAAAGTTCTCCGCGAGGGCGTAGTCGTGGGACTGGCCAACCATACGCTCCTCATCGCCCGGGACGGGACGGAGCACCCGATCGACGACAGCGGCGCGCCGGTCCGGGACGAGACCGGAACCCTGACCGGCGTGGTCCTGGTGTTCCGGGACATCGCGGAACGCAAGCAGACGGAGGCGGCCCTGCGGGAGTCGGAACTGCGGTTCCGCTCGGTGGTGCAGTCGGCCATTGATGCGATCGTCGTCGCGGACGGAGAGGGAAGGATCCTGTCGTGGAATCCGGCGGCGCAGCGCATCTTTGGGTACGAAGAAGTCGAGGTGATCGGGCAGCCGCTGACCATCCTGATGCCGGAACGTTACCGGGAGGCCCATTGTCGGGGACTGGAACGGATGAAAACAACCGGCGAGTCTCGCCTGATCGGCACCACCATGGAAGTGCACGGGCTGCGCAAGGACGGTCGCGAGTTTCCTTTGGAATGTTCCCTGTCCATGTGGACCGCCGGATCGAAGATCTTTTTCAGCGGCGTCCTCCGTGACCTGACCGAGCGCAAGCGCGCCGAGCGCCGCCTGGCCGCCCAGTACGAGGTGACGAGGGCACTGGCCGAATCCCATACCCTCGAAGAGGCCGGCGCGCGCGTCCTGCAGGCGGTCTGCGAGAGTCTGGAGTGGGACCTGGGGGCGCTCTGGAGCGTGGACCGGCGCGCCAACGTGCTGCGCTGCGTCGACATCTGGCATGGGTCCTCGGCCGGCCTGGAGGAATTCAAGACGTTGACCAGCATGACCACCTTTGCGCCGGGGATCGGGCTGCCGGGCCGCGTCTGGGCGAGCGGGGAGCCGGCCTGGATCCTGGACGTCGTCAGGGACGACAACTTCCCACGCGCGGCGATCGCCAGGCGGGAAGAAGTGCACGGGGCCTTCGGCTTTCCGATCCGGCAGGGCGAGAAAGTGCTGGGAGTCCTGGAATTCTTCAGCCATGAAGTCCGTCACCCGGACGAGGCTCTGCTGCTGATGATGGAGGACGTGGGGCTGAAGATCGGCCAGTTCGTCGAGCGGACGCAACTGGAGGAACAGCTTCGCCATTCGCAAAAGATGGATGCAGTGGGGCGGCTGGCGGGCGGGGTGGCCCACGACTTCAACAACCTGCTCACGGTGATCAACGGGTACAGCGAGATGCTATCGCGGCGCCTCGGCCAGGATCATGCCCTGCAGCGGTATCCCAAGGAGATCAAGCAGGCCAGCGAGCGGGCCGCCTCGCTGACCCAGCAACTGCTGGCGTTCAGCCGACGGCAGATGCTGGAGCCCAAGGTGCTCAACCTCAACAACAGCGTGTCCGCCATGGATTCCATGCTCCGGCGGCTGATCGGCGAGCACATCGATCTGGTGACCATCCTGGGCGCGGACCTGGGCCGGGTCAGGGCCGATCCGGGGCAGATCGAGCAGGTGATCATGAACCTGGCCGTCAACGCGCGGGACGCGATGTCCGAGGGCGGCAAGCTGACCATCGAGACGGCCAACGTGGAGCTGGATCAGGCCTATGCCGCTCGGCACATGTCCGTGCAGCCGGGCGCCTACGTGATGCTCGCAATCAGCGACACGGGTCACGGGATGGACGAGCGGACCCAGGCGCGCCTCTTCGAGCCCTTCTTCACGACCAAGGAAAAGGGCAAGGGCACGGGGTTGGGGCTCTCCACTGTCTACGGCATCATCAAGCAAAGCGGCGGGGCCGTCTGGGTCTACAGCGAACTGGGGCACGGGACGACGTTCAAGATCTACTTGCCCCTCGTGGTGGATGTGATGGACACGCTCCCGCTGGCGCCGGCTCCCGGCGCAGAGTCAGCCACGGGGACGGAGACGATCCTGCTGGTGGAGGATGAGGAGGCGGTCCGGCTGTTGGCGCGGGAGGCGTTGGAGGAGGTCGGCTTCCAGGTGCTGGAGGCGCGCCACGGAGGCGA
This sequence comes from uncultured Nitrospira sp., assembly GCA_964552455.1. Lineage (GTDB taxonomy): Bacteria > Nitrospirota > Nitrospiria > Nitrospirales > Nitrospiraceae > VGXG01. Next base: position 7,418 of record CAZKHY010000105.1, read on the forward strand.
GGCCCTCATGATCAGCCAGCAATACCAAGGGGTCATTCATCTGTTGGTCACGGACGTGGTGATGCCCGAGATGAGCGGGCGCGTGCTGGCCGATCGGCTGGTTCCCCAGCGTCCGGCGCTGAAGGTCCTCTACATGTCGGGCTATACGGACAATGCCATCGTCCACCAGGGGGTCCTGGATCCCGGCACCGCCTTCCTGCCCAAGCCCTTCTCGCCCGACGCCCTGGTGCGTCGGGTGCGCGAGATACTGGACCTGCCCAAGCAGCCGTAAGGGGGGGGAAGGGAACAAGGAGGGACGAGAGCCCTCCCTCGCGGTTTCACGCCTCACGCTTCACGGCTGGTCAAGGGAACAGCACCACCTTGCCGCACAGCCCCGATTGGATCAGGTCGAAGCCTTTGGCAAAGTCGGTCATGGGGAATTGGTGCGTGATGACGGGTCTGATGTCCAATCCAGCCTTGAAGAGCCCCGCCAGACGGTACCAGGTGCCGAACAGCCGCCGGCCGGTCACTCCGTAGACGCGGATGCCCTTGAAGATGATCTCGTTGGGCAGGTCGAAGCAGACCGATCCGGTCGGGATGCCGAACAGGGTGACGCGGCCGCCGTTCTTCACGGACCGAAACGCCTGATGCAGGGCGGCGGGGTCGCCGGACATCTCCAGCGCCGTGTCCACGCCTTCGCCGCCGGTCAGGTCGAGGATCGCGGCGGCCATGGCCTCGGGTGTGTCGGTCTTGGCGTTCAACGTGTGATCCACGCCGAGCTGCTTGGCGAGCCCCAGCCGGTAGTCGCTCACGTCGCTGGCGATGAGCAGGGCGGCGCCGGCCACGCGCGCCACGGCCGCCGCAAAGAGCCCGGTGGGGCCGCAGCCGGTGATCAGCACCGAGTGGCCGGAGAGATCCTCGGCCAGCGCCGCGTCCACCGCGTTGCCGAGCGGCTCCTGGACGCAGGCGATCTCCGGCGGGATGTCGCGCGAAGTCTTCCAGAGCACACGCTCCGGGAGAAGGACGTAGTCGGCATAGGATCCGTCCACATCGATGCCCAGGATCCGATAGTTCTTGCAGACATGGGCTTGGCCGGTCCGGCACTGAAAGCAGAGCCCACAAGTAAAGTGCGATTCGACGGCCACGTAATCGCCCACCTTGACCGAAGAGACACCGCGGCCCACTTCCGCCACTTCGCCACAAACCTCGTGGCCGATGATCCGGGGCAGGCGGATCCGGCTGCGGGCCCATTCATCCCAGCGGTAAATGTGTGCGTCCGTCCCGCAGAGGGAGGTGGCTTTGACGCGGACCACCGTTTCGCCTTCGGCCGGCTTGGGGTCCGGCACCTGCTGCAACGTCAGGCCTGGCTCCGGGGTTGTCTTGACGAGCGCCTTCATGGCCGCCATTATCGCACAGTAGCGGTGAGGAGGCCATTGATTGACTAGGGCCACGGCCCCCTGGTATGAAAGGCGGAACGAAGAACGCGAGAAGAATCAAAAGATCATCGTTCAGCGATGCTCATGCTGCGTGGTTCAAAAGAGGAGGCGGGCATGGTGACGGCGATCGGGCGGGGATTGGTCCTCTCGACATTGTTGTGGGCCCTGGCGACCGCGCAGGTTTTTGCGGCGACCGAGCGGTACAACGTGGACCTGGACCATTCCACAGTGGAGTTCCGCGTGGCCCACATGGTGGTGTCCAAGACGACGGGGCGGTTCATGGACTACAGCGGGTTTATCGAGATGGACCCCGAGGCCATGACGGTGAAGGCGATCGAAGCGGAGATCAAGACCGCCTCGGTGAACACGAACCACCAGAAACGGGATGCGCACCTGCGCGGGCCGGACTTCTTCAACGTCGAGAAGCATCCCACCATGACCTACAAACTCACATCCTACCGGAAGACCGGCGAAGACTATCAGGCGGTGGGGGAGCTCACCTTGCTGGGGGTCACCAAGGAAGTCACCTTGGCGGGAAAGTTCAACGGTGTGGCCAAGGACCCCTGGGGGAACATCCGGGCCGGGTTTACGGCGGAAGGCAAGCTCAACCGGAAGGATTTCGGGATGAACTGGAGCAAAACGATGGACAACGGAGGGTTGGTGGTGGGCGACGAGGTCCACATCAAGCTCGACATCGAGTGTATCAAGGCGAAGTAGTCAGAACGGAATCATCAAGACTGGACGGTGGCAAGCAACAAAGCCGGTCGTTGAAATGACTGGCTCTCGATTTGGGAGGTGCATCTGTGCGTGGAACATGGAACAACGTGAAGGTTGTGCTGGGCTTCGTGGCGGCCGTGGTCGGCCTCGTCGGGATCGGCAGAGGCTGGGCGTTGGACGTGGCGGACATCACGCCGGAATGGACGCCTGAGGGCAAGAAGATCGCGGCGGAGCGGGCCAAGCTGCCCGCGCATGATGAGATGGTGCGGGTGCCGGCCGGCTGGTTTCTGATGGGCAGCACCAAGCAGGTGGACCGGAACGCCTACCCGGCGGAGCTTCCGCAGCACCGGGTCTATCTGGACGCGTTCGACATCGACAAGTACGAAGTGACCACGGTCCAATTTTTACGATTCGCGCTGGCAACCGATCGGCCTCCGTTGTTGGACTGGCGGTATGACGGGGGCAATTTCCAGGAATCCATGGCCGGCCATCCGGTGATGCACGTATCCTGGTTCGATGCCGCGGCTTATTGCCAATGGGCCGGCAAGCGTCTGCCTACGGAAGCCGAGTGGGAAAAAGCCGCGAGAGGGGAAGACGGCCGGATTTATCCCTGGGGCAACCAGATGGCCGGCTTGACCCGCTCCAACTATGGCCGGACCGGTCTCTCGGGCCCCGTGCGGGACCGGCCCGAGCGTCTCCTGCTCTATCCGCCGATCATCTCGGTGGACAAGTACGAGAACTCGGTCAGTCCCTACGGCCTCCATCAGATGTCGGGCAACGTGGCCGAGTGGGTGGCCGACTGGTATGACTCCAAATAATACAAGACGGCCCCGGACCATAACCCCAAGGGGCCGGACACGGGCACGCAACGAGGGTTCCGCGGGGGCGGCTGGATTGACAGCACGCCCAGCGTCCGCGCCGCCCAGCGCAACGGGACGGACCCCAACACCAAGATGAACTGGCTGGGCTTCCGCTGCGCGAAGGACGTGCCGCAGGAGCCGGGTCAAGCGACTTCAACCGGCCGGTAAGGAGAAGTTGGTTAGGCGGACCGTTTGCGTTGCAACAACTTGTGGGCCTGCTCGCTGGTCTCTCTGACCAGGATGCCCATCTTGGGGTGGGATGGTTCCAGGTCGACCGGCAGGCCGTGGGTTTTGAGCCGGTCGCTGGCCGTGGGACCGACTGAGGCGACGATCATCCGACTCACCGCTTGACGGAACAGGTCCGCCTGTCGGCTCTCTTCAAGCAGGTGCATCACGTGATCCACCTGCACGGCGTTCGTGATCAGGACCACGTCCATCTGACCCGCCAGGATGAAATCCAGGACTCGGCGGAGGGGCGCCGTATCTTCAGGCAAAGTCCAGCGGTAGACCGGTACCCTGGACACGATCGCCCCCCGTTCCTTCAGGGCTTTCAGGAGATCGACGTTCGAGGTTCCATATTCCTGGACGGCGATCCGGAGGCCGGCCGGCGGCTTGACTGTATCCAGCGTCTGGAGAAGATCCCGCCAGGTGTTGGGTTCCGGCACGGTGATCGTCGGGGTGAGGTCCAGCCGTTTCAGCGCGGCCACTGGCTTCGGTCCTCGGGCCACGAGGACGACTCGTCCCAACGCGGCTTTGATTTGGTCGAGGGGCCAGCGGGTTTGAAGCACCTCGGCCATCGTGCCGGTGCCGACGCCGGTCAACAAAATCACCATGTCGAACCGGCCGGCCAGGAGCTGTGCCCCGAACGCCAACAGGTCGCGGTTGTCCTCAAGCGGGACCTCGCGCATGGAGGGAGCGACGAAGGGCCGGCCCCCGTAGCGGGTGATCAGGCGGGCCATTTCGTCCGCCATGCGGCTCTCGAAGGCCGCCACTCGGAGACTCTTGAACCCCTGCTCCTGCCCCATCACACGTTCGGCAATGTTGCTATTTTACCGGCGCGTCCATCGCGCAGCGAAACCCCGTCGATTCGTTGCGGACTAGCGGATCGCTTTTCACGCGCGTGAAGATCCGGACGAGCGGGGTCTCCACCTGCCAGCCGGAGCTGCGAAGAACTTTGTCGGTTCCCGTACTGGGTCCTTGGGGGTTTTTCGCGGGACTTTTCTCGTAATACTGCGGATCGTACCAGTCGGCGACCCATTCCCAAACATTCCCCGCCATGTCGTAGGCACCATACGGACTCTTGCCGGCTTCGTAGCTGCCGACCGGCATCAGAGTTTTCTCGCCGATCCATTGCTGGTTGTAGTTGAGATGCTTCGCCGTCGGCTCGACGTTGCCCCAAGGGAAACGCCGATCCTCGGTGCCCTTCGCCGCCTTCTCCCATTCGGCTTCCGTGGGCAGGCGTTTGCCGGCCCATTTGCAGTAAGCTTCGGCGTCGGACCAGTCCACGTTGATCACCGGCCGGTCTGCGATAGACTCCGGCATCTGGTTGCCCTTCCAGAGGTTGCGGTTCGGATCCTTCGGGTGCAGCGGCGATCGATGGCCTGTGGCTCTGACAAATTCCAGGTACCGTCCGTTGGTCACTTCATATTTGTCGATGTAGTATGCGTCGAGCACCACCTCGTGGCGAGGATATTCGTCCCGCCCTCCGTCCCGATCCCCCTTGGGCACTCCCATTGGGAAGGGGCCGGCCGGCACCAGGACCATCGGCGCGCCGTCCTTGCCTGTGGCTTCAATGCTCGCTTCTGTTGGCGGATTGGCCAACGATTGACCGCCGCCCAGGATGAGCATGATCAGAAAGGTCAGGCTCCAGAAGCCCATCCGTTGCTTGGCTCTCACGTTGTTCCTTCTCATCGAGACCCCTCTTACCGGTTGCTTAATCATCGCACCCGGGATGGTACCACAGCGCGGGTACGAATCGACAGCGTGAAACAAGGCTCTGGGCCTGT
>CAZKHY010000106.1:0-12200 GCA_964552455.1 uncultured Nitrospira sp.
GGCCAGATAGACGGCCGTCTCGGCGATGTCGTAGGGACTGATCTGCTCGCTGCGCAGGATTTCGTCCGGTGACGCGTCCACGAGCCCGTCGGCCACGCCGCCGGGGCAGATGGCGCTGACCTTGATCTTGTAGGACCGCCCCTCGTCGGCCAACGATTTCGTCAGGGCCATGATCCCGTGCTTCGAGGCGCTGTAGGTGCCCGTCCCGGCCCAAGCTTGAATCCCGCAGACGCTGGACATGTTGAGGATCGTGCCCCCGGTCTTTTGCTTCATCATTTGGCGAAACCCGGCCCGGCAGCAGAAAAAGGTGCCCCGCAGATTCGTGTTCAGGACCCGATCGAAGTCCTCGGTGCCGGTGTCGGCGATCCGGCCTCCGCCCCCGATGCCGGCGTTGTTGACCAGGACGTCCAGGCGGCCATAGTGGGCGACCGTGTCCGCGATCAGGCGCTCCACCTGCGCCTCCACGGCGACATCCGTCGGGAGCGCGACCGCCTCGCCGCCACGCTTCTGGATCTGTGCGACCACCTGCCGGCAGAGGGTTTGTCTTCGCGCCGCGACCACCACCCGGGCGCCCTCCCGTGCAAAGGTCAAGGCAATCGCCTTCCCGATCCCGCTGCTGCTCCCCGTCACGATGGCGACTTTTCCTTGTAAGCGTGTCATGGTCACTCCCTTGATGTTGGGGCACCAGGCCTCAGGCGGTCTCGACACGCCGACGTTCCCGGTTGCATTCGGCAGAGCATCCTCCGTATCCTTGGTGGGGCGGATGAAATATCCTCCCGCTTCATTGTAAGCCAGACGAAAGATACGCGCATCTTCAACCGGAGAAGGAGAGCGAGATGGCTGAAGTCACGACCTCTTCGGGCCTCACGTACGAGGACACCAAGATCGGCACAGGTCCGGCGGCCAAGGGAGGCCAGACCGTGTCCGTCCACTATACCGGCTGGCTGACGAACGGCAGGAAGTTCGACTCCAGCAAGGACCGCGACCAGCCCTTCGACTTCCCCTTGGGCTTGGGCCAGGTCATCAAGGGCTGGGATGAAGGAGTCCAGGGCATGCAAGTCGGGGGCGTTCGCAAGCTGACGATCCCGCCAGGGCTGGGCTACGGAGCTCGCGGCGCCGGGAACGTGATCCCTCCCAACGCCACACTGATCTTCGAAGTGGAGTTGCTCCACATCCGTTAACCTCGTGAGCCTCGACCATTTCTTTGCACCCTGTCCGCGGGGGCTGGAGCCGGCGCTGTCAGCCGAGCTGGAGGAACTCGGGGCGCAGGCGATCGCCGCCGTCCAAGGCGGGGTCGGCTTCACCGGCCCCTTCGATCTGTGCTACAGAATCAACCTGGAAAGCCGGATCGCCAGCCGCGTACTCTGGCGGGTCAGCCACGGCCCCTACCGCCATGAACAGGACCTCTACCAGGCCGCCTATGCCCTGCCCTGGACCGAGTGGTTTTCCACCGACCGTACGATCAAGGTCAAGGTCAGCGCGCAGCGCTGTCCGCTCAAGAGCCTGGACTTCGTCACCCTCCGCATCAAGGACGCCATCTGCGACCAATGCACCGCCCTCGCCGGGTCACGTCCCAGCGTGGACACCAGCCGGCCCGACATCCGCATCGACGCCTTTCTGGATGAGCAGGAATACACGTTGTATCTGGATACGTCAGGGGAACCGCTTTTCAAGCGGGGGCTGCGTCAGGCGCGCAGCGAAGCCCCGCTGCGCGAGAACCTCGCCGCAGGGATTCTGAAACTCTCCGGCTGGACGCCGGACCGGATCCTGCTGGACCCCATGTGCGGAGGCGGCACGATCCTCATGGAAGCGGCCCTCATGGCACGTCGCATCGCCCCCGGGCTGGGCCGCCGCTTTGCCTTTGAAAAGCTCAACAACTTTCACCGGCAGCGCTGGCAGCAGCTCTGCAAAGCCGGCCAGGCTCGTCAAGCGCCTCCCGGCCGGATGACTATCTACGGCAGCGATCGGGACGGAACGGTACTGGAGGCGGCGCGCGCCAATCTGGCCTCGGCCGGGCTGGCCCAGTCCGTCACCCTCGCCCAAGCCGACGTGCTGGACCTCACGCCTCCGGCTGAGACCGGCATCCTCGTGACGAATCCGCCTTACGGGGTGCGTCTGGGCGAAGAGGAACGACTGGCATCATTCTATCCGAGACTGGGCGATGTCCTGAAGCAGCGGTTTCCCGGCTGGTCGGCCTACATCTTTACGGCGGACCTGCGCCTGCCCAAACTGATCGGGCTCACCCCCTCCCGCCGCATCCCGCTTTTCAACGGGGCGCTGGAATGCCGGTTGTATGAATTTCGGATGGTGCGGGGGCCGATGCGGCGGGGCGCGCACGATGCCCAACGATCCGATCCCGGCGGAGACTGACGACCACCGATGTCGGCGGGACGAACATTCTGCACCGGCCTGCTGTTCCTTCTCCTCTGCCATGAGGCCCTTGCGGCGCCTCTTTCCGTCCTTTCCAATGGAGAACCGTCCAGCGGCGCGCGGCCCGGGCTTCCTCGGCCGATCCTCCCCAGGCTGCAGGGGGAAGTCCAAGGGGAGATTGATCGAGCCCTCGCCGGCCAGCAAGCCGCCACACTCGCATCCCTGTCCGAAGCCGCGGCCAAGCCGGCACGGTTCAAGACGCCGCTCGTGATCCAGGCGCTGACCGCTCCCTGGACCGGACTGAAAGCCCTTGAGCGGCAGGGGCTGCATCTGGCTTCGCTGACCGACTCGAGCCGGAACGATCTCCCGGAGCTGATCGAGGCCTTGGAGGCGGGGATGGGCCGCGCGGCGGAACCGGCCGAGATCGCTCCCGCACCGACGGAGAAAGAGGCCGAGATTCAGGCGGCCTATATCGAGGCCCTCCTGCAGCAGGCTTCCCGGTTGCGGGAGCAAGCCTTGCGCAAACTCAGCCGTGCAGACCGGCGGTTTCTCTTCGATCATGCTTCGTTGCTCGCGGAGCAGTTCTCGCCGCAGATCTCCGGGTCCGATGAGCAGGCGAGTCGACAGGCCGAGGGGATGCAGCGGTTCTGCCAACTGGTCGGTGAGCAACTGGATTACGCATCCTTGATCGCCGCGGCCCAAGTCCTGGCGCGCTTGTCCGACGAGAGGTGGCTGAGCTTGGTGAAGGAGAGCTTTCAGGCTCACCAGCCGCTTCCGGCGACACCCCCAGGAATCACCGGCGCGGTGCTGCTGGTCCGGACGACCCAGGCCGGCCTGATCGTGATCGGCGGGCCGGGCCCCAATACCTACGAGCTGGATCAGCGGGTGGCCCTGGTCATCGACCTGGGCGGTGACGACCGCTACCAGGGCCTGATCGCATCGCCGGCCACGGTCGAACAAGGAGTCAGCGTCGTCATCGACCTGGCCGGTCAGGACACTTATCGCGCCTCCCCGCTCGGCCTGGCCACCGGCCGCCTGGGGGTCGGCCTGTTGATCGACCGTTCGGGAGACGACAACTACGAACTGGCTTCCGGATCGGGCGGGGCCGGCTTCGCCGGGCTGGGAATCCTCGATGACGCAGCGGGCCAGGATCGGTACGTCGGAGCCTGGTTCACTCAGGGCGCGGCCCTGGGCGGCCTGGGACTGCTGGTGGACCGGGCCGGCCAGGACCAGTACACGAGCGCCGGCTATGCAATCGGCTTCGGCGGTCCGCTGGGCGTGGGAACCGTGATCGACCTGAGCGGCGATGACCGTTACCGGTGCGGCGAGCAGACCCCCAGCAGCTACAATCTTGAGGAACATCCGGAAGCCAAGCCCGGCGATCCTCTTTTCCAGCATGACTGCTTCGGGATGGGGACCGGATCGGGCCAGCGAGTGTTCTCCGATACCGGTGCCGAGTCCTCCATCGGCGGGCTGGCCGGAGGTTTGGGCATCCTGATCGACGTGGCGGGAAACGACGGCTACCGCAGCTCAAATTTTTCCCAAGGCACCGGTTATTTTTTCGGCGTCGGGCTCACGCTGGATCTGAACGGCGACGACGAGCATCAAGCCGCTCGGTACGGCCTGGCGTCCGGCGCCCATGGCGGGGTGGGACTTCTGGTGGATTACGGGGGCGAGGATCGCTATGATTCTACCGGTCCCTTCTATGACGGGGCCGCCGGCTGGGACCGGAGCGTGGCTTTGTTCGTTGATTCAGGCGAGGGCGACGACCTCTATGATCTCCGTCGCTCGGACGGACTCGGCCTGGCCGACCGTCACTCTTGGAGCCTGTTTATTGATGAACGAGGCAAGGACCGCTACTTGGTCCCCAACGGCATGGGCACGGCGCTCAACAACAGCTTGAGCGGCTTCTTCGACTTGGCAGGCGAGGATGAGTACGTGCTGGTTCCACAATCAGGACCAAGCCGGCGCGGGAACCGGCGGACTCTCGTGGATCAGGCTGGCGCCCTGTTTCAGGACCGGTAGCAGGAAGCACCCATGCCGGAACGGCCTCAGGCGGTCACGACCCTCCTCCGCTGCCGGTTGGGCTATAATTGCAGAGCTTGAGGCCGGGAGCCTGTAACGGAAAGGGAAAAAACGAGACCAATGGGCAGGGGATAAAAGAAACACAAGGGGGCTGCCCATGGAACGAAGGACCCTGCTCAAAGCCGGTTTGATGATCGGGGCGGGCTTGCTGGCCAAGGCTGTTGGCCTCATGCCGGCCCAAGCCAAGGAGTCGAAAGACATGAAGGAAATATTCGAGGTCACCAAGACAGACGAGGAATGGAAGAGACTCCTCACGGAGGAGCAATACCAGGTGCTGCGCCATGAACAGACGGAGCGTCCGTTCAAGAACAAGTATTTCGACAACAAAGCGGCCGGCACGTACCTCTGCGCCGGCTGCGACTTGCCCTTGTTCTCCTCCAAAGAAAAGTACGACAGCGGCACGGGCTGGCCCAGCTTCTGGAAACCGATAGCGGACGATGCAATCCGCACCAAGACCGACTATCTCTTGATCTTTCCGAGGACCGAAGTGCATTGCCGGCGCTGCGGCGGCCATCAGGGCCATCTGTTCGACGACGGACCGCCTCCGACCGGCCTGCGCTACTGCATCAATTCCGCAGCGCTGAAATTCGTGCCGGAAAAGTCCTGACGAGCGACCAATGTTAGCCGACGCGCGCGCTCATGAAGCCCGGGCCGTTCTTCGAGCCATGCGCCTTGTGGCCACGGCCGGCGGGACGAAACCCTTGACGGACGCCGGTCGTCGGTCCCTGCAGGCGGCCGCCCGGTACGTCTTCCGCACGACGGCCGTCCCTTCAGGCGAGAATAGTCTGGCAGTTGATGATCTGCAGCCGATCGCCCCTCAGGAACTGGCCTCCACCCTCTCTGACCGGTCCCTTGCGGAAGCCGCCGTCCGCTTCCTGGCGGTCACGGCGCTGGTGGACGGCGTCCTCGACGAAGCCAAGATCTGGCTCGTTTTGGACTATGCCGGCGCACTCAAGGTCCGGGAGGACTACCTCAAGCAGCTCGAGGCCGCCGTCAGTCACAAGCTGGGCTGGGCCTTGGGGGACATGACGAGACAGAACGTCAAAAGCTTGTGGGATCAACCCTGGCGTGATGAGGATGACATCATGGCCCTCATCCTGCCGTACCAGGGCGACCGAGCCGATCCGGCTCTGGTCGCTCGGCATGAAGCGCTCGGCTCGTTGCCTGAGAATACGTTCGGCCGGGCCTATTGGGAGATCTACAAGAAGAACGGCTACGCGTTTCCGGGCGACCCGCGCGGGGTCAACGCGGCCTTCGCCAGACCCCACGACTCGACGCACGTGCTCAGCGGCTATGATACGACCCCGCAGGGGGAGATCCTCGTGTCCACCTTCACGGCCGGGATGCACCCCAAGCTCCCGATGGAAGGCCATATCCTGCCGGTGATCTTCAGTTGGCACCTGGGCATCGAGATCAACAAGTTTGCCGGCTCGGCCACCGGCGCCCTGGACCCCGAAAAATTCTGGGCGGCCTGGACGCGCGGGGCCGAGGTCGCGGTGGACCTCTTCTCGCCGGGCTGGGACTTCTGGGCCGTCGCGGAGGAACCGGTCGAACGCGTGCGGACGCTCTATCGTGTTCCGCCGCTCGATCCCCGGCATGCGGCAGGCCCCACGAGCCGATGAAAGGATCCAAGCCATGACCGGCGTCCGCCCTTTCAGAGCCATCGCGATGCTCTGCCTCCTGCCGGCTTTCACGGCAGCCGGCTGCTCGTCCGGCGGCATCTTGCCCCCCAAAGCTCCCGCGACGTTCAGCAGCCAGCAAACGCAACAACTGAAGCAGACCGTGCAGGAGGCGATTCAGAAAGCCGGCGTTCCGGGAGCGATCGTCGGCGTCTGGGCGCCGGACCGAGGCACCTGGGTGGAGGCCTTCGGCGTGGCCGACGCGGCCGCCAAGACGCCGCTCACGGTCAATCACAAGGTCCGTATCGGCAGCATCACCAAGACGGTCACGGCGACGGCCGTCCTGCAGCTCGCGGACGACGGCGCCATCAGCCTCGACGACAACATCGAAAACTACGTCGCGAAGCACAAGCTGCACATTCCCAACGCCAAGAACATCACGATCCGCCAGTTGCTGAACCACACCAGCGGGCTCTTCAACTATACCGACGATCCCGCGCTGGAAGCGGTGAGTTACGCCAACCTGCTCCTCCTGTGGACGCCGCAGGAGCTGATCAACTACGGAGTGTCTCATCGGGACTATTCTACGCCGGGCAAGGAGTTTCACTATTCCAACACCGGCTATGCCTTGTTGGGCTTGATCATCGAGGAGGAAAGCAAACACAAGGTCGAGGAGGAGATCGACCGCCGCGTCATCAAGGCCCTGGGGTTGAAGAACACGAAGTTTCCCACGGGGCCTGACATGGACGAGCCGCATGCCCATGGGTATCTTTCGAATGAGGACTTGCTCCGTCTCTCCTTCAACCTGCGCGGGAACAAGGGGACGGAGCTGGTTGACGTCACCTCCTTGCATCCGTCCTGGGCCTGGACCGGGGGAGCGATGGTCTCCGATCTCAACGACCTCAAGGTCTATGCCAAGGCGCTGGGCACCGGCTATCTCCTGAGCAAGAAGATGCAGGCGCAGCGCCTGAAGACCGTCCCCATGGCGCCCGGATCGCCGACCGGCTACGGGCTTGGCATCATGGAGGTCAAAGGCTTTCTGGGCCACCGGGGGAGAGTGCCGGGATTCGACACGTGCCTCCTCTACTCCCCCGAGCTGGACGCCACCTTCATCGTGCTGCTGACCATGGACCCCAACAAAGTCAATGCGGAGGCGCTGGCCATCAATTTGATCAAACTGGTCTATCCCGACAAGGTGAAATAGCCGGCGCCGGGCGGGCGCGAACGGCTGGGCGCGACCGGCCGAAGGGTTACGGCATCAGGCGCCAAAGCTGCACGAGGAGCCAGAGGATGGCCGCGATCATGATGAGCAGCAGAGCCAGCGTGCCCAGCAGCAGGCCGAGGACGAAGGCCCAGTCCGTGACCGTCGAGGGTCTGGGCGCGGCGCTGGCCCGCCGGAGCAGCGCCGCATTGCGCACGTTGCTCTGAAACCAGACGGAGAAAGCGTCACCCGCCCCCGGCACCGTCCCCAGTACCCCATTCAGCAATACGTTGAGGCACATCCGCACCAGCACGATCTTCGGGACGCGCAGCCGCACGGCCATGACCAGGATGGCCGCCCCGATCAAACTGGCCAGCACGTCCCCGAGCCCGGGAATCAGCCCGATCAACGGATCGAGCCCGACGTAGAGCCTGGTGCCAGGAATGCGCACCGCGGCATCCAGAATCCTGGCCAGGAACTCCGCCGAGGTCAGGAGCGCCTCGACCTCCGGATTATCGGCTGGACCGTCCCTTGATGAAGCTCGCCGGTAGCCCTCGCGCATGGCCATCACTGTACCTCAGCAAGGAACTGCGTAGCGAGCCATCAAGCTTTCCCCCCAGCCTGCCGATAAAAGAAGGGGCGGACCCGCTGCGCGGATCGTGCGACGGCGGGAACCGACGCGAGAAGAGGCATTCTATGCTGACGGCCATGGGCGATGTGCTGCGGCAGTGTTACGCGAAGGGTTGGATCACGACCAGGGACGGCAACGTCAGCCTGTTCAGAGAAGGAAGAGGCTACCTCTACATTACGCCTTCCGGGATCAGGAAAACGGCGCTGCACCCAGACCAGATCGTCAAACTCGGGATCGCCGTGGACCCGGAGACGCTTGAGCGGCGGCTCTGGATTCGTGATCATCAAAAGCCCTCGGGCGAAATCCTCATGCATTGGAATCTTCAATGCCGGGCACGGGCCACGAGAGCCGTCCTGCATGTCCATGCCACGCACATCGTCGCCGCCATTTATCGGGGATTCGACTTGCAAAGAATCTGTGAAGACTTCGGGGAAATTTCCCGGCATACGAGAGTCGGTCCGACCGTGCCGGCGATCCCGGCCCTCACTCGTGAATTCGCGGACGCCACGGCCGAGTGTCTGGGTCTGCACAAGGACGGATCGTTGGACTACGATATCGTGGGACAGGCCAATCACGGCGTCTGCGCCGTCGGGGCCGATCCCTGGTCGGCCTACGAACACATCGAGCGGCTGGACCACATCTGTGAGATCGTGTTGAAGAGCGGGGTCAGTCCGAGCGTCGAAGTCCTCGAAGCGGTCATGCGATAACGCGCGCCTGCTCGCCTCTCGTAACTTTACGTTGACAAGTGGCCAAGCCAACAAGTTGACAAGTTCCAGGAATCGGCTTCGCTCTCATAAGAGCGCGCCCTCTTCTCTTGCCTGTCGCTTGCGACTTGGCTTGTGCTACTTCTTCATGAGACCCGCCACCAGCGGTTCCCGATCCCTGAGAATTTGATCGCGAATCTGCCCGACCGCCTCGGTGAAGGCGCGATTCAGGCGCACGTGGGCCGGATAGAGGGGCATGGACCAGTAGCGGCTGTCATGCTCGGCCAAGTCCTGATGATAAGCAACGTGGCCTCGATAGGTGCCGACAACTTGCCCGTTCGGCCTGGCCAGCGTCAGCTCCAGATCCACCTCGCCCTGCCATCCTTGTGCGGGCGACGCAAAGGCGTTGACCGCCCACCCCACGCCGGGGATCAGCAGCCAGGAGGGGATTGTGGCCTGCCCGTAGAACCGGTGGATCGTTCCGGTCAGGATCAGATCGGGATGGGCCCCGCCCTTCCGGCCCGCTCTGATGGACCGGAAGACCCCCGTCGCGCTGAAGTCCGCCACGATCGCCTTGGTCACCAGCGCGCTTAACTCTCCCTCCATCGAGCCTGTCTGAGAAACCGTCCCTTCAGCCAGATCTTCCTTATCATCCGGCGGAGTGGCGTCACGAAGGAGCTGCACCGAGACAGACACGGGAATCGTGTGGGGGCTCTTCTCCAGCGCCAGCGTGGGCTTGTAAGGCACGCAGGCGGTGAGGAAAAGCGAGATAAGCCCCCAAGCCAACATACGATGAGTGATGATTTCGAGCCGCATTGCTGCCATAGTAATCGTCGCCCAGGACAAGTGCAATTCACCGTGGCATAACGACTGCTCTAGCGAACGTATCCATAGCCCCCCGTGTTACTGAACCGGGGGGCTTGGCCGCGTCCGGTGCCTGTCGGCATCCGCCCGCGGCCAATGCCAAGGCCTTCAGTGTAATTGACAGAAGCCCAGGTATGAGCCTATCATGAGTGTATGAAACTCCATCGAGCATTTCTTGCGCTAGTTTTGGTCGTCCTATTTTTGGGGCTCAGTTTCAACGCCTACGCGTGCCTCGTCCCGCTTTCCGTCGTCACGGACGCGGCAATGGGGAGCGGCTGCTCAGAGCCACAGGACCAGCCTGCGCGCCAGCTTTGCGATGCCTTCAAGACGCTTGGTGTGCAACATGCTGTAGAACTCTATCCGACTATTGATTGCCAGACGTCCTGTCCCCTGGACACTGTCTCCTTGTCTCTCCTCCTCGGTCTCCCCACCCGAGGCATTCTCGCGTATGATTCCCACACCGCTGATTCCCCACAGGACCTTCTTGTGAAAACTACCGTGCTTCGCATCTGATCCCTTCGGGTCTTTCCTCCATCGCTCCTGTGTCATAGCTCCTTGCAGCTTGGTGTGCGTTCGGCGCGATCCGGTCGTGGGCCGGTTTCTTTCCGGCTCACGTAAATCGGATCGTCAGAGCTCGCATCTCGCTCAAGAACACTCAAGGAGATCACTCGCATGAAATGGAATGCACACGTCCGTGATGCCACTGTTCGGGTCATCACGGTGGCGCTTCTAAGTGGTGGTGCCGCCTCGGGTGCGCACGGTGCCGACCTGTCTTCTCAGGGGACATCGTCTTTGCCCGAATTAATCCAGGAGGCTTTAGCCAAAAATCCTGAAATCCAGGCGGCACGACAACAATGGGCAGCCTCATCGAAGCGGATTCCCCAGGCGCGAGCGCTGGATGATCCCTCCCTGCAAGTCCAATGGTGGAATGCCCCCGAATCCTTTAATCTGGGCCGATCGCAGAACACCATCATTGGGCTCTCGCAAAAGTTCCCCTTTCCCGGAAAACTCGCCCTGAAGGAAGCCGTGGCCAGTCGATCGGCTGAGATGACGGAGCAGGCGGTGCACGCCAAGGAACGGGACCTGACCGCTCGCCTCAAGCAGGCCTACTACGATCTCTTTCTCGCCCACAAGGCGATCCAGATCCATCACGAGCAGTTCGACCTGCTCAAGCAGTTCGTGGCGATTGCCACGGCGAAGTTTCGGACCGGAAAGGGCAGCCAGGTGGAGGTCCTCAAAGCCCAGGTCGAACTGTCCACCCTGTATCAGCAACTCCCGGTTCTAGAGCAGCAGCGAGACACGGCCCAGGCCAAACTGAACGTGCTCCTCGATCGAGATCCCCGGCAGCCGTTGGAGCCTCCACAAGGTCCACGTGAAGGGCGGTTCGACAAGGACCTTGAAGACCTGTATCTGATGGCCGCTAATGCGAGGCCGGAGCTCAAGGCTGCCGATCTGGCTATCCAGCAACACGAACACTCGCGCGCATTGGCCCTGCGCCAGTACTACCCTGACCTCAACCTGACCGTCCAACGCTTCCAAAACTATCAGACCAACGATGGATTCGGCGCGATGATGTCGATCAACCTTCCCTTCTCGTTTTGGACCAAGCCGAAGTACGACGCGGCCGTGCAGGAGGCTGCTGCGGCCGTCGCCGCCGCGCGCGCAGACCTCCACACTCTGGGCAACTTGACCCGCTTCCAGATTCGGGATCTGCTGGCCAAAATACGGGCCAGTTGGGAAGTCGCCGTGCTGTACCGGACTACCGTATTGCCGCAGGCCGAGCAGAGCCTGGAGGCGGCCCGGGCTGGCTATCGCACAGGGAGAACCTCCTTGTTGGATCTCATCGACGCCGAACGGGGCCTGCGAGAGTTTCAGCTTGCGTACCATCGCGCACTTGTCGACCGGGAGCAGCGCTTAGCTGAACTAGAACGGGTGGTCGGCGCGGAATTGTGAAGGGAGGAGTTACATGCTGACGACAACATGGCTTCAAAGCCGAACGGTCTGGATCATCATTGCAGGCGTAATCGTCACGCTGGCGCTCGGACCATGGCTCATGAACGAATGGGACCGACAGCACCCGAATGAGCCGGCTGAAACGACGTTGCGTACACCGCGACAGACGGAGCAGGAAGGTGCTCCTCTGCAGACGATGCCGATGGCTCCAAGTCCGGAATCGGGTCCCACTCAGGCCTACGCGATGGTAGCCCCGATGAAACAGCAGTTGATCGGCGTCAAAACCGCGATCGTGGGAAAGCGCCCGATGGAGACCGTCATTCGAGCGGTGGGGAGGATCGACTATGACGAGCAACGCATCGCTCGCATCAACCTGCGGGTTTCGGGATGGGTGGAGAACCTGTTTGTGGATTACACCGGTCAGGTGGTGACGAAAGGGCAACCACTGCTCACGCTGTACAGCCCGGATCTGGTCGCCACACAGGACGAATACCTGCTGGCGCTGCGGGCACAGGACAAAGTCAACGACAGCCCGATCCCGGAAGTCCGGCAGCAGGCGGAGCAGATGGTGGAGGCGGCGCGCGACCGTCTACAGCTCTGGACCCTCACCGATGAGCAGGTCGCTGAATTGGCCCAGCGGGGTAAAGCGCACACGTATATGACGCTCTACTCGCCGATACGTGGGTATGTGATTGACAAGAAGGTGTTTAAAGGGATGTTCGTGCAGCCGGAGATGACGCTGTACACGATTGCGGACCTCTCCACGGTGTGGG
>CAZKHY010000107.1:0-4236 GCA_964552455.1 uncultured Nitrospira sp.
GAGCAGCTGATTCGTAATCAGCAGGTCGGTGGTTCAACCCCACTCGCCGGCTCCATGTTGCCCTTTTTGACCCATCCAGTGACTCGACCCAAGGCGGCTTGTTACATTCGCGGTCTTTATTGTTCTCGCCTGTCCAGACGTTTTCCCTTCATTCCGGACGATGCTTGGGGATGGGGAGGAAGCGGAGGGAGAGAGGTCCGTTGGCCATGGGCGGCAGAATTGGGATGGGTCTGCTGAGGTACCTGCTGCCGGCGATCTCCAACCCGGGCTAGCCCGTACCTGGCGTCAGGCTCATCTGCCCGTTCATTTGACCTGCCGGTTCAGCCGAACCACGATCGCGCCCATCAAATCCCCTTTTTTGAAATTCCGCCACGGGCTGGTGGGGTGGTTGTTGTGGCAGTCCACGCAGGACTGCAGGATGGCGAGGTCCGCCGCCACCCCCTTGAACTGTTTGCCATCCACGAAGGTGATGACCGACTGCTGCCGATCGGTTGCCAGCTTCATCAGCGCGTCGGTCTCCGCCTGGGTTTTAGGCAAATTGCTCTTGTACACCGGGGTGAGGCCGATGAGGCCGATTTCGAAGGAGGTGATGTCTGGGCCGGCGGCTTTCACAAACTGGGCCGGCAGGGGAATGGCATGGACGTCCTTGATCCATTCTTCCTTCGGGTGAATGCCGCTGTCCCTGACCCGTTCAATCACATTGATGACGTAGGCTGTGCGAAAGGCTTTGACGGTTTCCAGGATATAGCGGGCGGCCAGATCCAGCGCCGCGTCCTCCGCTTGCCCGGCCGGGACCGACAGCCCCAGAACCGCTATGCCCATCAAAACCGTGACCGCCCCGACTTTCACCCTCTGTCGCCATGCGTGCCTGTCGTCCATCAATCCCTCCACTGCAGCGATAGAACCAAAGGCCCTACGAGGGCACGATGATACAGCAAAGGCCGGAAATCCATCAAGGGAGTGTCCATGCCACTGGATGTGAATCGAGGAGAAGCCTCAAGGGCGAGGAGGTGCGAGGAACTCGGTTGGTGTCAACTTCAACCGCCCCCTAACAAGGCGAGACAGTTTTCGTCTCCACCGTGTGTGTCGAAGAGGTCGGCAGGAGTACGATTTCGCATGTCCAGCCGGCGCCGGTTTCAGGCCGATGATTGTGGACATGGGTACAAACCTACAAGAAGCGCCGTTGGGTTGTCTGAAACCTGAAGGTGGGAAATTGCCGGAGATAAGGTCTCGGCATCGTTGATGATTTTCAGCACGCCGCACAACTCATCTGTGAGCTCGCGGCTGGTGTAACCTTTTCCGCTTTTGGAGCCACTTTGCTCTGTGAGGGCGAAGCCGGCTTCGTTCGCAAAAGAGGGGCAACAGATACTGGACGACCGAGGGAGGAGAAAACGATCATGATCATCAAACGTGTGTCGTGGGTCATTGTGTTGGTCTTGGCGTTCTTCGGAATCGCCCAGGCAGAGGAGTTCGGTCAACATGAGTTTGGGCATCACAAGATTGGATACGGTCACGGCGGGCATGCTCGTGGAGAATACGGGAGGACAGATCACCATGGACATGCCGGCCATTTTCTCCACCATCTTCTGAAGCACCAGAAGGAACTTGAGTTAACGGAGGAGCAGGTGTCTAAGCTGAAGACTCTGAGCCTGGACTTGGACCGGACCGTGATCAGGACCAAGGCCGACATCCTTGTGGCCGAACGGGAACTCAAGTCCATGGTGCATGACGAGAAGGCCGATCTGACGTCCATCGAGGCCAAGGTCAAGGAGAGCGGGACCCTGGAGGTGAGACTGCGCATGGCGGCCATCAAAGCCAAGCGAGAGGCCTGGACGCTGCTGACTCCGGAGCAGCGCGAGAAGGAGAAGGCGGAGCGCGAGAAGCGGATGCGCCACTATCAGGAAGGGTAGGCTGGTGGTGGCGGTGGGGCGGGGCGCCGGCGATCCCTGGTCGGCCCCCCGCCTCCTCTTTTGGGGGACTGCCATCTCAACTGACGGCGAAGGAGGAGTAAGCCGGGGGCAGCGAAGTCAGGCGTGGCTTCTGGCGTACCATCCGTCGTATGCTTGTGAGCGCCCGTGACATGGGGCGCCGGTCCGTTCAGCCTGCCGTCCGATCGACCAAGAAGGTGTTACCGGTTCAATGGAACAGGAGGAGCAGGCACTGACCGATGGGGAGATCATCCGGCTCGTTGTGGAGGGGAAGACCGACGCCTTTGCGCTGTTGGTGGAGCGTTATCAGGCCCATGTGTTCAGGATTGTGGGCAAGCACGTGCCGCGCCCGCACGTCGATGAGGTCGCGCACGAAGCGTTCATTCGAGCCTTCACCTCGCTGGCGACGTTTTCGGGCCGGGCGGCGTTTGATCATTGGTTGGCCAAGCTTGCCGTACGGAGCTGTTATTTCTTCTGGCGTGAGGCCTACCGGTCACGCGAGATCCCGATGAGCGCTCTGACGGACGGGCACCAGAAGTGGGTTGAGCATGTGCTGACCGAGGAAGCCGACCGATCCTTTCACCGACGCACCACGACGCAGGAGGCCCAGGCGGTGCTCCAGTGGGCGCTCGATCAGTTGTCACCTGAAAACAGGACGGTGCTCACGCTGGTCTATCTCGAAGGCCTGTCGATCCGAGAGGCGGCGGTCCTCTTGGGCTGGAGCCACATCAACGTGAAAGTACGGGCCCATCGTGCGCGCCTGCGCCTGCGCAAGCTGCTGCTCGGACTGGTGGAAGCACGAGGAGAGCCATGAAACCATCACCTGAGGACCATCTCCAGACGCTGCTCCAGCGCTTGCTCGCCGCGCACCGTGCCAAGACGGGCCCAGCAGCGGGACCAGACTGGCAACCCCGGTTGATGCGGGCCGTTCATCAAACCCAACCAACGGACGGGCGATTCCCCGGCTGGCTTTCCGTGGATCGTCTGGTGTGGCGGGCGGCTGTCGCGGCGGTCCTGGCCGCGGTCATGTTGGTCAGCTACGTGCTCGCTCAGCCTGTGGGCACCGATCTCATCGTCTCACTGCTCTTCGACGATCCGACGGAAGGTATCATGGGTCCGCTGCTCAACTTGTGAGCAGGCGGGCACGGAACAAGGAGATACGATGAAAAGCTGGACGATCTGGGGAGGGCTGGCCGTCCTTTTTCTGTCAGGCGTGCTCATCGGCGGGGCAGGGACCTCCTATGTGATGGAAGCGCAGTTTGAAAGCCGATGGGAGGGCGGGCCCGAAGCCAAACGCCTCTGGATTATGAAACGCTTGACGCGGGAGCTCCATTTGACAGTCGAACAGCAAGCGGCGATTGAGCCGATTGTCACCAGGGCCCAAGTGGAACTGCTCACGTTGCGGGCTCAGCAACGGCCCCAGGTTGAGGCCATTCAGGCCTCCAGCCGGACGGCAATGCGCGCCATTCTGTCACCGGACCAACAGGGTAAGCTGGAGGCCTTCCATGAAAAACTCCGACGCCGATGGCAGAAGACCGAGGAGTACTTACGGGCCGTTCAGCAAGACCAAGGGGCTCGAAACTGAGCGCTCAGGACGCATGTCGGTCTTTTCTCCGGGAATCCGAGCCCGCCATGGTCGCTTCTTCTCGGGTCGCTCCGTCCGCTCCGCGACGAGGAATGCCTCCCGTCGTACTGGTGATCGCGGAGCACGTATCCGTCTTGCGCCCTGTCGGCTGTGGTTCGGCTTGTGCTTGGCCCTGTCCGGATGCCTGTATGAGACACCGGAACCAACCGCTGGGCAGCCTGGCCAGCAGACGATCTACGCAGTGGTGCAGATCCGTCCGTTCCGGGACGCGTCCGCACCCCAAGAGAAGGTCGTCGGCCCGCCTTCCGCGGAAACCCGATCGGCAGCCGGTCTCGAGAAGATGCCGGCGGATGCCGCACAAGTCGTGACTCACGCGGTTCTTGCGGAGTTTCGGAGGCATGCCGTGTTTGGAGAAATCGGCCTCCGGCCCCGCAATCCCGATCTCGTTCTGAGCGGGACCGTCTACCGGTTCTCCGAACAGGTCACGGCGCCTCGTTGGACGTCGATTCCCGTGATCGGGATTTTGGGCAGGATCCTCGGATGGAATGTGGAGCGCGTCAGCAGCGAAGTCACGCTGGAGGTGGTGCTTGCAAAACCCCGGGGGGAAGAAGTGAGACGGTATCGCGGGCGGGCTGCCTTTGAAGAGAGGTACGGCGTCTATGATGGAATTGTCCCGGGGGACCTCCTCAATGAAGCCCTCACCGAGGCGGTGGCGCAGATCCG
>CAZKHY010000107.1:4336-12107 GCA_964552455.1 uncultured Nitrospira sp.
TTTGGGGGCTCATCCCTTTACGGGACTTGCCAACGGCAGGAATAGCGGGCATGCTTGTCATCGGCGGAATCGTCATGGGCGGTTTGCTGATCGATCTCCTTACACTCCTCACGCCCGACCGCTCCGACGACACGTAAACGATCTTCTTTCTGGGAAGAGGAAAAGGGAGTTCAATGAGACTGGTCGCACTTCTCCTTCTTGCTCTGACAGTCCTGGTCGGCTGCGGGGCGGGGCCCTATTATGTCGCCGCTGACAGTCAGCTTCACGAGGTTCGTGGCAGTCAGACCGATATACAAATCCTGACCGGCGAGCCGACGGCCCCATACATCACCGTCGGGGTGATTGACTGGGATATTGTCCGATTCAGCCTCAAGGGTCCGACGTTCGAAGAAGCCGTCCCGAAACTCCGCGAGCTTGCCTGGAAGCATGGAGGCGACGCCGTCGTCGTCCGGCATGCGGTGGAAGGGACCACCCGTTGGACGCTCCGCATCGTCGCCGACGTCATCCGCTTCAAGGGCTAAGATGTTCCCGTCCGGGTGATGAGGCTGAGGCTCTCGAGACCGAGACAATGGCCACGATCCATTGTCTGACGCTTGGCTCAGACTTTCCGCATGACTCCTGGTCCGATTTGTGGTAAAAAATAGCGGCTAATCCCGCGCCTGGGCCGGTAGAGTCCGTGCACCCGCCGTTCACCTCTCCCGCCAACTTTCCCCCTCGCATGGGCCGTCTGTATGGTCTGTTGAAATAGCCATAGGGTCATGATCGGCAAGAACCTGCAACCAGCTTGGGCGACGGATAGGAACCCGATGAGTTCGGATACGTCTGCGTCGACAAAAACCATGTGCCGGGAGCTCAGAACCGCCGCTGCCCTGTGCGTCTTCTTTGTCATGTGTCTTGCCCTGTCTGTCTGGCAAGGTGCGGCCCATGCAGCCGGAACGGAAGAGCCGGTCTCGGTGGTCAAGGAAGAATCCATCGCGGAAGGCGTCAAGGCGGTGATCGAGGATGCGAAGGCTCTGATGCTCGCCCCCTTGAACATGGACCGGTACGACGCGATGAAGCTGGGAGGGGCCGTCGCCCTCGTTGGGGGCCTCATTGCCGCAGACCATCCCATTCAAAACTTTGTTGATCACCATACCTCTTCCAAGGGGCGCGATGTCGGCAACCAGATCAGCAATTGGCTGGGCCCGGGCCCGCTCCTGGGATACAATGCCGCTGCGATCGCGATCGGGGTGGCCAGCGAGTCGTACGGCGGGAGTAGTAAGTTGAAAGAGGCCGGATTGGTCAGCCTCGAAGCGGAAGGCTTTGCCATCGTCGCGGTGAGCGCGCTCAAGTTGGTCACGGGGCGGGCTCGGCCGGAATCCAATGAAGGCGCGACCCATTTCCGTCCGTTCACCGGATTGAACGGATCGTTTGTGTCAGGGCATGCCGCGGCCAGTTTCGCCGTGGCCACCGTGTTTGCCGAGCGATACGAAGGGGTCGGGTGGATCGCCTATCCCCTGGCAATAGCCGTATCTGCGTCGAGGATCTACACAGACAAGCACTTTGCCTCCGATGTCGTCGCCGGTTCGCTGATCGGATACGGACTGGGCCATTTTATCAATCGACAACATAGCGGAGACCCCACCGACTGGCAGATCCGTCCCATGGTCATGGACGGCGGGCTGGGCGGGGGGATTATGATCGGGAGGCGGTTCTAGGGACTGCCGTTATGCTTTGGAGAGCGCTTCTCGGCAATGAGCCGAACAGGTGCGCCGGCGTCGGCCTGGTCGGGCAGATCCGATCCTGTCGAGTCGCAAGTGCCGGACATCCATTGACGAGTGGCGGATAGAGGTATGCCGCAAGGCGCTGACGCAGCCGCGTTTCGGCGAGTGCTTCAAAAGTTTTCGTTCGCCTGGGACGGATTAAAGGCGGCCTACCGGGCGGAGCAGAGTTTTCGCATCCAGCTCGCCGTTTCAGCCGCCGTCGTTCTCGCCGGGTTTCTCCTGGGGCTCACGCAACTGGAATGGCTGTTCGTGATCACCGCCATCGGCGTCGTGCTGTCGCTTGAGCTGTTGAATACCATGATCGAAAAAACCCTCGACTTCCTCCATCCGGCGAAGCACGACAGTGTCAAGTTCATCAAGGACGTTTCGGCGGCGGCGGTGTTCATCTCATCCCTGGCGGCGGTGCTCGTCGGCCTCGTTGTGTTTGTTCACCATTTCTTTTGAGCCCGTGTCGTGATCGCCCGGTTGCTTGAGGCCGGCGGGTCTGCCTTGGAGCGGTGTCCGTGATTCGTGTCAAACGCATCTACGAGGAACCGGAGGCATCCGACGGCGTACGCCTGCTGGTGGACCGGGTCTGGCCGAGGGGGATCAGCAAAGACCGAGCGTGTATTGAACAATGGCGCAAGGACTTGGCGCCCAGCACGGCCCTCCGCAAGTGGTTCGGTCATGATCCGTCGAAATGGGAGTTGTTTCGCGATCGCTATCGGGCGGAGCTGGCCCACCCCGACGCAGCGGCGGCGCTGCGGGAGCTCGCAGCCATCGCCAAGCAGAAGACCGTGACGCTGGTGTACGGCGCCGCCGACCGGGAGCACAATCAAGCCGTGGTCTTGAAGGAAGAGCTGGAGAGGAGATCGGGTCGGCGTTCGGCTTGACAGTCCGTTCAGCCTGACGATATGCTCCTCGGTCGATGTTGGGCTCTTCTCGGAGAGGTGGGAACGGAGCAATGCCGGGCAAGCGCGAAGCGGGGATCAGGCCGGTCGGAACGTCGGCGCGCGCTCTGGATTCAGCCCCTCTGCTGGTCACGCGGTCGCTGGCGTCGGCGCTCCTGCGGCTCTACGACGTTCCCGATCCACGCAAGCCGGACCGCGTCATTCGCGGCTATGACCGGCCGCATGCGCTCAGGACCGCACGCATGTGCGCCGCCGTGGCGCTGAGACTCGGGCACCCGTTGCGCCGTGTCGTGTCCTATCAAATTGCCTGCTTGCTCCATGATCTGGGGCGCGCCGGGCTGGACCGCCGGCTCTTCGGGGAAATTTGGTCCTGGGCCAGGAAGCGGGGCATTCCCACGAGGCCGCGGGAATGGCGGATCGTCCACCCTGATACTCCCTACGGGCTGGAGACGGAAGCCTTTCTCGCCTGCTATGCCGCCGAACTGAAGGCCTCCGGCATTCCCATCGACGCGTGGGCCGGCGAGCAGGTCGAAATGCGCCTCGGGTATGCCCGTCGCCTGGCGCGGCGGCTGCGCGCCGTGAGGCCGCACCTTGCCGGTCTGAAGGTCCGCTGGTCGCCCTGGATGAGCCGTATCATGCTCTACTATTACTACCCCGAAAAGCTGGAGGGGGCGGCCGCATGGGTCAAGCAGTTGGCCGAGGTCCTGGTCGCCTGCGAGCAGTTCGAGGCGTATTGCAACCGGCGGCGCGGGCGCGACTACTATACACGGACCGGAGAAAGCGTGGCGGATGCCTCCGCCTATCTGGAGAAGCTTCGCGTAGAGGGTATTTTGAGCGACCGGGTCGTGAGTGCGTTGTGCGGCTTGGCGGCCGAAGGCGCCTTCGACCGCATTCTGGCGGAGGCGCAGGGATCCCCCTTGCCTCGCCGGGAGGTGCGGGCGTTACGGGCGCTGGCCTCGTGGAGGGGCTGATGTCCGTCAAGACCGTCCCGCTCAGGATGAACTTGAAGGGGGAGACGCAGATTGAGAACGTGACCGATCTGGTCCGGCAGGCGTTGCACAGCACCGGCCTTCGGGCCGGCATCGTTACCCTCTTCATCAAGCACACGACCGCCTCCGTGATGATCATCGAGGATGAACCGGGCATCCGGGCCGACACCAAGACGATCTGGGACCGGCTGGTTCCCGCCGATCCTGCCTGGCAGCACAATACCCGCAATCCGGGGGAGGACAACGGCCACAGCCACTTGCGGGGGCAGCTTCAGGGGCCCTCCCTGACCGTTCCGTTCAGCGAAGGCGCGCTGATGCTGGGGACCTGGCAGCAGCTCGTCGTGGTGGACTTCGATACGAGGGCCCGCACCCGTGATCTGATCGTCCAGGTCATCGGAGAGTAGCGAGCGGTTCCGATCAATTCTTCTCTTGACCTCCTTCCGTTACGTTCCCGCTTTCCCGCCAGAGATCATGAAGTCCAACAAGCGGTTTTCTGCCCAGTAGGGGTCTTCCATCCGGACGGGCTTCTGGAAAAACCCGCAATGGCCGCCCTGCTTCGGCGCCACCAGCCGGATCCAACGGTGAGTCCGAACGGCGGGGATGTTGAAGATCCGGAAGGGGATAAAGGGGTCGTCCTGGGCGGCGATGATGAGGGTCGGCACGGCGATGGCTTCCAGGACATGGCGCGCGCCGACGCGTTCGTAATAGTCCGCGGCGCTTTGAAATCCGCCGTCCGGCGCCGTGTACTGCTCGTCGAACTCACGCAAGGTTCGGATTTTGCCCAACGGAGAAAGGTCGAACTTGCCAGGAAAATGGACGGCCTTGCGCCGGAGCCTGGCTTTTGTGCGAGTCAAGAAGTAGTGCTGATAGAACCAATTTCTCGCCAGCTCCAAGGCGTCCACGCAAGCAGCCGGATCAATGTTGGGGCAGACGGCCACGACGCCCCGGAGCGCCGGCGTGGCGGCTCCGACCTCGCCGGCCATCTTGAGAGCGAGATTGCCTCCCATCGAATAGCCGGCCAGCCAGAGATCATCCAGTCTGTCCTTGGTGGTCAGTTCCGACACAACAGCCGCAAAGTCGCCGCTCAAACCCGAGTGATACAAGGTGGGCGTCAGGTGCTCGGTCCCACCACAGTTCCGCTGGTTCAGCCGGATGACGTTGAGCCCCGCCCGCCAGGCTTTGCCGGCGATCCCAACCATGTAATGCGAGTCGCTGCAGCCTTCGAACCCGTGGAGCAACAGGGCGGTCTTCGCGCGCCGCCGGTCCGGCTGCCAGTGGCAGCGGCCCAGAATTTTGGAATCCGGCGAGACGGTGAAGAGGCGGGATTCGGCGGGAATACCCTGAAGCAGCCCGCTCGTCGATCTGAATCGGGGCAAGACCGTCATCAGATGGGGATGAAAACACAAGGGATGGGGGTGAAAGTCAAGCCACGCCATGGTCGCAGGAATGAGTGTATCACGAGATGGAAGGACAAGCGCGTGGCCGGCAAGAGCAATCGGCTGGCCCCCGTGCGATCCGATCAGTTGGTGTGCGGACGAGAACGATCAGGCGCAACGGTGTGCAGGAGACCGCGGCCGCCCTCTACTCGGCTTCGTCCGAAGCCGTGCGCAAGGCGGTCGCCAGGCCGAGGAGGGACAAGCTGAAGATCAGCCACTTCGAGGGATCGAAGTTGTACCAGCGGGGTCCATTGCGGTAATCGCTCTGGTAGGTATGGTGATAGTTGTGGTACCCCTCTCCGAAGGTGAGCAGCGAGACCCACCAGCTATCCCGGCTGGAATCGGACCCGCCGTGAGGTTGGCTTCCCCAGAGGTGGCAGATGGAGTTGATGCAGAACGTGGAATTGAGCACGAAGAAGGTCCGGCCCACACCAGCCAACAGGAAGCAGCCTAGCCCCCCGATCCAGCCGTTATGGAGAAAGCCCACCAGAAAGGGCAGCGCCAGCCCGGACAGCACGATGGGCACGTAGTATCGGTATTGCCACATCACGACCGGGTCCCGCCGCAGGCGCGAAGCGTATTTTTCCTCCGCATAGGGATCGGTGAAAAAAATCCAGCCGCAATGGCTCCACCAGAACCCCCGCTGGGCGTTGTACGGGTCCTCTTCCTGGTCACAGCGGGCATGATGGCGGATATGGCTGGCCGCCCACTTGAGCGCGTTATTTTCAAGCGCCCATCCTCCGGCGATCAACAGCCCCGCTTTGACCCAATTGGGGCAGTCGAAGCTCCGGTGGGCGATCAGACGATGGTAGCCGACGGTGATGCCCAGGCCCGTGACGACGTACAGGAGCCCGAACATGGTCCAATCCACCCATGTGTAATCGTAGAAATATGCGAAGGCCGGGAGTCCGATCAACGAACCCAGGGTCACGATGCCGAAGAGAACGGCGGGTCCCAGGCTGAAGGGGCGGACCAGCGGCACGATGGTGGAAGTGGGAGATGTCATAGGAAAAGGCTCCATGATGAGGGGGCGGGACGGCCCTGGTGAGCCGTCCCGCCGCTTGCCTCGCTGCGCTGCGACGCGACGTTAGAAGCGGTCGCGCCCGCGCCCGCCGCCGCTGCGGCCACCGAAGCCGCCCCCACCGGAGCGGGGCTCCTGGGGCTTCGCCTCGTTCACCGTCAACGTCCGGCCGTCCATTTGGGTGCCGTTCAGGGCTGCGATCGCGGCCTTCGCCTCTTCCGCAGTGGACATTTCCACGAAGCCGAAGCCCCGGGACTGTCCCGTGAACTTGTCCGTGATCACGCGCGCGGACTCAACGGTGCCGTGCGGTGCGAACAGGTCATTCAACTGCGCTTCGGTCGCCGAATACGGCAAACCACCGACATAAATCTTCGAACCCATGGGGTTCCTCCTTGGGGATGGTGATATTGTCTTGGACGCGAGAACGAAAAAACGAAAGGAAGAAACGGGCCGAAGACGCGAACTCAAAAGCGGCTTGGTTTGGCTTCCGATCCAATTCCCGGGCAAAACAACATCGGTTGCGGGCCATACTGTTTGCTGCTTCGTCACAGGCCCCACACAACGAAGCAACGGCACGGTATCACACAAGCAACAGAAAAGCAACCTCGGCGGGGTTCCCCTTACCGGGTCGCCCCCCGGCGGTCCCGACGGACGGTCTCCACTGGTCGGTCGGTATCGGAGTTGGGCTTCCCTTGGACCAGCCGGCTGGACCGTACCCCTTGTCCAAGTGATCGGCCTGCCAGCATCATCACTTGTCGCCGAATTTCTTCCATCGGGATGGTCGGCCGTTCTTTTGCCGGTGTCGCCAGCCCCAATTGTTCCCATCTGATCTTCAGCCTCGGTTTGACGTGCTTCTGTTGGCGCAGTCGTTTCCAAGCCATGGTTTTCTCCTTGGGCTGCCGCTGGGGGGCGTTGTTCATGGTACCGTCCTTACCGTCGTTCCGATCGGCGTCCGCGGTGATCAGGCGCAACGGGAAGGTTCGGCCCGGGCCAGATCAAGTAGGGCGGCTCCTTCATTCCGTTTACTTTTTCCGGGTACTGGCGCCTGGCGTAGCGGAACGCGATGTCCTGAGCCTCACGGCAGGTCGGCGCCTCAAGATGATCCGACACGATCCGCAGATCCAGCTTGCCCTTGTCTCGTTGAACGGACAGGTAGAGCTCACAGGTGAAGCTGCCTTCTCCGGAGTAGTGGGTACTCACCAGCAACTGCGAGCCGTCTGAAAACGTGATCAACGGCTCAACATTCATCTTGCCCATTCACGTTCCTCCGTGGATGAGCCTGGCCGGAGTTCGGCCAGGAGCCCCCCGTTCGGCTGCCGGAGCAGCTCACGACAAGTGGATCGTAGCAACAAATAGCGATGCAGGCCGGCCGACCTCCACGCGCTGACGCCGAGTGGACGGCTATACCCGGCCGTAAGAGCGGCGTGTACTAGGGAATCGATCGCGCAAGGATCAGATCAAACGGTGAGGAAGCGCGAGAGATAGGATTAGGTACCGTGGCTCGTACGGTAAACCCAGTCTAACACACTCTATGGAGGAGTATCTATAGGCACCTTGCCCCAGGGCTTTTGGACGGGAGCTGTGCGGAGCAGGAAAAGCAATGACCGCGAGAGCGACTCTAGGCTCCATGAGCCTGTTCTGTTGGGCGGGCTCACAACACGCTGAAGCGCCG
>CAZKHY010000108.1:0-12042 GCA_964552455.1 uncultured Nitrospira sp.
CCGCCTGGGCTTCTGGCTGACCATGGCCAGCGCGCTGACGCTCTACATGGCCGTCGTCGCGCTCATCCGGCTGGCCGCCAGATAGTCCGGCCGTCGTCGAGGACCGCGCCGTGACCGAGAACCAGCGGGCCGGCGACCTCATCATCGAGGGCGCGCGGCAGAACAACCTCAAGAACATCTCCCTGCGGATTCCCCACCGGGCGGTCACGGCGATCACCGGCGTCTCCGGCTCCGGCAAATCCTCCTTGGCGTTCGATACCCTCTTCGCGGAGGGCCAGTGGCGCTATGTGGAATCCCTCAGCACCTACGCCCGCATGTTTCTGGAGCGGCTGGACCGGCCCGACGTGGACCGGCTGGTCAACATCCGCCCGGCCATCGCGATCGAGCAGAAAAACCCGGTCCGCACCGCCCGCTCCACCGTGGCCACGGCGACCGAGATCGCGGACTTCCTCCGGCTGCTCTTCGCCAAAATCGGCCGGCCGGTCTGCCCCGACTGCAAGGAAGAGGCGCGCGGGTATCATCCCGGCGCCGTGGCCGACGACCTGCTCGCCCGTTTCGCCGACGGCCGCGCCATGGTGCTTTTCCCGATCGAGGACCCGGGACCGGGCCATGACCGTAGCCTCGTCGAATCCCTCCTCACGCGCGGTTTCGTGCGGGTCCGCTGCGGGGACGACATTGTCGAACTCCAGCCGGGCCACCCCCTGCCGCGAACCAGCAAGACGGAGCTCCACGTCGTCCTGGACCGGCTGAGCCTCAGGCCGGACAATCGGCCCCGCCTGATCGAGGCGGTGGAATCCGCCTTCCAGGAAGGAGCGGGGATCTGTCGCGTGGACGTGATCGGACAGGCCCCGCGGACCTACAGCACCAGGTTCCAGTGCCAGCGCTGCGGGAGAGCCTTCGAGCCGATCCGGCCGGTGCTCTTCTCCTTCAACCATCCCCTGGGCGCCTGCCCTGTCTGCAAGGGGTTCGGCAACATCCTCCGGTACGACGAGGAATTGGTGATTCCCGACCGGAACCGTTCCCTCGTGGAAGGGGCCATCGAGCCCTGGACCAAGCCCGGCACGGACTGGTGGCAGAAACAGATGCTGCTGGCCATGAAGCGCCGCGGGGTCAGCCTCACGACCCCTTACACCAAACTCTCCGATGAGGAGCGGACTCTGCTCTGGAACGGCGACAAGAAGTTCGAGGGTATCCACCAGTTCTTCGAGCACCTGGAACACAAGCGCTACAAGCTCCACGTCCGGGTCTTTCTCAGCCGGTACCGCAGCCCCTTTCCCTGCGAGGCCTGCGGCGGAACCAGACTCAGGCCGGAAGCGCGGCACGTGAAGGTCGCCGGGCAAGACATCCATGAGATTTCCGAGCTGACGATTCAGGAGGCGGCGGCCTGGACCGACCGGCTCCGGTTGTCGGAGTTCGACGCCCGCGTCGCGCAGGACATTCTGCGTCACCTGCACATGAAACTGGGGTTTCTCCTGCGGGTCGGTCTCGGCTACCTGACCCTCTCCCGGCAGACCAGGACTCTTTCGGGCGGGGAAGCGCAACGGATCGCGCTGGCCAACCAGCTCGGCGCCAGTCTGGTCGGGACCCTCTACGTGCTGGACGAGCCGACGATCGGCCTCCACGCGCGCGACACGGCCACCCTGGCCACGATCCTCCGCGACCTGGCCGAGGCGAACAACACGGTCGTGGTGGTGGAACATGACCGGCAGATGATCCAGGCGGCCGACTACGTGGTTGAATTGGGGCCCTGGTCCGGCGAAAAGGGCGGCGACGTCGTCTGTGCCGCGCCGCGCCGGGAGTTCCTGGCCGACCGCCGCTCTCTCACGGCCCGCTACCTGCGGGGTGAGGACCAGATCCCTGTGCCGCGGGTACGCCGCCGGGGCAACGGCAAATTCCTGATCCTGGCCGGAGTCCGCGCACACAACCTGCAGGACCTCACCGTCCGGATTCCTCTTTCCATGCTGGTCTGCGTGACCGGGGTCTCGGGATCGGGCAAAAGCACGCTGGTGGAGGATACCCTCTATCGCGCCGCGGCCCGTGCGTTTCGCGTTGAATCGCTGCCCATGGGCCGGTTCCGCGCGATCAAAGGGCTGGAGCACCTCCGCGGGGTGCAGTTGATCGACCAGCAGCCGATCGGCCGGACCCCGCGCTCCAACCCGATCACCTACCTGAAAGCCTTCGACGAGATCCGCAAACTCTTCGCGTCTCAGCCGGAAGCCAGGGGGCGCGGGTTGACCGCCGCCCACTTCTCTTTCAACCAGCCGGGAGGCCGTTGCGAACGGTGCCAGGGCAACGGCTACGAAAAGTTGGAGATGTACTTTTTCGAGGACATGTACGCCACCTGCGAAGCCTGCAACGGCCGTCGCTTCGGGCCGGAGGTCCTGGCGGTCCGCTACCGGGACAGGACGATCCATGACGTGCTCGGCCTCACGGTCAGCGAGGCGCTGCCCTTCTTCTCCCGTGCCTTCCCGGGATCAACCAGGTTGAGCGAGAAGCTTCACCTCTTGGCGTCCATCGGCCTCGACTACCTCCGGCTGGGCCAGCCGGCCACGACTCTTTCCGGCGGAGAGGCCCAGCGACTGAAGATCGCGGCGGAACTGATGCACCAAGGCGGATCGTCACAAACGGCCGGCCGAGTCCTCTACATCATGGACGAGCCCACGACGGGGCTTCACCTGGAGGACATCAAGAAACTGCTGGCGGTGATCGGGAAGCTGGTCGACGCCGGCAACAGCGTGGTGATCGTCGAACACAACCTCGACGTGATCAAAGCCGCCGACTGGATCATCGACCTGGGTCCGGAGGGGGGTGCGCAAGGGGGACGGATCGTCGCGGAAGGCCGGCCCGAACAGGTGGCGCAGGCGGCCGGCTCCCACACAGGCCACTACCTGCGCCCCTTGCTCAGCCTGGATCTGTAGCAGCGGTCAATTCAGGTTGGGGTCGAGCGGCATCTCGGCGTACAGGTCGTACGGCTTGCCCAGAGACCGGAGGATGTCCCGCCAGACGTGCACCGGGTCCTTCTCG
This sequence comes from uncultured Nitrospira sp., assembly GCA_964552455.1. GTDB lineage: Bacteria > Nitrospirota > Nitrospiria > Nitrospirales > Nitrospiraceae > VGXG01. The sequence continues at coordinate 3,025 of CAZKHY010000108.1, forward strand.
AACACGACGGTCGAATCGGCCGGCAACGTAATCCAGGACCCGGTTTTCATTTCGTTCTCAAGCTGGCCCGGCCCCCAACCGGAGTAGCCGATGTAGGCACGGAAGGACTCCCCGCCCGACGGGGTCGTGAGGACCCGCTCCAGCGCGCCCATGTCGCCGCCCAGGTAGACCCCGTCGAACACATGGTGTTGGCCGGCCGCCTCCTGCCTCAACCGGTAGAGGATCAGCACGTGGTTCGGCTGCACGGGCCCCCCCGAGAAGAGCACGTGATGCTGCCCCTCCAGCACCGGCACCTGGGGCAGGGCTTCGGACACCAGCATGGCGGTCGGACGGTTGACGACCACGCCCAGGGCTCCCTCCGGCCCATGTTCGCAGAGCAAGACGACGGTCTGCCGGAAGTTGGGGTCCCGCAAGGAGGGCGCCGCGATCAAGAAGATGCCTTTGCCGAGTGGGTCAGCCATGCCATTATCCTACCCTCCCGCTCAGGGTTGGATCAAGATGGGGGAACGCGACGGCGCCTTACAACTCGTACAGGTCCTTTCGGCGGTCGCGGAAGAGATCATTGTAGGGATTGAGCGACTTGTTGCGGGCATCGGCCGGATCGATGTCGAGGATCGTCAGGTCTTCCTGATCGCGGGACGCGCGGTGAAGGATGCGACCGCGCGGGGTCACGATTTCGCTGCTCCCGATGTAGGTGAGCCGCTCCTTTCCTCCCCGCTCCTCCGCCCCCACCCGATTCGCGGTGATGCCGAACACCCGATTTTCCAGGCAGCGCGTCACCATGGCGTCGGGACAGTGCGGCAGCACCAGATTGGAGGGATGACAGAGGATGTCGGCGCCCTTCAAGGCCAGGGTCCTGGCGACCTCCGGATAATACCAATCAAAACAGACCAGCAGCCCCACCCTCGCCGGCCCGATGTCCCAGACTTTGAAGCCCTGATCCCCCGGCGTGAAATGCAGGGTCTCTTCAAAAAAGAGGTGCGCCTTCCGGTAGTGGCCGATGAACCCGGTCGGACCGACCAGCACGGCCGAGTTGTAGCAGCGCGGCCCCTGGCGCTCCGGCAGACCGGCGACGAGGTACATGCTTCGATCCCGCGCCAGCTCAATCAACCGCTTGGTCGTCACTCCGTCCGGAACCGGCTCGGCCAGGGACTCGGTTTCCTCCCTGGAGACAAACTGGTAGCCGGAGGCGAACAACTCCGGCAGCACCATCAGGTCGCAGCGGACCGAAGCGAGCCTGGTCGTGACGAGATCCAGGTTCCGCTTGACCTCGCCGAAAACGGGATCGAACTGGAAAAATCCAACCAGCATGTGGGCGTCCAAACGAAAACGGGCAGGGAGACCCCTGCCCGTTCCGGCTCACTCTGAAGACGACTTACTTCGCTTCGGACAAATGCGTGACGGCGTTCTCGGCCGCCTTCGTCGCCACGTCCGCGTGGCCGGCCTTGCCGTGTTCGATCGCTTCCTTCAACTGCTTGATGCCCTCGGCCAGGTGCGGGTTGGCCTTCTCCTTCTGCGCCGCCTCGGCGTGCTTCAGCGCCCCTTCCGCATGCTTCACGAGGGCGTCGGCATGGCCCTGCTTGCCGTGCTCCACCGCTTCCTTGGCATGCTCGACCGCTTCGGCCGCATGGCTCTTGGCGGCCAGGGCCACGGAGGAAAGGAACGGAACGCTCACGAGCGCCGTCATGAGACCAACGATCAACGTCCCCACGATGATTTTCCTATCCATCCTCATCCCTCCTTCTCTCGATTCGTTTCCCCATGCTCCGATGCTCCCGTGCCGGAGCACCGACCCTGCGCGACGATAGCACGTGAATTTTCATACTGTCAAGACGGCCTGGCTTCCTCGTGACCGACGATTTTTCGCAGCAGCTTCACGTCCGCCTCGACGGGAGCCGCAAAGTCGCGGCTCCATTCCCACCAGGACCCTGGGTAATTCCTGACTTTTTGATAGCCGGCCAGCTTGAGGACGACATAAAGCCAGGCGGACCGGACCCCCCCGGTGCAGTAGCAAATGACCTCGTGGCTCTCATGGAGCCCCTTCTCTTCCAGAGTCGCCCTGATCTTGTCGAGGTCCTTGACCGTGGCGTCCGGATTCAGGAATCCGTTCCAGGGCAGCGAGATCGCGGAAGGAATATGTCCGGCCCTGGGGATCCCCTGGATCTCCTTGCCGGCATATTCTTCGAGACTGCGCGCATCGACGATGGCGGTCTCGGGATGGGGACGCTTGACCAGCTTCTTGAGCTCGTCTTTCATCACGATAAGGTCCGGATTCGGCGCAACCTTGAACTGGCCCGGCTTGGGCTTGACCGTCCCGTGCTCGAACCGCCGCTTTTCCGCAACCCATTTGACCCAGCCTCCGTCCAGGATCTTGAGTTTGCTGTGCCCCAGATACTGGAGCATCCAGAACATCCGCCCCTCATCGCCCCAGTTGTCGAAGGGGTTGGAATAGATGACGACATCGCTGTCGTTGCTGATGCCCAAAGCCCTGATCTTCTGCTCCAGACGACCCGGATCAGGGTCCAGCAGCCCTTTGGCGGTGGCGGCCGGATCGCTGAACTCATGCCAGGTGGCCTGAACGGCTCCGGGAATGTGGCCGCCGAAGGCATAGGCCGCCTGGCCGCGCACATCGACCACCACCAGATCGGATCGGCCCAGATTCTGCTCCAATGTCTTGGTATCGATTAAGTACGGATGAATCATGCGCGTCCCTTTCTCCTCCGCTTACCCGGTCCTTGTTGCTTCCTCTTCCGCCTGACATCCAAACCGCTGGTCCCGCCCCTCCTGGGTCGGCGCGGCCGCCAGTTCCCCGGACAAGGGGAATGTCCGCTCGTAAATCGTGAAGGCGTAGGGGGCCTTCGCGGCCAGCCCGTACTTCTTCCGCAACATCTCGTGCTGGCCGTCCGTCAGGATATGATACCGCACGATCGCCTTCAGCGTCAGCCCGTCTGTCCGGGCCGGCAGCCGATAGGCGTATCGGTAGTCCCTGCTGGCCAGCGGCAGCAGACGATTGTCATAGACCTCCAGGATGACCGGCTGCCACAAGATCCAGCGTCCCATGGTCTCGGTCTGCCGGTCCAGCACGTGGCCGTCGCGATTCTGCACCAGGAATTCCACGGTAAAGTGCCGATCCGGGTCGCCGGTCGGAATCTTATGCCCTGCCCCGGCATTGATCAAGGTCAGCGTGAACCGGATCCGTTCCCCCGGCTTGGGCGCAGCCGGGTCCGCCTGAACCTGCACCGCCACCGCCCGCTTGATCATGTCGGGATCGTGGCCTCCCCGCCAGAGGTGCTGCCGCCCCTGGCGGATCGGCCCTCCCGCCGCCACAGGCCGCTCGATCTCGGGCATATGGCAGCTCTGGCAGATAAACCCCTTTTCCTTCATGAAGTACCGGCCTTCGTATTCCGCATAAGTCCCGCAGGGCCCGACGTTGTAGAACTGGGCCGGCCCGGACACAACGTTGTGGCACCGATAGCAGATCTGGGCCGTGCGGAAATTCGGGTCGAACTTGGTGGGATGAGGGGCCGCGGAATCCTCGAAAGGGCCCAGGATCACGCCGTCACGCACGTGACAGGCGGCGCACGTGATGGCTTCCTTCTGATAGGCAGGATCGTAATGGGGATTGGGAATCTGCTCCGCCTTCTCCACGCGCCCTCGGGGGATGTCCTTGATCAGCGTCGGCTGCTGGTTTTCCAGCGGCGTATGGCAATTCAGGCAGACCCAGATGTGCTTGTCCTTGGTCCAGTAGGCCTGAAAGAAGGGATCCTCATAGGCCTGGGCATGGATGCTCGTCTTCCATTCCTCGTAAATTTCCTTGTGGCAGGTTCCGCAGGATTCGGCCTTCAAACTGTCGATGCCCTCCGGAACCTTCTGGAAAGGAATGGCCCTGGCATAGTCGGACCGGAGACCGAAAATCACCACGGGCTTGACCTCGGTGTAATAGAGGTAGACCAAGCCGGCGGTCACGACGAGGCCGAGGAGAATTTTGCCCCATCTGCGCATGGGCCGGCGCTAGGCCTCCAGCATCGCCAGCAAGTGACGTTCCACGGAAGCCGAGAGGGCCTGGAGGTTATAGCCTCCTTCGAGGCAGGAGAGGACCCTTCCCTGACAGTGGCGTCGGGCAAGACCCAGAACGATCCGGCTCAGAGTGCCATAGCCCTCCTCGGTCAGGGCCATCCCCGCCAGGGGATCATCCCGATGGGCGTCGAACCCGGCCGAGATCAGCACGAAATCCGGCTTGAACCGATCCGCCGCCGGGACCAGCACTTGTTCGAAGACCTCCCGGTAGTCCTCGTCCCCCTGTCCAGGCGACATGGGCACGTTGATCGTCAACCCTTCCCCTTTCCCTTCCCCGCAGTCCGTCGCCCGGCCGGTACCGGGATAGTAGGGATACTGGTGGGTGCTGAAAAAGAGCACGGAGGGATCCTCATAAAAAGCCTGCTGGGTTCCGTTGCCATGATGCACGTCCCAGTCCACGATCAGCACGCGTGCCAGCCCGTGGCGGCGTTGCGCGTAGCGTGCGGCGATCGCCACGTTGTTGAAGAGACAGAACCCCATCGCCCGATCCCGTTCGGCATGGTGGCCCGGAGGGCGCACCGCACAGAAGGCATTCTGCACCAGGCCGTTCATGATCGCATCGACCGCCGCCAGCGCCGCCCCGACCGCCAGGTAGGCGGCCGACAGGGAACCGGCCGAGATTGACGTATCCGGATCCAGCGATACACGGCCGCCGACCGGAGCCCTGGTTTTCAGGCTCGTCACATAGGCGGGCTCATGGATCAGGGTGATCCAGTTGTCGGAAGCCGCGACGGGGTCGATCTTCGTCAGGCGATCGAGGAGGCCGCCCGCTTCCAGACGAGACAGAATCGCGCGGAGGCGGTCCGGCGATTCCGGATGCCCGTAGCCCATGTCATGTTTCAAACAGTCCGGGTGGTACAAAAAACCGGTTGCCATGCCCGCCGATTCTTTCCCTTCGATTCGGAAACGGCCCGCATCGTAACACGCCGAATCTCCGTAGACAATCACGCGGCGAGGATAGTAGAGTGGGCCCATCACTTCGCCCGCCCCCGTTGTCGAGAAGGAGTTTCTTATGGCCAATCCCAGGATCGAGCCTCTGAAGAACGTGCTCGCGATGGATCCGAACGACGAGGTGGCCTGGTTCGGCTTGGGAAAGGCCTATATGGAAGACGGGAACTTTGAGGAGGCGGCGACGGCGCTCGAGAGCTGCATCAAAGTCAAGCCGACTTATTCGGCCGCCTACTATGCCCTTGCGCAATCCCTGCACAAACTGGGACGCCTCGACCAATGCCGGCAAGTCTGCGACCGGGGCATTGACGTGTCCACCAAGAACGGCGACGCGATGGTCACCAAGAACCTGGGCCTGCTCAAGCAGAACCTCGGATAGGGCCTGACAAGCTCACTTCACCGCCGCTTCCCTGCATCCTTCCGAACCTCTTATAACAGACCGGCCAAGGCCTCGATCTGACGTCCGCTCAAGGGAAAACCGGCGGAGGGGTTGGCGATCAGCATCCTGACGCGGGGATAGGCGGTCTGCCGCTTCGGCCGTTCCACCATCTGGACATTGGCCAGCCTGATCCCCGACTTCGCGGGAGTCGGCTCGACGTTCCACAGAGAGAGCAGCACTGCGCCGACCTGCGGCAGAGACGGCAACATCACGGTCACGGTGCCGGCCAGACGCTTGAGGTCCAATCTCGTCCCTCGGTTCCAGCGCGGCTCCGCCTGCCATCGGTCCAGCCTGGGTATGGTGATAGCCAGCAGGACCGGCGAGCAATAGCCGGCCAATTGCCTGGCCTTCTGCGAGACCCTGGCCATGAGGCGGTTGATCAATTCGATCCCGACCGGCTCCTCTTCTTCCCCCTCCAGCCAGGATCGTTGCGGCGCGGCCGCCTCGGGATGCCGGCGGCGCCGTGATCCCGCCATCCCCACCAGAGCCGTCACTTCCACATTGAGCCGATCCCCATCGAACATGCATTCCAGGTCCGCCGTTCTCGACTGGGACTCGGCAAGGAAGCGGACCGCAAAACCGGCCCGCATCAGGAGGATCGCCAGTTCCAATTCGGCCAGCGCCGATTCAAAGGCCCCCGGGTCCCTGCCGCCAAGCCGATCAATCAACCGCGCCAGACGGATTTTGCTTGCCCGGTCAGTGCAGGACCGATCCAGTGCCGCCCATTGGGTTTCGATCTCCCTCGACCAGACCTCGGACCGATCCGCCGGCACCGTCCCTGGCCCTGGAACCAGCCCCGACAACCCGACAGGCAATGAGGGGCCTTGGCGAGCCCAGCCATGGCGGGACAGCCTCTTGCGCCGGAAACGCCTCATTGTTCCCCCAACGACCCTCCGCATGCCGGGCGGTGAAGAGGCAGAACTTTCACCCATGAACAGGACAGGGCAAGGAGAGTCGATCAACGGGCTTCGTTCTCGGAATCTTTGAGCATTGCCGGACCGCCACCGGCGACGGCTTCGCACATCTGATCCAACCATCGCCCGGCACAGCCCAGCACCTCGCGGACCAGCGGTTCCGGCTGACCGGTGCGTTGAATGGTCCAGCGGCAGACATATTCAAGGAGGACAGGACGTTCGAAATGGGCCGAGGAAGTGGCTGCCAGGGACTCCAATTCGCCGAAGCCGGTTTTGATGATCTGGGCTACGGTCTCTCGGCCGTAGGAAGTGCTGGCAGTGACATATTGGACCGCCCGGTTAATCTCCTGCTCGGTCACATCTTGCTCTCCCCCAGGGTTGAGACAGGCAAGGAATTTTAACATCCTCGCCGTTCCTGTCAATGTTCTCTCCCGGTCTGAGTCGAATCGTTCCGAGCCGATACCCCAGGCCAAGATCCATTCTCAATATTTATAAGTGATTGATATTTATGAGTAAATTAATTGTTATGGCCGGAGATCGCGGATGTTATGATTACAAGGCACGTGGACATATCCATGTCCGGAGGGTGTCATCATGAAACGAACCCTGATGAAATATCGGAGCATGAAGCCAGCATCCAATAGATCCCGGACAGGAACCATGCCGGAGCGGTGGGATTTGAGTCATCTGCTCAAAAACCCGACGGATGATTTTGACGTCATGACGAAAGAATTGGACAGCCGGGTCTCCCAGTTCGAGGCATGGCGGGAACGGCTGAGCCATGAGATACCCAGCCAGACATTCCCCCAGATTCTCCGTCTGGCGGAAGACATCACCGCCGTCTCGTCCAGGCTCAGCGCCCATGCCTATCTCTGGTTCTCGGAAGACACCAGGAACCCCCAGGCTCGATCCTTCAAGGCCAAGGTCGAAGAACGGCTGACCGGGTTGCAGAACCGCATGCTGTTTTTCGACCTCTGGTGGCAGTCGGTGGACGAAGTCAACGCAACCCGGTTGACCGAGGCCTCGGGAGATTTTCGGTATTACCTGGACACGATCCGCCGCTTCAAGAACTACACCCTGTCGGAGCCGGAGGAAAAGATCATCAATCTGAAGACCGTCACCGGCCGCAGCGCCATCAACACCCTCTACGACGTGCTGACCAATGGCTTCGCCTTCACACTGACCGTGAACGGCAAGAAAAGAACCCTCACCCGAGAATCGCTGTCCGCCTACATCAGGAGCACGACCCCGCGCCTGCGGGAAGCCGCCTACCGGGAGCTCTACCGGGTCTTCGCCGCCAACCATGACCTGCTCGGGGAAATCTATCAGGCCTTGGTCAAGGACTGGAAAGGCGAGAACATGGACCTCCGGAAGTTCGCCACGCCCATCGCGGCCAGAAACGTGGGCAACGACGTACCGGACCAGGCGGTCGACGCGCTCCTCTCGGTCTGCAAGCAGAACCGCACCGTCTTTCAGGAATACTTCCGCCTCAAAGCCCGTCTCTGCAAAATCAGGCCGATGAACCGCTATCACCTCTATGCGCCGCATCCGGCCGACCGGAAGCGGTACCGCTACCCCGACGCGGCCCGGATGGTGTTGGACGCCTACCAAGCTTTTTCACCGAAGTTGGCCGATCTGGCTAAACGGGTGTTTGACGAGCGCCACATCGACGCGCGGACCGTCCGGGGGAAACTGAGCGGGGCTTACTGCTACAGCGTGGTTCCGGGCTTCACTCCGTACGTGTTGTTGAACTATACGGGCGAGGCTCGGGATGTCGCAACGTTGGCGCATGAGCTGGGACATGCGGTCCATGGAATGATGGCCGCCGACCACACCGCTTTTACGTTCCACGCCACCCTTCCCCTGGCCGAAACCGCGTCGGTATTCGGCGAACGCATCTTGTCCGACGCATTGATGGGGCAGGAGACCGACAAAGGCGTGAAGCAAGGCCTGCTGCTCGCCCAACTCGACGATCTCTACGCCACGGTGCTGCGTCAGGCCTATTTCGTCCTCTTCGAGAAGCAAGCCCACGAGATGATCGCAAACGGGGCCACGGTCAAGGATCTGGCGGCGACCTACCTCACGAGTTTGCGCGAGCAATTCGGCAAAGCGGTCAAAGTTCCGGATGATTTCCGGTGGGAATGGCTCACGATTCCTCACATCTTCGGCAGCCCCTTTTATTGCTATTCCTACAGCTTCGGCAACCTCCTGGTGCTGGCTCTGTACCATAGATACAAGCAGCAAGGCCCCGAGTTCGTGCCGAAATATCTGGATTTGCTGGCAGCCGGCGGATCCCAGAGCCCCCATGCCATTCTGGCAAAGGTCGGCGTGGACATGTGCTCGGAAGCCTTTTGGCAATCAGGCTTCGATACCATCAAAGGGATGGTGCAGGAATTGGAGCGAACCACCAGGTAATGAAGAACCGATCGGAATCAGCAACCAGTTGATTTCCTGTCGCTTTCAGCCTCATCATCAATTGTACATGAGACCGGGCTTGATCTGGCCGATCTGCTCAAAGCCGTCTTCAAATTCCTGAAAAATCCCTCTTGACAGATCGCCCCTGGAGGGTTACTATCGGTCAAGTAATGATAATGGTTATCATAATCGTTTCTGACGAGGAGGCCAGTCTGGCAGTGGATA
>CAZKHY010000109.1:0-11967 GCA_964552455.1 uncultured Nitrospira sp.
GGGCTGGACTGTTTGAACGCCCGGAGGACCGCCAGGCCGTCCACCGCTCCCATGCGCATGTCGGTCAGGACCAGATCGAAGCGGGTCTGCCGGCTGCACTCAATGGCCTCCGCACCGCCGGCCACCGCCTGCACCTCATACCCCTCCTTGCGGAGCGCCTCGACGAGCAGGTCTCTCGCCACCGCATCGTCGTCCACGACCAGGATCTTGGCGTCAGGCTCCATCACCGCTCCCCCTGGCAATCTCCGCGACATCCTCGGTGCAGCCCGGCAACACGATCAAGACTTTCGTTCCTTTTCCCGCTTCGCTTTCAATGAAAAGGGCGCCGCCGTGAGCGGTGACGATCTGCCGGCTCAGAAAAAGGCCGAGCCCGGTCCCGTCGCCGATCGCCTTGGTGGTGAAGAAGGGCTCGAACGTCCGGTGCAGGTTTTCTTGCGGAATGCCGCAGCCCGTGTCACGCACCGTGAGGGTGACCATCGTCCGGACGGGCGACTCGCCGGCCCGTGTCCGCGCGTCCCGTTCGTCCGACGTGGCCGGACGACTGCTCACCTCGATTACCGCCTCGCCGCCGGCATCGGTCGCCGCCAGCGCGTTTGTCAACAGATTCACCAGCACCTGCTGCAATTGCTCCACATCGCCCAGGATGGGCGGGACCTCCCCTTTCAAAACCGCCCTGAGGGCCACCTCCTTGCCGGCGAAGGAGGGCCCCATCAACCCGATCACCGGCTGCACGAGGCTCTCGACCGGCAGCCGCACGAGGACCGGCTTGCGCTGCCTGGTGGAGGACAACAGGTCCTCGATGATCCGCACGACCCGGCTGATCTGCGAGTCGATGATCTCGACCCGCTTGCGCATGTCTTCCGTGACCCCCGGCCCTTCCCCCAACGCCTGCACGTGCCAGGCGATCGAGTGAAGCGGCGTGCCGACTTCGTGCGCGACGGAGGCCACCAATTGCCCGACGGCGGCCAGCCGCTCGGAGCGGTTCAGGGCGTCCCGGATCTCGACCAACTGCGCGTTGGCCTTGAGCAAATGTTCCGTCTGCAAGGCCAGTTCCGCCCGTGCGGCCTCCTCCCTGGCTTTCCGTTCCTCGCGGGTCATCGCGAAATAGGCCACACCCACCAGCACCCCCGCCACGACCGTGCGGTTGATCACCGCGGACACGAACCGGCCCGGCTTGGTCGGCCGGAGCAAGCCGATGTAGGTGGCCACGATGCAGAGGGCGACGGTTACGTACATCAAGCGCCGATTTCTGGCTGTCGCGATGAGCAGAATGGGCAGGACGAAGCCGTACGCGCCGACGATGTTGGCCGGCGCGACCGTCTCGGCGATCACGATCAGAAGAAAGAGCGACGCCGAAACGCCCAGGACCAGAGGATGCTTGACCGTGACTTTCATGGTGTGGCCGGACGGATCTCCCGCAACCTTGTCGCCAGCAGGCGCGTGTCGCGGTCGTCACGCAACTGTTCCAGCGTCAGCCCCGTCTTCCGTGACCAGTTGGGATAACTGTCCAGCGTGCCGGGCACGTTCATCTGGGCCGGTTCGCCCACACAGTCTTCGAGGGAGGCCATCATGATCCAGGAGGGGGTGCGCGCAAGGAACCCATGGATCGCGCGGCAGAGCTCCGGCGTCATGAGCGGCACCGAAGCCGGATCGTCCGTGATCCCCTCCGGCAAAAGCCCTTCGGCCTTCAAGGCCCCGAGCAGACGCGCTTTGTCCCGTTGCCGTTCCTCCAAGGCCCGCCCTCTGTCGGCTTCGCTGCCCAAGAACCCCAGCCTGTACCGGGTCTCGATATCCTCGGTACTCCAAAAGCCGGACAGAGTGGGCAGATCATGGGTCGTCACGACGGCGAGGGCATGATCCGGGTAGCATCCTGGCTCCTTCCAGCCTCCGCCGTCGCGTCGCTCGAAGTAGAGTACCCGGTAGGACAAGACGTGGGCGGCCGCGAGCCTTTCGCGGATCGAGTCCGGTACGGTTCCGAGGTCTTCCCCCACGATGATCGCTTTGTGACGCAGGCTCTCCAGGGCCAGAATACCCAGGAGATCCTCCGCCGGGTACCGGACATAGGCGCCTGCCGAGGCGGGCAGCCCGCGGGGAATCCAAAAGAGCCGGAACAGCCCCATGACATGATCCAGCCTGAGCGCGCCGCCGTAGGTCAAATTGTTGCGCAGTAACGCGATGAACATCGTATAGCCGCTGGCCCGCAGCCGTCGCGGATTGATCGGCGGCAGCCCCCAGTTCTGTCCCTCCGGCGCAAAGGCATCGGGGGGACACCCGCTGTCGGCCCCCAACGCCAGGACATCCTGGAAGATCCAGGCGTCGCTGCCGGAGCGATCGCTCCCCAGCGCCAGGTCGTGGTAGAGACCGACCGGCATGCCGGCGGCACATGTCCGCGCGGCCGCCCGCTCCAGCTGTTCGTGGGCGACCCATTGCAGATACTGGTGGAACCGAATGCGGTCACCCTGTCCGGCCCGGAACGCGGCGACGGCGGCGGACCGGGGATCGCGATAGGGCTCGGGCCATTCCTGCCAGACCCACAGATGAGGAAAGACCCTGAGGAGTTCCTCCGACAGGGCCTGGAACAAGGCGAAATTCTCCAGCGGCTCCCCTTCCTCCCGCACAAACCGCTCGAAGGCCCGCCCCCGGTCGGTCCTGGGCCGCCAGGCCTCTTCCGGACCGGCCAGGTGACGAGCCTGGAACGCTTCAAACAGCAGTTCCAGCATTTCCCGCTTGGCCGCATAGACCTGATCATAGTCGACCAAGTCCTGTTTCCTGAGCGACTCCAGCCTGGAACGGAAGGTGCTGTCCTCCAAAAGCCGTTGCGCTTCTTCCGACTCCTGCAGTTCAGGGACCTGCTCCACCGCCACGTACAGCACGTTCAGGTAGAGCCGGCTGTCGGGAGAATAAGGGCTGATGTGATAGGGTCTGGTGTTCTTCAGGGCATGGAGCGGGTTCAGGCCGATGACCCCCGCACCCAGGTCCCGAGCGGCCCAGTCCACGAACTCGGCCAGGTCCCCGAAATCCCCCACGCCCCAGTTACGGCTCGAGCGCAGCGCGTACAAGTGCAGGGCCAGCCCCCAGGTACGTCCCCCCTCAAGCAGCCGTGGCGAGACATAGCAGCGGGGAGGCACGATGATGAGACGGAGAGTCCCTTCCGCCCGGCCGGCTGCGGTCCGGACGCGAGCCGTCAGGTTGTAATAACCGAGCGCCAGCCCGGTAGGAACCGGCAGATCAAACCTGGCGTGCCGACGACCATCCACCCAGCGGGTTTCCGCCGGAACGAGGCCGGGCCCCTGCTCTCCTTGCTGCAACAAGCAACCCGACTCATCCCGCACGTCCCACTGGACCCGCAGCTCCCGGTCCTCGCCCTCCTCGGTCGGCAACCGGACCGACCAGGCCCCCCAATCCCTTCCCGCCTGTCGCACCAGGACCGCCTCGCACAACTGCCGCCAAGGCTCTTCTTCGCAGGCGGACAGCTCCCGCTGCAGTTCGTCCACCGTCGCCACCCGCAGGCCCATGGCGGCCAGGATCGCCCGCTTGGTCTGGTTGGAGATCGCATGCCGCTTGCCCCAGATGTCGTAATAGTCGAGGGCAATCCCGCAGCGCTCCGCGAGGCCGTCCAACAATGCCTGCTCGTCCCGTTCGTTCATCAAACCTGAGTCTAGGAACAAGGGCGCACCAAGTCAAGGCAACTTGGCCCTTTCCACCCAATCAAGTACAATCGGCCCATGCTCGAAATCACGCTGGTCCTCTCCGCGTTGCTGGCGGTGGGGCTGATCGGCCTGCTCGCCACGATCGTCACCCCGCAATTGATGACCGAGCTGGGCCTGTGGACGTTGCTCGTGGGTTTGGGCACCGGCCTCCCGACCGGCTTCTGGTACCACGTCCTGCTCTATCGGCTTTTGGCCAGAAAGACGACGGTGCCGGCCGGATGGTGGTGGTCACCGTCCGACTTGCACCGACAGTTGGCGCGGGAAGAGGTGGCGCGCATCAAGCCCTGGTTCCTCATGGGCGGGGTCGGCTTCATCCTGTCCCTGACCGGCGGTCTTGCAGCCATGGCGGGCCTGCTCCTGGCCGGCTAGTCCATTCGGCAGTCTCGTGCGCGGATAATCGACCATGGGGCTTCCGCCTGAGGTGAAGTTCGGAACCAGTTCCTGGGCCTATGAAGGCTGGCAGGGACTGGTTTACCAAAGCCCCTATCCCAGGAGCCGGTTTTCGCAGGACTGCCTGGCCGAGTATGCCGCCTATGAGCATGAGGGGGCCCGTCTCTTCCGCACCGTCTGCATCGATCACACGTTTTACCGGCCTGGAGCCGGTGCACAGCTCGCCCACTATGCGGCCCAGGTCCCGGAGGATTTCCGGTTTTGCTCCAAGGTCTGGGAAGAGATCACCATTCCGGTCCATGCGAACCTGCCGCGGTACGGAGCCAAGGCCGGCTCCGAGAACCCACGCTTCCTCGATGCCTCGCTCTGCCAAGAGATGGTCCTCGGCCCTTCCCGCGAGGGACTCGGTGATCAGGCCGGACCTTTTTTGTTCGAGTTCCAGCGCCACGGGCTGGAACCGGGGTCGTTTTTTCCCTTGCTCGATCGCTTCTTTTCTCGCCTGCCATCCGGGTCTTCTTATGCGGTCGAAGTGCGCAACCAGTCCCTGCTCGGCCCTCGCTACCGGGACCTCCTGAGGGCCCACGGCATCGCGCACGTCTACAACCATTGGAACGCCATGCCGCCCCTGGCGGGACAACATGCAGCCCTTGGGAAGACCTTTACCGCCGGGTTTGTCGTCATCCGGCTGCTGACCCCCCTCGGCACCTCCCACGCGGAGGCGGTCCGACGCTTTGCCCCCTACAACCGGCTGGTTCACCCCCTGCCGCGCATGAGGGCGGATGTCCTGACCCTGGTCCGGCAAGCGGTATCCGAGCGGAAGCCCGTGTACGTGCTGGTCAACAATCGGTCCGAAGGCAACGCCCCCTCGACGATCCAGGCACTGGCCGATGCACTGGCTCTTGACCAAGTCCGGACCGGAGAGAAAGAACCGGGCTGACGGCCTTCGACAATTGCGGCCACCCCCGTTGCATAGTAAGATAAATTTCCGTCCGGCGCTCCGTTCACAAGCATTCGAACCGTCACTCGTCCTTGCCCGGAGAAACTCACTGGAGGGCAAAAAACAACCCGCCGCAGAATCTGAACCTACCGGGGGCACAATAACCATCCGCCTGCATCTGATCGAAGCAGGCGGCACTAGCAAGCTCGGTATGATCGAAGCGGGCGGTTCACGCAAGCGGAAGAAGATTGGCTGGTGGAAAAATGACTCTCCGCGCCCAGTTGATCGAAGGGCGCGGTTCAACCGAAGGTTGGTATGGAGGTGGCAGCCATGGATGAAGTGAAGATCTCCCTGGGTCGGACACTTTCCTTGCTCGGGCTGGCCGCGGGGCTGGTCCTGTTCCCGCTTCAGCCTGCGCAAGCCGACGGCACCCGTCTCGAGCTGGTGGGAGCCTACCGCTACCACTTCAATGATCCGGTCACTTTGGCGGAAGCCAAGAACATGGCTTGTACGGAAGCCACGAGGCTCGCGATCGACTCCTCCCGCTTCTTCATTGATGCCACGTCCGGCGTGGTGGATTCCCAGCTCGTGAAGGACCTGGCTCAGAAGATCGCATCCGGCTACCTGAAAGACACGCAGGTTCTGGATCAGTCCGACAAAGGCCGAACGGTCTATTGCAAGGTGCGGACCTTCATTAATCCCGAAGAAGTCAACGGGGTGATCCTCGCGGAAATCAATCGCGGTCCGGCGAACGATTCCCCGGGCATCGATCAGAACAGGGCGCTCCAAATCCTCAGCGCGAAGGAAGTTGACGACGGCACCGTCGAGGTCGTGTTCAAGGCACTCAGGCGTCTGGACTGGCTCGGCACGAAATATGACGGGAGCCTGCGAGAAAGCGCCGACCTGATGATCGATTTTTACGATGGGAACGGCATCCCCCTGGGCAGCCAGCGATACCCGGCCCACAAGACCTCCGACGGAGACGTGATGAACCCCGGCCAGATCGGGGTCCACAAGTTTCCGAAACCGCCGAACGCGAAGTCGTATAGAGTCTGGCTGGTAAAGTGACTGTCATGGCCGAGCCCGGAAGGCGCGCTGCTTTTATAGCCAATCAGGGGGCCTTCCGAGCTTATTGGGAGGGTCCGGAAACCGGCGGCAGGTTGATCCCCACCTTTTCCATTCCCATGATGATCGTCAAGTTCGAGTTCGGCGCGTGTGAGACAATCTCCTTCTGCACCTCGATCCGTCGCAGGTCCACGAACTCCGGTGCGGTCAGCCCCAGCGACTCGCGATAGGCCCGGTCCGCTATGCCGCGCTGCCGTTCGGCCTTTTCCCTGGCCTCTTCCGCCTTCTGGAACTCCACCATCGTGATCCGCCGCTGCTCCTGGATGATCGTCTGGGCCGTCTGGTCCAACACGCCCTTGGGGGGCAGGATGCTGCCCACCACGACCCGGTTGAGTCGGACCGGGATGTTCTGCTTCTCGAAGATCTTGGCCCTGACCTCCTGTCCGATGGCCTCCTGCAGCTTGGCCCGCGTGGTCGGATCGGTGGTGAGGCGGAACAGCTCGTATTTCTGCACCTCCTCGCGCACCATGGTGCGGAAGGCTTCCTTGACGTTGTTGACGTACCAATTGGGACCGAATCGGCCGACCAGCTCCGGCGACCGGCCCTCGATGACGTTGGCGATGAGAAAGGCGTCGAAGGAGACCGGCGCGTTTTCAGCCGAAATGATGTCGAAATGCTCCGAATACTGGATCGGCCTGATATCGACATCGATCACCTCGGTGGTGAGAGCCACCCAAACACGTCCGGTCGACATCGGGACCGGATCGACGCCGCCGTGGCCGAAGAAGATCGGCTTCTGCACCAGCACTCCTTCATGGCCGGCGTCAATCGCCGGCATGATGCAGCCAGACGTCGCCAGCAGGAACCAGAGTCCTCCCAGAGCCATGGCGAACCTTGTGATTGAGCCGGTCATACCGTCCTCCTCTCTGTTAAACAGGCAGCAGTGATTGGGATTTCGTCGGCTTCTGGAGAACCAATACGGCGGCCAACGGTCCTCCGACCCATTGAAGCAGAAGAGAAGGGCAGAAGATACCGCTCAAGAACGACGGGAGAATAAAGAGAAGAAATACAGACCGGCAACGAAGAAATCAGACCCAAGCAGGCGCTCGCCGATGCTACATGATACCGGCCTGACGCTGCAGCCAGCGGACATACGTGATGATCTGGTCCACGTCATCCGGCGTCGCCCCATCGATTTTCGGCATGTCGCCGAACTGCCAATGGTGGGCGCGGACTCCATTGGCCGCGGCTCGCTGGAACGCGGCGTCCCCGTGGTGGTTGGGCTCATAGATCTTGTGGACCAGCGGAGGCCCCTGCGACGTCCCGACGCCGCGCTCGCCGTGGCATCGGGCGCAATTCGCCTTGAACGCGGCTTCACCTTTTTGCAATTCCGCCGGCACCGAAGCCTCCGGCTTGGCGCAGGCCTCGCCGGTCACCAGCCATATCAGCAGCAGCCCGGACGTAAGTCCAATCCATCGGCCAGTCATTGCGAGCCCCGGGACCTGCATGACCATCACCGTTTCCCGCCGGGTTTCTGTTCGTCCTGGACCTTGGGCCCGGCAAATTCATCCTGCAGCATGCGCTTGACCTGGCCCGCCGTAAAGTAGCGGTAGAGCCGGGCCGAGATCGGCACCAGCACGATCAGGCCGATGGTCAGGTACATGAAGAATTCTTCGGGCGACATCGTGACGTGATCCGATTATCCATCCGCGTACTTGATGGCGTCGGCAACACCGGCGGCCCGAAATCCTTCGCGCCTGATGCGGCAGCTGTCGCACCGGCCACAGGCGGTGCCGTCGGCCATGGGATCGTAGCAGCTCGAGGTCAAGTGCAACGGAGCACCCAGCGACAGCCCCAGCGCGATGATCTCGGCTTTCGTCATCATCAGCAAGGGGGCCTTGATCTCGACCCCCTTTCCCTCGACCCCGGCCTTCGTCCCCAGCCGCGCCACCTGCTCGAAAGCCCGGAGGTACTCGGGACGGCAATCCGGATATCCCGAGTAGTCCAGCACGTTGGCGCCGATGTAGATCCGCGAAGCCCCCAGAACCTCGGCATAGGCGAGGGCCAGCGAGAGAAAGATCGTGTTGCGGGCCGGCACGTAAGTGGAGGGGATGCCCTGCCGTCGCTCTCCCTCCGGTCGATCTTTGGGCACCGCTTGATCGGTTGTGAGCGCCGATCCTCCGATCGGCCGGAGGTCGACGTCCAGAACGAGGTGGCCGGCCGCTCCGAGTGCAACTCCGACCCGGCGCGCCCGCTCGACTTCGACCTTGTGGCGCTGCCCGTACGAGATCGTGAGCAGGTGCACGAGCCAGCCGTCGCGCTTCGCCACTGCCGCCGCGACCGTGGAATCGAGCCCTCCGCTGGCCAGCACCACGGCCTTCATATCCACCACGATCCACCACGGGAGGGTGGCCGGTCCGGCTTCAACTGCGCGCGTCCAACGAGCCCATTCTTATCGTGCGCGTGGCGCGGGCACGGAAGTCGGACTGGCCACCCTCCTCACTCCCGCTCCTCCCCCTTTTCGATCTTCTCGATCAACTCCTGCTTCGACTGGCAGGCCACGCAGAGTTTGGCGAAGGGAACGGCGGCCAGCCGCTTCTCGCTGATCTCCACGCCGCACTCGGCGCAGATCCCGTACGTGCCCTCGTTCAACCTGGTCAGGGCCTCATCAATCAATTGCCGCTTGCGATTCCGCATTTCCAGCAGCGAGATGCCCATCTCCCGCTCCAGATCCATCAAGGCCTGGTCTCCCACATCCATGGCCGACTCCAAGCGCCGCTGCTGATCCTCCGTCAAGGACTGCCCCAGGGACTCGCCGATCTCGTTCATGATCTCTTGGCGCCTGTCCATCAACATGCGGTGCAAGGCGTCACGACGGCCGTTGCGCCGTATCTTGGCCGCCCCCTTCTCTTCCGCTATTCCCCCGGCCCGCGCCTCGTTCGGGCGGGCACCGCCCGACGGCTTTTTGCCATCGGTTTCTACGCGCTTGGAGCCGGATTTGGCCGCAGCCTTGGCCCCTGCCGACGATTTTTTCTTCGTCTTGACCTTGCCGGTCATGTGCGAGCATCCCTCCTACTGTATGACTCCGCCCCCTCAAAAAGAGGCGTATTCTTATCACGGCATCGATGGTTTGACAAGCCCCTTCACGGGGCCTGAAGCAGCGACTTGCCGCACCAAAGGATGGAAGACGGCGCCTAGGCGGAATAGGTGATCATGGAATGGACGGGACAACCGTCCAGCTTGGTACGGCCCTTGAGCGCCAGCAATTCCACGAGCACCACAAGTCCCGCGATCTGGCCGCCCAACTGGCGGATGAGGTGTACGGTGGCGGCCGCAGTCCCGCCCGTGGCCAGGAGGTCATCCACGATCAGCACCCGTTCACCCATCGCGATCGCATCGCGATGGATGGCGAGCGAATTGGACCCATACTCCAGGTTGTATTTCACTTCGAACGTGTCGGCCGGCAGCTTGCCCGGCTTTCGAACCGGTACGAAGCCGGCCCCCAGGTGGTAGGCCAGCGGGCTGCCGAGAATGAAGCCGCGGGATTCGATGCCCACGACCTTCGAGATGCCTTGATCCCGGTACTTGCGGGCCAGCTCGTCCTGGATGGAACGGAAGGCGCGGGCGTCCTTCAACAGGGTGGTGATGTCGTAAAAAAGGATGCCCGGCTTGGGAAAGTCCGGGACTTCACGGATCAGCTTCTTGTAATCCATGGACGCTGTACCTTTCTCTGCTTATTGCCGACCGAAGCTGCCCCGGCACTTCCTTGGCGGCGACAGGCCGGCTCGTCAATGCCACACGCTGAACCCCTCATGCCGACCAGCCGGCGGCTCCCACTGCACCTGCACCTCCACGACACGCGCCATCGGCGGACCGGCGCGGAGCGACTCGAGGAAGGAATCGACCACCCCCCGCTCCCCCTCCACGTCCACCTCGACCCGTCCGTCCCCGAGGTTCCGCACCCAGCCCTTGAGCCCTCGGCGACGAGCTTCGTCCCTGGCAAACATCCGGTAGCCGACCCCTTGCACGCGACCGCTCACCCAAATCCGAGCTCTGACCGGCGGAGACGGCGACATGGCCAGCGGTCTTCATTCCGGAGCCGTCGCGAACAGGCTCCGTCCGCATGATCGCGGGTAGGAGGATGACGGGCTGGCGGGGTGAACGGTTCGCGGTAGGTTCCTGCTGAGAGGCCATTCAAGAGAACAGCCGTTTGCCCAACGGCGGATCATTGCGTAACGCAAGCACGGAGATGCATTCAAATCGAGGTTGCCACACGACCGCCGCATGTGATCGAACGCGGCGGCTCACGCAAAGCGAAATTTCAGAATCACTGAAGGCAAAAAACCTCTCCGCCTGCATGTGATCGAAGCAGGCGGTTCAAACGAAGTTTGGTGTGGTCGGGGCGAGAGGATTTGAACCTCCGACTCCCGCGTCCCGAACGCGGTGCGCTACCGGGCTGCGCTACGCCCCGAGCCTTGAATCTCTTCCCTCTATCAGGACCGTCGCCTCAGGCCGGGGGGCCCCATGGCATCCCGTGAGCCTCAGCCACGCCCTTGCACGTCACCGTTCCTTTGGCCACATTGACCCCCCGGGCCAGACCCGGGTCGGAACGGACCGCCGCCTCCACTCCAGCCGAGGCTATGCGGACTATAAAGGGTAGCGTCGCGTTGGTCAAGGCAAAAGTCGAGGTGCGAGGCACAATCCCCGGCATATTCGGCACGCAGTAGTGCAGGACCCCGTCCACCCGATAGACCGGATCCGAATGACTCGTCGGCCTCGTGGTCTCGATGCAGCCGCCCTGGTCCACCGACACATCGACGATGACGGAGCCGGACTTCATCCGGGAGACCACGGAACGGGCCACCAGTTTGGGGGCCTTGGCCCCGCGCACCAGCACCGCCCCGATCACGAGGTCCGCATCCATCACCGCCTGGTCGATCCAGGCCTGATGGACCGCCATTGTGACGATCCGTCCCCGGTACAGTTCATCCAGATGGCGCAGCCGCTCCAGATCGAGATTGATCACCGTCACCTGAGCGCCCATGCCGACCGCGATCCTGGTCGCCTCCGTGCCGACCACCCCGGCACCCAGGACCACGACCTTGGCCGGCGCCACCCCCGGAACCCCGCTCAGCAGCAAGCCGCTGCCCCCCTGGGATCGCTCCAGGTACTGGGCCCCGACCTGCACCGACAGACGCCCGGCAATCTCGCTCATGGGCTTGAGCATCGGCAGGCTGCCGTCCTGGCCCTCCGTCGTCTCATAGGCGATGGCCGTCACCCTGGCGTCGAGCAGCGCGCGCGTTAATTCCGCCGAGGCGGCCAAATGGAGGTAGGTGAAGAGGGTCTGTCCGGGATGAAACAGGGCATACTCGGACGGCAACGGCTCCTTCACCTTGACGATCAGCTCCGCCTCCTCAAACACCTGGGCTTTTGTCCGAGCCAGGTGAGCGCCGGCCTTGCGGTAGTCCTCATCGCCGAACCCGCTCCCCGTTCCCGCCTCTGGCTCCACCCAGACCGTATGGCCCGCGGCGCAGAGAGCCCGCACTCCGTCCGGCGTGAGGCTGACTCGGAACTCCTGGTCCTTGATTTCTTTGGGCACCCCGACGATCATGATTCCTCCATACCAAGCTTGCTAGAGCCGGTCGTCCTTGAAAATTAAGGACGACCGGAGAAAACCCTAATGCGATCCGTTCGTTCCCAGCAATCAACCTTCGGTTGAGCCGCTCGCTCCGATCACATGCGAGCGGACAATCGATTGACCGTTTTATTATACTCTTCTTTGTGGCGGACGGATGAACGGTCGCCAGCGACCTGCTCTCCGCCATCCCGTGAGTGCCCCGCGTCTTAATCGGTACGGCCCCGGCA
>CAZKHY010000110.1:0-6572 GCA_964552455.1 uncultured Nitrospira sp.
CTCCTGTACCTTTTGCGCGGGGGGGAGGAGGTGTCGGGGGGGACGCTCTTGCGCCTCTATGACCTGCACACCAAGCTGCTGCCGGTCCTGCTGGGTGCCCTGGTCGTCGGCCACGTGGTGGTCGTACGGCTCCTGGGGTTTGCCGACGTGAAGAGGAGTCGCGGCTTTCATCCCTTCTACCCCGAACATACCCTGATGATGGGGGCGATCGCCGTCGGCTTGCTGGTGTTGATCGTGGACCTGGTCATGATCTTTCCCCCGACGCTGGGGCCGCCGGCCAATCCGCAAGAGGTGGCTTCCGACGTGTCGCCGCCCTGGTACTTCTCGGCCCCTTACATGTGGATCACGCTGCTGCCGGGACCGGTGGCGCTCTGGAGCCTGCTGGGCGCCGCCGGGTTGTTCTTGCTGTATCCGTTCGGAGACCGCCTGCTGGCGGAGCGGGGGTGGCCCATGGCCCTCGTCAACGCGCTGGTCGGGACTCTGGCCGTCGTCACGTTCGTGGTTCTCATGGTTCTGGATGCCAGGATGTAAGGAGCGCCGCATGGAAGACCCGAACGAACAATTCCAGGGATCAGGTGAAGAACGGCCCGCTGCGCCGAACGGGAAATTGAACTTGACGCGCTACCTGATCGGCGGCCTCTGCCTCGTGCTGTTTCTGGCGCTGACCGGGGTCGGATACGTCCAGGTGGAGGAGCGACGGGGAGGCGGTCTCAGGCCGTTTGTCTCCGCCGAGAACAAGAAGTGCATCGATTGCCACATGGCAAAAGACGTCTCGGTCGGAGGGATCAACGACTGGAAATACAGCCGCCATGCCCCGAAGGGCATCGGATGCGTCGAGTGCCATCGGGCCGAGAAGGGGGAGCCGGACGCCTACGACCATTACGGCTCGATGGTGTCCACGCTGGTCACGCCCAAGGACTGCATGCGGTGCCACGATAAGGAGGCCAAGGAGTTCGAGAAGTCCCATCACGCCAAAGGCGCGCAGTTCACCAATTCCCTCGACAACTTCCTCGGGAACGTCGTGGAGGGACCGGAGGTGATTACCACCGGGTGCGCCGGCTGCCACGGCAGCGTCGTCAAGGTGATGGAGAACGGCAAGCTCCACCCGTCGACCTGGCCCAACTCCGGCATCGGGCGCGTGAATCCGGACGGATCGAAGGGCACCTGCGCGGCCTGCCACGCCAGGCACGGCTTCTCGATCGCCCAGGCGCGCCAGCCGGAGAGCTGCGGCCGCTGTCACATGGGGCCGGATCATCCCCAGATCGAGGCCTACTATGAGAGCAAGCACGGGGTCCTGTTCACGGCCAACAAGGACAAGATGAAGCTCGCCCAGCCGACGGAGCAGTGGCATCCGGGGAAGGATTACCTGTTCCCCACCTGCGCCACCTGCCACATGAGCGCGACGGACCAGCAGGAGGCGACCCACGACGTGGGGGACCGGATCAGTTGGACCCTGCGTCCGGTTGTCTCCACCAGGCTTGAGAATCACGAAGTCCGGCGGAAGGCCATGAAGCAGGTCTGCGCCTCCTGTCACAGCGGGGAGATCGTGGAGCGGTTCTTCACGTCGATGGACCAGGGGATCAACTTGTACAACGACAAGTTCGGCAAGCCGTCCAAGGCGGCGATGGACAAGCTGCTCGCGCTGAAGAAGATCACCCCGACCCCCTACGATGAAGAGATCGAATGGGTGTTCTATGAACTGTGGCACCACGAGGGACGGCGGGCCAGGCACGGGCTCTCCAAGATCGCGCCCGACTTTGTGCACTGGCAGGGCTTCTACGAGGTCGCCAAGCATTTCTACACCAAGTTCCTGCCGAAGGTGCGCGAGTTGTCGCCGGAGGTGGCGAAAGAGTTGATGGCGCAGGAGAGCCACAAATGGGTGGAGAAGGGCATGACCAAAGACGAGATCGCCAGGATGATCGAATTTTATGACAAGGAGATGCAGGGCAAGCGGGGCGGAGGGTGACGGGCTCGCGCCGTCTGGATCGCGAGGCGCCGGCAGAGCCCTGCCGGCGCCTTTCTTTTGAAGAAGGGCTCGGAATGAGGTTGCGACGTGCGGTGCGACTGAAGGGGAGAACGCCATGACAGGACGATTTTGCAGGATCGGATTTCTCGTGCTTCTCGTGTGGGTCACCGTAGGCGTCGGGGGAGAGCTAGCATGGTCGCAAGAGACGCCCCAGCCGCAAGCTTCGCCGCAAGCCAGCGCCCCTCTCGCAGCCTCCCCGCTCAAAGTCGACACGGGGGACACGGCCTGGGTCCTGGCTTCCGCGGCGTTGGTACTCGCGATGATCGTGCCGGGCCTGGCCCTCTTCTACGGAGGCTTGGTGCGCAGCAAGAACGTGCTGGGCACGATCATGCACAGCGTGATCATCCTCTGCCTGGTCAGCTTGCTCTGGATCCTGATCGGCTACAGCCTGGCCTTCGGGCCGGACCAGAAGGGCCTGATCGGCGGGCTCGACTGGATCGGGTTGAGCGGAGTGGGGCTGACCCCCCATCCCACCTACGGCCCGACGATCCCGCACCAGGCCTTCATGGTGTTCCAACTGATGTTCGCGGCGATCACGCCGGCCTTGATCACCGGCGCCTTTGCGGAACGGATGAAGTTCGGCGGACTGCTCTTGTTCGCGGTTCTCTGGTCCCTCCTGGTCTACTGTCCGGTCGCCCATTGGTTGTGGGGGGGCGGCTGGCTGGGGCGGCTGGGGGCCCTGGACTTTGCCGGCGGCGCGGTCGTGCACATCAGCTCCGGGATGGCGGCGCTCGTCTGCTCGTTCGTCCTGGGGCAGAGACATGGCTACGGGACCGATTACATGGCCCCGCACAGCCTGCCGCTGACGATTCTGGGGACCGGCCTGCTCTGGTTCGGCTGGTTCGGTTTCAACGCCGGGAGCGCGCTGGGGGCGAACTCCGTCGCGGTCACCGCCTTTCTGGCCACGCACACGGCGGCGGCGGCCGGGGCCGCGGCCTGGATGACGGTGGAATGGGCTCACCGGGGCACTCCCACCGTACTGGGGGTGGCCAGCGGCGCGGTGGCCGGGCTGGCCACCGTGACACCCGGCGCCGGGTACGTAGGCCCCTTCTCCGCATTGTTGATCGGGCTCGTGGCCGGGGGGCTCTCCTACACGGCCATCGTCTGGAAAGGGAAGTTCGGCTATGACGACTCGCTGGATGTGGTCGGCATCCATGGAGTCGGGGGAGTGGTCGGCATTCTGGCCACGGGGCTCCTGGCCTCGAAGGCGGTCAATCCAGGAGGCGCCGACGGGCTCTTCTTCGGCAACCCGACGTTCTTCGGCCTCCAGCTTTTGACGGTGCTCGCGGTCGCGCTGTTTTCCCTGATCGGGACCTATGCGATTCTCAGGCTGGTGGATCGTCTGGTGGGGCTGCGAGTGTCTCAGGAGGAGGAGGCCCTGGGGCTGGACCTCAGCCAGCACAACGAGCGGGCCTATTCGTGACCTTGGCGTCCGCCAGCCCAGAACGGTACTTGACAAACCTGCTCGATACGCTCAGATTAAACCATCCTCTCTTTGGCTATTGAAGGTCCGACGGTCTCTTGCTCTCATGCAGGCTCGTCACCTCCGACGGATCAAGAAGGGCGTGATGAAGCGCTGCTGGTCTCTTCTCTTCGTCAGTCTGCTCCTCAGCCATACGGCCTGTTCGGTCTCCGGCGCAATCCGCGACAACTTTCATCAGGCTGGCGAGTCGCCAGTCAGAAAGCTTCCGCTCAAAGTCGGACTTCTCCTGGATGACAAGCTGAAAGCCCAACATCTGATTGTGCCCGGGCGGCCGGGAGGGGAGATCGATGTTGACCTGTACCCCGGCGTGTTCAATGCGTTACGGGCAGAGTTGGCCAATACGTTTGAAGAAGTCACGGTGTTCGAAGGGCGAGCGCAGACGAAGGGCGAAGATCTCTTGGGATTTGTGACATCGACCTATGAGCCGGAAGGCACAACGTTTGCCCTTGCGGGGCTTCGCTGCAAGATTGAGCTCGTATTAAAGGATGCCCAAACAGGTGTGCTGGTCGGCAAATATAAGGCTGAAACCCGGTTCCCTCCTAGTTTGGCCGGCGGCGGCACAGCCGGCCTAGGGGGGCTCATCGTCGCACTCACGGTCGGATTGGGATGGCCTCTGGCCGCCCGGATGGAGAACGCCACGGCTTTGGAGAATTTCGTTCCCCAGATCGAGCAACGTACGAGCGATCTTGTTCGTGAGATTGCCGCGGAAGTCCAAACCGATCGGCAGCTCATGGCGTATTGGCAGCAGAGGCCGGGCGGGCCGATGGAAGCCTTCATGTCCGGAGGAACGGAGGCGATCCCTCTGACCAGCGATGTCGATACCCCGCCGGCGGTGAAGGTGTCGGCCAGAAAGAACGCCTACGCGCTTGTGTTCGGGATCGAGAAATACCGGAGCCAGTTACCCAAGGCGGACTTTGCGAGCCACGACGCCAAGATTGTGGCCAAGTACCTCACCAAGGTCTTGGGCTATCCGGAAGAGAACGTGGTTCTGCGCGTCAACGACAATGCGACCAGAACCGATATTCAGAAGTATGTGGAAACCTGGCTTCCCAACCACGTGGCGAAGGGCGACAGCGTGTTCATCTACTATTCCGGGCACGGCGCGCCGAATGCCAAGACCGGCGACGCTTACCTGGTGCCCTATGACGGCGATCCAGCCTTTATTGGTGACACCGGCTATCCCCTAAAACGTCTATATGAGAGTCTCGGCAAACTGCCGACGAAGGACGCGGTGGTGGTACTCGATTCCTGTTTCTCCGGCGCCGGCGGGCGTTCGGTCATTGCCCCAGGCATGAGGCCCATGGTGTTGTCAGTTGAGAATCCGATTCTGGCCTCTGGCAAGATCGCGGTGCTCGCGGCCAGCTCCGGCGAGCAGGTGTCGAGCACCTACAAGCAGAAAGGCCACGGGTTGCTGACCTATTTCTTCCTCAAGGGGCTGCAAGGGGAGGCGGATCAGGATCACGACGGCGTCGTCCAGCTCCAGGAACTGTTTGAGTACCTGAAGCCGCAGGTGACCTCCGTCGCCCGGAGGGATTTCAACAACGAGCAGACGCCCCAGCTTGTCGGCAGCCCGGAGGTCTTGGGCAAGGTGTTGCGGCTGGTCGAACAGTCCAAGCCCTAGCTGAGTCCCCCAAGGGTCCTCCATTTCGTAAAGCGGAACGAGACCCCATGTTCCTTGTCTCCCGTCCACTCGGTGCGGTATCCTTCCCTTCCCACTAGTTAATGGAGGCAGGATGGAACGACGAGTGAATGAACGACGGTCGCGCAGCTTGCTCATTGACCGTGACGTGGAACGGCTCAAGCAGCAACTGGTCAGGTTTCAGCCCTTTCTTTCCAGGAAGGCGACCGGCGCGTCGCTGGAGGACTTTGACCTGGCAACGCAACGGTTGATCGGCCGGGTCTTCGGCTCCTCCTCCGAGTTCGTGGAGGCGTATGAATATGCGAAGGTCGGTGAGGCGGGCAGCCTGGTCAATTTGCCGGAGGAAGCCCAGGAACAAGGCGCGCGAGATGTCTATCGGGAAAGCCTCCAGCAGCGCAGGCAGGTACTGGAAAGCTGCATTACGATGCTGACGACGATCCGGACATCCAGGGTTCAGCCGACAGGCATTGCAGGCATCCGGGTTACCGATTACATGTCCCATGATGTGCGTAGCGTGCACAAAGACGCCACGCTCCAGGAGGCAGCCAGGCTGTTGTCGAAGTGGAGGGTCGGCTCCCTGTTGGTCGACGACGGTCGCCGGTATGTCGGAATCATCACCGACACGGACTTGAGCCGGAAGGGGACCGCGAAAGGGCTGGACCCCACCCAAACGTCCGTCAAGACGTGCATGAGCAAGCCGGTGGTCAGCATCGAGGACGATGAGCCGCTCGCCGCCGCGATCGCGTTGATGAAAGCCAAGGCGATTCGGCACCTGGCGGTTACGGAGGACGGGACCATCATCGGGGTCCTCTCGGTCTCAGACCTCCTGCGCACCTATGCGGAACTGGCCGGGCTGGACGTGGAGGGGGCGGAGGAAGAATAAAATCGAACAGGATGGCTCACGCAAACGCGGTGAGGCAAATAATCACTGGAGGAAAAATAACTCTCCGCGCCCAAAGCCATAGGCAAAAAACTTCTCCCGGCACATGTAATCGAAGTGCCGGGCTCAAGCGAAGCTTGGTATGGAGGTGCGCTATGCCGACCTACATCGCCCTGTTCCGGTGGACTGAGCAAGGGATTCGGAATGTGAAGGACACGACCAAGCGGGCAGCCAAGTTCAACGATGCGATAAAAAAAGCTGGCGGGAAGGTCAAGGACATCTATTGGACGATGGGGACGTACGACGGCCTGATCATTTTCGAGGCGTCGGATGACGAGACGGCCACGGCCCTGATGATCGCCGGCGGGGCCCAGGGCAATGTGCGTACGGAGACCCTGCGGGCCTTCGACGAGCGGGCGATGAAGAAGATTCTCTCGAAGGCGCGCCGCTGATCAGGCCGGTGCGGCGAACCGTTGAGCGTAAACCATGAGGCGTGAAGCGAGGGAAATCAGCGCCCGCACACGAGATAGGTGCTTCGCTGAGC
>CAZKHY010000110.1:6672-11470 GCA_964552455.1 uncultured Nitrospira sp.
AGGCGTGAAGCGAGGGAAATCAGCGCCCGCACACGAGATAGGTGCTTCGCTGAGCTAGCCTGCCTTCCGCATCTCGCCAGCCAACAGATCGTTGATGAGCGACTGATAAGGAACCTTCCGCTTGGCGGCGACAGATTTCAACCAACGAAGTACAGTGGGATCGAGTCGGATGGCTATCAATTGCCGTCGTTCCTCCCCCAATGGAGGCCGCCCTACCCGTCGCATGGTGGCGAGTTGCCGGTCTGACAGGGGGGGGATATCCGAATAATCAATCTTTCGTTTCTTCATAGCGCCGCTTTTCTTTTCGGTTTGCCAGCCGCGCACTGATGACTCGGATAGTCTTTTCATGGCCGTGGCTCCTCAACGTATAGGCGATGACCAGAATCCTGTCGGCTGCTGACTGCGCCAGCCGGAATCGGCGCGCCTCCGTGACCGAATGGTCCACATCCTCGCCGTCTACACCGGCTGGGTCAAAGAACGCCGTGCCTGCTTCTTCGAATGAAACCCCATGCTTTGTTTTGTTGCTGGCCGCCTTCCTGGGGTCCCACTCGAACATCGAATAATGTATATACTAAATAGGAGCTGTGTGCAAGCCTGTCTATTAATGGGAGGTCGGTAGCCGGCAGTCTGCCGCCGCAATCTCGCTGGTTTTTAGGCCTGTGTCAAAAGAAGTTCCCACCGTGCGCGCGAGGCGGGGCCATCAGAAAAGATCCCGACCCTTTTGTTGCCCTCGGGAGGGCGCGCGCCGTGCGGTTTCTGGCACCGGTTCTTCTGCTGGATGTTCAGCCAGGAAGGCGCTGTGATATCAGGTAGGACGTGATGTGAAATTCGTCAATTGGCTGTGGTCGGATGGATGATGGCTCGATATTTTTTGGGGATACGCCGATGTTTGGTCCGTCTAGTAGTCGCTTAGGGTAACGGAAGAGGAAATAGGGATGGGCGACTTTTCAATGGAGAAAGTGTCAGCGGGGTGAATTAGAAAATCGAGGGAATGGCTGTATGCGAGTGGCGCTTTGCCATTAGCGGTGGTTCTTGTCTCCTTGCGGTTACATTCGCTCACAACGCCCCAAATGTCCGCTCAAAGAAACTCTTAGTGGCGGCCATGTGCTGCTCAATATCCGTCTGTAAATGCCTGGCTCCCGCTTGCCAGTCGTCGGTGGTGTAGCCGACGCGGCGGGCGAGGAAGATGAATTCGTCGGAGTCAGCCAGCGGCAGCACCAAGTCCTTGGCGTTGCCCCGGACGATGCGCAGCGCGTCGATCAGCTTTCTGAGAAACAGGTACGCCTCCCGCAGCAACGAAGCCTCGCCCGATGCGAGCAGGCCGGTCTCCCCCAGCGCCGCCAGGGCCTCGAGCGTGTTCGGCGTGCGGAGCCGGGGGTGCACGTGGCCGTGCATGAGCTGGAGGTATTGCACGGCATATTCGATGTCGATGACGCCGCCAGGACTGAGTTTGACGTTGACGGTGCCCCGTTCGACCAACTGCTTGAGTTGCTGGCGGCGCAAGTCCAGGGCCGTGGTCAGGTCCCAGGGCTCCCCGCTGTACACGAAGCCGTCCCGGTGCGCTTCGACCTCCCGCCCTAACCCTGCGTCCCCCGAGACGAACCGGAGCTTGATCAGGGCCTGCCGCTCGAAGGGCGCGCTGAGCCCGGAGGGACTGTAGTAGGTCCGCAGTTCCGCCAGCGGGTTCGCCAGCAGCCCCTTGCTTCCATGCGGTCTGAGCCGGATATCGAGATGGAAGATGCCCTCCTGCTTCGCCTCGATCGTCTGGAGGATCGCCTGGACCAGCCGCTCGAAGTATTCGCTGTTCTCCAGCGTCCGCTTGCCGCTCGTCCGTCCCGCCCCGCCGTAGGCGAAGAGCACCTCGATGTCCGAGGCGTAGCCCAGTTCCCGTCCCCCGAATTTCCCGAGACCGAAGACGGCGAAAGGGCAGGCCTTCCCGGTGGAAAGCTTGGGCGTTCCGTGCAGCCGCGACAACCGAGCCTGGCAGTCCCGCATGGCCTGGGCGAGCACGATCTCGGCCAGGTCGGTCAGCGCGCGGGAAAAATCCGGCAGCGTGGACGACTCGTCCAGCAGATGTCTCATGTCGATCCGGAACAGTTCCTCGTCTTTGTACTGGTTGAGCACTTTCCGCCATTGGCTCTCGCTTCTCGCCCCGGCCAGCCGCCGCCGCAACTCCCGCACCATGGCCGCGCGCGGCCTGATCAGCGGCAGTCGCCGGTACTGGTCCAGCATCGGGAGCAGGTTGGCATGTTGCCGGCGGAGGAAGTCCTCCCAGAGGAAGTCGCTGGTGCCGAGGAGCTTGGCGAGCTGCGCCAGGGTGGTCTTGTCCTGGAGGAAGGCGAGCGCCTTGCCGCCTCCGGCCTCTTCCATGAGACGGTCCAGGAACTGGTCGAAGTAGTCGATGGCTTTGGCCGGGTCCGGGGCCCAGGTGAGAAAATGGGTGAACTGCTTGATCAGCGTCGCGGTCAACTGGAGCTCCTGCTGCTGGGCCTGGTCCTGGATCTTCTGTCCGTGCCGGCCGCGCACGAAAAAACGGTCGTGCAACTCGGCGCCCTCATGTTCGAAGCGGGCCTTGCTGACGTAGAGGCCCCGCATGGTCAGGGCATTGGCAAAGGCATAGAGAAAGGCGGGGGTGTCCGTGGAGCGGATATCCATGATGGTGTCGGTGGGCGACTGCTCGTTGTCGAACCGGATCCGGACCGGATACAAGAGGCCGGCAACGGCGCCCCGCGACCGGCTGAGCGTCTCCACGAGCCGGCGGTTGACCAGCCTGCGGGCTTCCTGAAACCGGTTCTCGTCCAGGAGCCTGACGGTCTTGCCGAGCTCCTCGACGAAGCGACGTTGTTGCGGAGGGGTGAAAGGCGCCGCCGGCATGGGCCGCACACGAAACACGTCCACGATTTTCTTGCGGGTCAGGCCGGCCGTTTTCCGCGGCCGGCGGGGACCGTAGCGGGGCGTTGGGGGAGAAGCCGCCGTCGGTTCCGCAAAGGTGTAGATGGCTCCTTCCCGGATGTCCAGGCCGAATGAGGACAGCAGCCCGCAGATCGTCGCGAATTCGGAGAAATAGTCGTAGGCCACGACGGCGACGTCGAGCTGCCCCTCCGGTGCGTCCGTCACGGAAACCTGGCAAGGATGATCCGGGTCCAGGAGTCCGGCCAGCTTGACGTGGCGGGCGATCGCGTCCGGCGGGAACCGGTCGAAATACTCAGGGTCCATCCGCTGCACGAAGTCGCGGACGATCTCTTCCTCCACCCCCTGGCAGAGGGGCAGGAGACTGCTCAGCAACTGGTCCTTGGTCATAAGCGTTCCAGTATACCCTGCGCCGGGCCTTGGTGCAGCTTCATTGTATGCCTCTTGGCCCACCGGTATAATGCCGCATGCCTCGAAGGCTCCCTCATAGCCGGCCCAAGCCGGCGGCCGGCCCTGCGCCCCCCACGCATGACCCATCCCCGCTGCTGCTGGCCAGCGGCCTCGTTCCCGAAGCGGTAGCCGAACTGCTGGCGCCCTACGGCTTGACGGATCTCAAACGGGCCGATGCCAACATCCAGACGATGGCGGGGGAGCCCAGATCGCGTGAGCTTCTGGCCGAGATTCTGGGCGAGTTGCTGATCTCCGTGGCCGCAACGGCGGACCCGGACCAGGCCCTGAACCATTGGGAGCGGTTTCTGCAGGCCGGCATCAACCGCCTGCAGCTCTTCGAGTACCTGGCCGGATCCCCGCGCATGCTGCACCTGCTCTGCACGATTTTCGGAAACAGCGACGCCCTGGCCCAGACGCTGATCCGCGATCCTTTGCTGGTCTACTGGCTGGCGGAGGAGCAGGTCCTGACCAGGCGACCCTCTCGTCCGGCTTTGACGGAAGCCCTGCGGGCCGGCCTCGCGAACGTGGTTTCGGTTGAGCTCAAGCTTGAAGCGCTCCGGCGCTTCCGGCGCCGCGAAATGCTGCGGATCGGCGTGCGCGACCTGCTCCGGTCGGCTCCGGTCCCGGAGACCACGGCCGTCCTGTCGGACCTGGCCTGTGTCTTGATCCAGGCCGCCTACGAAATCGTGGCGGCCGACCTGCAGCGGCGGTACGGGGCTCCCTCACAACGGGATCGGAAGCGGCGGCTCGTCGAAAGCGGGTTTGCCGTGATGGCGATGGGCAAGCTCGGAGGGGGCGAGCTGAACTTCAGCTCCGACGTGGACCTGATCTATGTCTACGGGTCGGATGAAGGGGAGACCAGACCAGGGCCAGGCCAGGACCGGAGGGCGATCCGGGTGATCCCCAATGAGGAATATTTCGAGTATCTGGCGCGAGACCTGACCAAAGCGCTCACCGACGTGACGCAGGAAGGTCACGTGTTCCGGGTGGACCTGCGGCTGCGCGCGGAAGGATCGGTGGGGCGGCTGGCCCGGTCGGTGGCCGACTACGAACAGTACTACAAGGTGCGAGGCCAGACCTGGGAACGGCTGGCGCTCTTAAAAGCCTGGCCTGTGGCTGGCGATCTGGCCGTCGGGCGCGCTTTTCTGCGAAGGGTCAAGCCCTTTGTCTTCGGAGCTTCTCCGGCCGGCAGGGAAACAGCCAAGGCGACAGAGCTTCTCCGGCAGGTCAAGGAAGTCAAGGACATGATCGACGAGAAGATGGCCGGCCGCGGCCATGAAACCAGGAATGTCAAGTTGGGGACCGGCGGGATCCGCGAAATCGAGTTTCTCGTCCAAGCCGTCCAGGTGCTCTGCGGAGGACGACGTCCCGGCATCCTGGATCGGAGTACAATGGGGGCTCTATCGCGGTTTAAAAGGCTCGGGATTCTTCCGGCTGC
>CAZKHY010000111.1:0-11315 GCA_964552455.1 uncultured Nitrospira sp.
CGTTCCCTCTTGTGGAGATTCTCCCCAAATTTCTGAGCCTCCTCCTGGGGTTCGGTCCGATGCCTATATAAATAGTGAATATCAAAGCGGTCTTTGGGAAGGCCGAAACATCGAAGCGGCACCTCTCTTGCTCTCAAACTTGAAACGGTGACCTTGACCCGGTATTGGAGTATGGCATGAGACCGGATACAGAGGAGCCGCAGACCGGCGGTCCTTCCATCCAGGACTTTCAGAAAGAGGGCTCACAAGAGTCCGCTCTCGTGCTGTCCGCGGAGCCGCTCCGTCCTGTCGCGGAGATTCCTCCTCATGAACCGCCGCCCCGCAAACGCCCACGGCCCGGATTGATCGTTGCGATCCTGATCGCGGTGATCACAGCCGGGGGCGCCCTTTGGTACTGGCTGACGCCGAGCGCGCCGGCGGCCCACTACAAGACGGCGCTCGTGGATCGGGGGCTCATCGCCGCAACCGTGACCGCAACCGGGACGGTCAACCCCGTGATCTCCGTCCTGGTGGGCAGCCAGGTCACCGGAAAGATCAAAGCCCTGTACGCGGACTTCAACTCCGTGGTCACGAAGGGACAGGTCATTGCCCAGATTGACCCCTTGCTGTACCAGGCCCGGGTGAACCAGGCCCGCGCGACCCTGAGAAACGCCCAGGGGACCCTGATCAAGGCGCAGGCTGCACTGGCACAACGCAAGCTCGAGCTGGATCGGATGGATACGCTGCGACGGCAGGAGTTTGTCGCCCAATCCGATCTCGACCTGGCCCGGACCAACTTCCGTGACGCGGCGGCCCAGGTGGAAGTCGCGCAGGCCCAAGTGGACCAAGCCCAGGCTACGCTCTCCAACGCCGAGCTGGATCTGGGCTACACCACGATCTACTCGCCGGTGGACGGGATCGTGGTCTCGCGCAACGTGGATGTCGGCCAGACGGTTGTCTCCAGCTTCCAACCCCCGACCCTGTTCGTCATCGCGCAGGACCTCACCCGCATGGAGGTGCACGCCAACGTGAGCGAATCGGACATCGGCGGGGTGACGGAAGGCAAGGAGGCCGAGTTTACGGTGGACGCCTATCCGAAGGAGCCGTTCAAGGGCACGATCACGCAAGTCCGTAATTCCCCCCTCAGCATTCAGAACGTGGTCACCTACGACGTCGTGGTCGGCGCCGACAATCGGGATTTCAGGCTCAAACCGGGCATGACGGCCAACGTCACGATCGTCACGGCCCGGAAGGACGACGCGTTGCGGGTGCCGAATGCGGCGGTCCGGTTCAAGCCGCCCGGTGCCCCCATCGAAAAGAAGAAGACGGTCGTGTGGATGGTCGGCGGGGAAGGCCAACCCCAAGCCGTTCCCGTCAAGCCCGGGATCGCGGACCAGCAGTTCACCGAAGTGCTGGAAGGACAAGTCCGGGAGGGCGATCGGGTGATCGTGGGCCTGGAAGCGCCGGAAGAGCCGAATCAGAAGAATCTGCCGCCCGGCTTCGGCGGACCGAGGATGAGATGATATGAGAGGGGGAGACGCGGAGACAGGGCGACACGGTGATCACCGCATCCCCGCGTCTGCGGAGAGAACAAGGCTGGCAGCTCTTAAGCCATGAACTTTCTTCTGATGACCATCCAGTTGGCCTTTCGCGTGCTGGGGAGGAACCCCCTGCGGGCCGGGCTGACCATGCTCGGGATCATCATCGGCGTCGGGGCGGTGGTGGCGATGGTGAGCCTGGGGCAGGGCGCCAGCGCCTCGGTCCAGGCCCAGATCGCCAGCCTGGGGACGAACGTGCTCATCATCATTCCCGGCGCCACGACCGTGGGCGGCGTGCGGACCGGATTCGGCGGCGTCTCCACGCTGACGGTCGAAGACGCGCGTGAAATTGAACGGCGCATCGCCGGAGTCTCCGCGGTCTCCTACGCCAATCGCGCGGTCCTCCAGGCCGTGCACGAGAACAAGAACTGGAACACCGTGATCATCGGCACCACCGCCGTATATCCGGATATCCGCGACTGGCCGATGGCCCAGGGCACCTTCTTCACGCAATCGGACGAGGACAGCGCCGCGAAGGTGGCGGTGCTCGGGAAATCCGCCGCGGAGAACCTTTTCGAGCGGGGCGAGGAAATCGTGGGGGCGCAGATCCGGATCAAGAACGTTCCCTTGCGTGTTGTGGGGGTGATGGCGCCCAAGGGGCAGAGTCTCATGGGACAGGACCAGGACGACGTCGTCCACATTCCCTTCTCCACGGCCGAGCGCAAGGTGCTCGGCACGAAATTCCTCGGCACGGTGGGCGTCATCCTCGTGGCCACCGCGAAGCGGGAACAGATCCAGCAGACGGTGCCGGAGATCAAGGACCTCTTGCGGGCGCGGCATCACCTGCAGCCGTCCGAGGAAGACGACTTCACGATCCGGACCATGGAGGACATCGCCAAGGCCTCGGCCGGCGCCAGCCGCACGATGATGCTGATGCTGTTGAGCATCGCCTCGATCTCGCTGATCGTGGGCGGCATCGGCATCATGAACATTCTCCTGGTGTCGGTCACGGAGCGGACGCACGAGATCGGCATCCGGATGGCCGTCGGAGCCAAGCGCCGGCACATCCTCTTGCAGTTCCTGATCGAGGCGGTGATCCTCAGCACGGTGGGCGGGGTGGTCGGCGTGGTGGTGGGCATCGTGGGGGCGAAGCTGGCGACCACCGTCGCCGGCTGGCCCGCGATCATCTCGCCGCAAGCCGTCGCGATCGCGTTTCTGTTCTCGGTCGGAGTCGGGATTTTCTTCGGCCTGTATCCGGCCGACAAGGCGTCGCGCCTCAACCCGATCGACGCGCTGCGGTACGAATAATTGAGAGATTGACGATTGGTGATTGACGATTGGGGAAAGGGGGAATGCAACAAGCGGCACAGCTCAGGCAGAGGACGAAGCAGTTCGCATTGGCGGCTCTCGGGTTGGCCCGTGATCTTCCGAGAACCGACGAGGCTCGGGTGCTTGGGAGGCAACTCATCCGCTCCGGCACCTCGCTGGCTGCGAACTACCGGGCGGCCTGCCGTTCCAGGTCCAAGGCCGAATTCGTTTCGAAAATGGGCGTGGTCGTCGAAGAAACAGATGAAACGGAATTCTGGCTGGAATTGTTGACGGAAAGCGGCATGGTTGCTTCCACGCGAACGGCCGATCTCTTGCGCGAAGTGCGCGAGCTTCTGGCAATCTTCGTCGCATCGCGGCGGACCGCAAGGGGAGCGAGAGGAAAAGAATTGCCATGATTGACGATTGGAAGAATTGGCGATTACGGAAGAATTGATGATTGTTGAATTGATTCATTGACGATTAACGGATTCGTCAATTCTGTGCAATTTGTCAATCACCCGATCGTGGCAATCGCGCAATTTCGGCAATCATTCGATCCTGGCAATCACTCGATCGTCAATTCTTTAAGGAGGACCCTATGCGTATCCTGGTGGCGGTGGACGGTTCGGATCAGTCGTACGAGGCGGCGCGGGCGCTGGCGCACCTGTCGCCCGTGCAGCAGTTAATCATCCTGCATGCGATGGACGTGCCCAAGCCGGCCTATCCGATGATGGTGCCGGAGGTCGCGCAGGAGCTCTACACGACGGTGGAGAAGGGCATGCGGGAGGACGGAGAGCGGCTGCTCAACCGGACCGTCTCGATTCTGCCGTTCCATACAGGGCCGACCTCCAAGCGCCTGGAGGTCGGCGGTCCGGCGGACGTGATCCTGTCGGTCGCCGGACAGGAGCGGGCGGACCTGATCGTGCTGGGGGCGCGGGGGCTGGGCCCGGTGCAGGAAGTCCTCCTGGGGAGCGTGTCCCACCGCGTCATCACGCAGGCCTCCTGTCCGACGCTGGTGGTGAACAGGCACGTGCGGGCGATCAAACAGGTGTTGCTGGCGGTCGAAGGGGAGTCCGATGCGGATGCCGCCATCAAGTTTCTCGCCACCAAGCCCTTCAAGGAGTCGGTTCAGGTCAGCGTGCTGACGATCCTGCCCTTTGCGGCGCCCCTGTGGCCCGTGGGGATTTCCGATTCGGAGGCTTTGAAGGAAAAGGCGATCAAGAGCGGGCGGGAGTTCGTGGATGACGCGGCGGCGAAGCTCTCCAAGCTCGGCTGCCAGGCCTCCGGCTCGGTCACGCTGGGCGATCCGGGCCATGCGATTCTTGGGTGGGCGGAAGCCACCAAGCCGGACCTTATCATGATGGGCTCACGCGGCCGCCACGGGGTCACGCGGTTCCTGCTGGGGAGCGCCTCGCATGCCGTGCTGCACCGCGCGCCCTGCCCCGTGCTGGTCTTGCGATGAAAAGCACAAGGCCATAAGCCGATCAGGCTCAGTTCGACCTCGACAATTCGGCCCAGGATGGAATAGGGGGCCGTGAGCAGGTCCCGGCCCTGGTCCATTATGCGACTGACTTTGTCAGGCTCTCTGTAGCTAAAGGCGACAGGCCAGACTTGGCCGTCTTTCCTTACCCGCCGGATCGTCAGTTGCCTCAGTTCCCATCCTCGCGAAAACACTAGAGAATATCGCGAGAAACCTGCTTGCTCCTCCAGGGCATTTCTCTTGCTTTGCCCTCTTATGTCTTGGTCTCAGGTCTGGGTGATATCCCTGGTTGGGGCCAAGCAAGGTCACAATCCTTCATGCCTTCACGCCGAGAGGAGGTGCGTCATGGAAGACAGGAGCTACGGGCAGGTGCTGATCAGGGGATTTGTCCAGGCGATTCCCTGGGCGATCGTGTTCTCGGTGGCCTGGCTGGTCACCTTCAATCTGACGATGGGCATGCTCCGCCAGGAGGTGAAAGAGGCCATCGAATATGCGGCCAAGACCGGGGTCAGCCAGACGGTCCAGACCATCCTGCACGATCCGGCGATTGACCGGGAGCTCTGGCCGAAGTTTAAGCAAAACACCAAGGAGGCCATCGAGTACACGGTGACGATGGCCAGTCGGAAACTGGCGGCACAGTCCCAGCCTCAGCCCAAGAAGTAACAGGTGCAACCACCGGCCTGGTTGGAGGAGAACGAACATGTCAGGCCGGGTCTACCTGGGCGTTGTTCTGATCGCCGCCGTGATGGTCGCCGTGCGAGCCATCTGGGTCCGCACCCATCCACCGCTCCAACCCATGACGGCGCCCAACACCGGGCCGTTCCTGCTGCGCTACGCGCGGCAGGCCGCCAGAGAGCAGCGGCTCGTGTGGATTAGGTACCGGCTGGTAGACGGGCCTGTCGTCGAAGGGCTGGTGGAGATCTACCACACCACGTGGACCGGGCAGATCAGCGGTTGGTGCCGTCTCCGGCGTCGCCGATGCGCCATCTCGATCAAGCAGATTCTCGCCTGGCAACTTTTAGACGAGCGGTTCGAGCGAGCCCCAAACATGGAGCAATGGGCCCGGTGGAAAGGCTGGTCTGCACGTGCGGGACTGAAAGGGGCGATCAGGAAGCACTGACGACGGCGTTCCGGACCGTGCGCCATTCCTTCATTTGAGGCGCGGGAGGAGCCGATGGAGGACCTCGCGACAACTCTTCTCCGGGTGCTGAATGATCATCCGGGCATGAGCTATTGCGGCCGATGTCTGGCCAAGGCGGCCGGCGCGGTGACGATCACGGGGTTGGACGAAGTGACTCAGTTCATGCAAGAGGCGCGGGCGGGCCTGTGGGGTGAACTCAAGGTCGAGAAGGCCGGGCGCTGCTCGGCGTGCGGGCAGGCCCAGCCGACCATCAGGAGGCCGCGCGTGAATAATGAGGTCGGCGCTGCGTGAAACGTTGACGGCTGCCCGGCAGCCAGACGGTCCGTAAGGGAACGAGCCGTGGTCGAAGGAGAACGCAGAAAATCGGGCATCGGGGTCATCGGCGAGGTGCCGTGGGGTACGCACTTCTGTCAATTCTACAAGACCAAGGGAGACCTGATCGATCTGCTCGTGCCCTATTTCAAACAAGGATTGGAGCAGAACGAATTCTGCATGTGGGTGACCTCGGAACCGCTGAGCGTGGAAGAAGCAGAGGCGGCCCTGCGCAGGACCGTCCCGGACCTCGACCGCTACCTCGCCATAGGACAACTGGAAATCATTCCCTATACCGACTGGTATCGTAAAGGCGGGACCTTCGAGGCCGACCGGGTGCTGAACGGATGGATTGAGAAGCTCGATCGGGCAAGAGCCAAGGGGTTCGACGGGTTGCGGTTGACGGGGAACACGTTCTGGCTCGAATCGAAAGAGTGGCAAGCCTTCACCGACTATGAGCAAAAGGTCAACAGCGTCATCGGCCAATTCCGCATGATGGCTCTGTGCACCTATTCGTTGGACAAATGCGGAGCCTCGGAGGTCGTCGATGTCGTGTCCAACCACCAGTTTGCGTTGATCAAGCGCCAAAACCGGTGGACGCGCATCGAAAGCGCCGAGCAGAGGCGGGTGGAGGCGGCGCTGCAGGAGAGCCTGAATCGCTATCAGGCCCTGGCCGAATCGCTTCCACACTTGGTGTGGACCTGCCTGCCGGATGGCCGCTGTGAGTACCTGAGCCGTCAATGGATCGAATACACGGGGATTCCCGAGGCAAGCCAACTCGGCTACGGGTGGCTCGACCGGATCCATCCCGACGATCAACGGCGTGTGCAGGATGCCTGGAACTCGGCGGTGCGTGAAGGCGACAAGTTTGATGTGGAGTTCCGGATTCGGCGGGCGGACGGGCAGTACCGGTGGTTCAAGACCCGTGCCGTACCGTTTCGGGATGCAGCCGGACGCGTCACCAGATGGTTCGGCTCGAACACCGATATCGACGATTCGAAATGGATGGAGGAATCGCTGCGAAAGCTGACCGAAGAGTTGGAAACCAGAGTGCGGGAACGGACGGTCCAGTTGGCCGGCGTGAATGCGACTCTGGAACAGGAAATCCGTGAGCACAAGCGGGCCGAAGAGAGGCTGGCCCGCCAGCAGATGGAGCAGCAGGTCCTGCTGGATCTGATTCCCGCGATGGTCTGGTACAAGGATCTGGAGAACCGCATCCTCAGAGCCAACCGGGCCGCCGCCGCCTCGCTCAACAAGACCCCGGCGGAAATCGAGGGGAAGTCTTTCTACGACCTCTATCCGGAGGAGGCGGAGCAGTATTACCAGGACGACAAGGAAGTCATCGCCTCCGGCAATCCGAAGCTCGGGATCATCGAATTGTTACAGACGGCGTCAGGGAGCAAGCACTGGATCCAGACCGACAAAGTGCCGTACAGGGATGCCCGCGGCAACATGGTCGGAATCCTCGTGTTTGCGCAGGATATCACCGAGCGTAAACGGACGGAGGAGGCGCTGCGACAGAACGAGCAGCTTCTGACGAAGGTGCTGGAAGCCTTGCCCGTCGGCATCTGGATTCAGGATACAACCGGTCGGATCGTCCAGGGGAACCCGGCAGGTCATCAAATCTGGGCCGGGGCTCGGTA
This sequence comes from uncultured Nitrospira sp., assembly GCA_964552455.1. Lineage (GTDB taxonomy): Bacteria > Nitrospirota > Nitrospiria > Nitrospirales > Nitrospiraceae > VGXG01. The sequence continues at coordinate 7,402 of CAZKHY010000111.1, forward strand.
CGTGGGGATCGAGCAGTTCGGAGAATACAGGGGGTGGTGGGCGGCCACAGGCAGGCGCATTGAGCCGGAGGAGTGGGCGGCCGCGCGGGCCATCCGCAAAGGAGAGACGTCACTCAACGAAGAGATCATCATCGAATGCTTTGACGGCACCACGAAGACGATCCTCAACTCCGCGCTCCCGATACGGGATGAGACCCAGCAGATCACGGGCGCCGTGATCGTCAACCAGGACATCTCCAAGCTCAAACAGATTCAGGAGCAGGCTCAGCGGATGAGCCGGCTGGCGGCGCTCGGTCAACTGCTCAGCGGGATCGCCCATGAGCTCAAGAATCCGTTGTTCATCCTGAGCGGCGAGCTGCAACTGCTCCAAGCCAAGATGGAACAAAGCCACTACAAAGTTACTCCTGCCGACCTCCGGAAGATGGAGGTCACGCTGCATCGGATCACCGAGGTTGTCAAGCGATTCGTGGAACTGGCCAGACCGTCGCGTCACTTCCAGGAACGATGCGTCGTGCAGACCATACTGGAGCAACTCCTGGTGTTTCTCGCCAACGAGCTGATGAAGAACGGCATCACCTTGGTGAAGCGATTGACACCCGACCTGCCGGATCTGTGGGCCGATCCACATCAATTGCAGGACATTTTTCTGAACTTGATGATGAACGCCGTCCAGGCCATGAGCGCCGCCCACGGACGGGGCACGCTGACGGTCACGGCGACGCTCGTCGCCGATAGGGCGACGGGGGGAAGAGCGACGGGACGACGCGCGCCGCGTCTCTGCGTCGCCGCGTCGGGGGAAGGGGAGACACGGAGACAGGGCGAAGGGGGGAACTGGATCGAAGTCAGAATTCAGGACGACGGGCCCGGCATTCCGTCCGAGCACCGACCCAAGCTCTTCGAGCCGTTCTTCAGCACGAAACCGCCGGAACAAGGGACGGGTATCGGTCTCTGGATCGTGCGGTCCACGCTGATGACCATCGGCGGGACGGTGGCCTACGAAACGGAAGTCGGAAAAGGGACCACATTCATCGTCCGGCTGCCGGCGGAGAAGAGCGATCGGCCGTCGGCAATCGGCCGTGAAAATTGATCTGAAAGATGATCATGGACCACTCTCAAGGAACCAATAGACGCACGGGCATCACTTCCGCACAACCCGACGCCTTGCCGACGCTGGCCGGCCTGAAGCCGGGCGCGCACCTCTGCTCGCTCTACGAGACCGAGGAGGAGCACAAGGCCTTGCTCACGCCGTTTCTCCGCCAAGGGCTCGAACGGGGCGAGAAGGTTCTCTACATCGTGGACGCCAGGACCGCGGAAGCCATTTTGGGTTATCTGCAGGACGACGGGCTGGACGTGGGGCCCTTCTTGAAAAGTGGCCAGTTGGGCATCCTGACGGTGCAGGAGGCCTATCTTCGCGAAGGGGCCTTCGATCCGGACCGGATGATCGCGTTGCTTCGAGCGGCAACCGACCAGGCGGTGGCGGAGGGTTACCCGGTCTTGCGCGTCACCGGCGAGATGACCTGGGCCTTGCGGGGGCTGCCCGGCTCGGAGCGGCTGATCGAGTACGAAGCCAAGCTGAATCAGTTCTTTCCTGGGAGCCGCTGCCTGGCCCTCTGCCAATACGACCGGCGACGGTTCACGCCGGAGGTGCAACTGGACATCCTGGCCACCCACCCGATGGTGGCGGTGGGCACGGAGCTCCACGACAACCCCTACTACCTGCCTCCCGCCGCCTTCCTCGCCAAAGATCGATCCGCGGCCAGGCTGGAGCAATGGCTGAACAATCTGGCCGAGCGGAGGCGGACGGAGGAAGCCCGGCGCGCGAGCGAGGAGACCTTCCGGGCCATGAGCGCATCGGCCCAGGATGCGGTCATCCTGCTCGATCACGAGGGAAAGATCAGCTTCTGGAACCAGGCGGCGGAACGGATCTTCGGATATCCCGCCCAGGAGGCGCTGGGTCGGGAGATGCACCGGATCTTCGCGCCTGAACGGTTCCATGAGGCCTACCGGCGTGGCTGGAGCCGGTTCCGCCAGACGGGACAGGGTCCCGTCGTGGGGAAGACTCTGGAGCTTGTGGCGCGAAGGCGGGATGGGAGCGAGTTCCCGATCGAATTATCCGTCTCTGCCGTGAAACTGGGCGGCCGGTGGAATACGGTCGGCATCCTGCGGGACATCACCGCGCGCAAGCGGGGGCAAGAACAGTTGCGCCGGACGAACCAGGACCTGCGGATGATCAGCCTCTGCAACCAAGCCTTGATCCGGGCATCGGATGAGGCGACGTTCCTGGAAAAAATCTGCCGCATCCTCGTGGAGGCGGGCGGGTACCGAACGGCCTGTGTCTGTCTGGCCGGAACGGACGCGGCCCAGCCTTCACGCTCCTCGGACCGATTCGGGTTTCCTCCCCAGTACCTGGAGTCGATCCGGTTCACCTGGTCCGAGCTACAACGGACGGAGCCGATTACGACGGCGATGCGAACGGGCCGGCCGGCTGCGGCGAGGCGGATCTTCGCCGACCCGGCCTTCGCTCCCTGGCACGAAGAGGCCGGCCGGTTCGGGTATGCGTCGCTCATCGCGCTGCCCCTCCTGTCCGACGGGGACAGGATCGGTCTGCTGCGGATTCACTCGCAAGACCCGGACGCCTTCGACGCCGAAGAAGTCAAGTTGCTTGCCGAACTGGCGGACGATACGGCTTACGGAGTGCGGCAACTCCGGCTGCGCGCCGAGCGCCAGCGGCTCAACGATCAACTCATCCGTCAGGGCCGCACGCTGGACGCATTTTTCCGCTATTCCGTCACCCCGCTGGTGATTCTCGACAAGGCGTTCAACTTCGTCCGGGTCAACGAGGCCTATGCCAAGGCCTGCCAGCGCGACGCCTCGGAGTTCGCGGGGCACAACCATTTCGAATTCTATCCGTCCGACGCCCGGGCGATCTTCGAGGACGTCGTGAGGACCGGAAGACCCTTTCAAACCGTGGCACGGCCCTTCGTCTACCCCGATCATCCCGAGTGGGGTGTGACGTATTGGGACTGGACGCTCACGCCCATCCTGGGCGAGGCGGGTGATACGGAGTTCTTGGTCTTCTCGTTGAACGATGTGACCCAGCGCAAGCGGGCGGAAGAACAGGCCCGGCTGGTGACGCGGGCTCTGGAAGCGGCCGCCAACGGGGTCGTGATCACGGATGCGGAGGGGACGATCTTGTGGGTCAATCCCGCCTTCACCGAACTGACCGGCTATGGAGAGAATGAGGCGCTCGGCCAGAACCCGCGCCTGCTCAAGTCGGGCCGGCAGGACCAGCGCTTTTACGAGGACCTCTGGAAGACGATCACGGCGGGCAAGGTGTGGCATGGAGAACTGATCAACAAACGGAAGGACGGCTCGTTGTACACGGATGAGATGACGATCACGCCCGTTCGAGGCCACAACAGCGAGATCACCAACTTCGTCGCCATCAAGCAGAACATCACCGAGCGCAAGCAGATGGAGCGGCATGCGCAGCGGATCGAGCAACTGGCGGCGATGGGCCAACTGCTCGGCGGGATCGTGCACGAGCTCAAGAACCCGCTGTTTGTCGTGACCGGCCGCCTCCAACTGCTGAAGGAAAAACTGGCGAACCGGGAGTACGACGGACTCGAGCCGGACCTGCAAAAGATCGGGGAGGCGGCCCAGCGCATGGGCGGCATCGCCCAGCGCTTCCTGACTCTGGCCAGGCCGATCCGGCCCTCGCTGCAAATCTGCTCGGTCACGACGATCCTGAAGGGGGCGCTGGACTTCCTGGCCAACGAATTGATGAAGCACCGCATCAGGGTGGTGACCGATTACGCGGCGGACCTGCCCCAGTGCCTGTCCGATCCGGCCCAACTGCACCAGGCCTTCGTGAACATCATCATGAACGCCTTGCAGGCCATGGCGGCGCACGG
>CAZKHY010000112.1:0-11305 GCA_964552455.1 uncultured Nitrospira sp.
GGGTTACTATCGGCCAAGTAATGAGAATGGTTATCATAATCGTTTTTGAAACAATGGCGGGCCGCTAAAACCGATAGGGGAAGCCGCGCGCGTCCCGTCCAGACAAGGAGCCCATCATGTATGTCTGTCTGTGCAAAGGGCTGAAGGAGTCGGACATCCAGCAGGTCATGCAATCGGGCCCAATGGACCCAGACTCATTGGCAACGACGCTGGGGCTGGACGATGAAGACTGCTGCGGGCGCTGCGCGAGGAACATCCATCAACTGGTCGCCATCGCGTCGAATTGCTGCTCACGCCGGTAACCGCCTGTCAAAAGATCCGTATTGACTGTCGAGCCGGCCTGCCCGATAATCGCTTCCATCCAGGCTCGTCGGGCTTCAGGGATGAGCGCTGCCTCCTCAACCTTCGCACTCCCAGTCCTTGCCAAGAAAGGAACCCGGCATGAAAGCTAAAGAAGGCGTCCTCGAGCTTCTGAACAAGATCCTGACCAATGAGTTGACGGCGATCAACCAGTACTTCGTCCACGCCATGATGTCCGAGAACTGGGGCTACGAGCGGCGCTACCACAAGATCCGCTCCTTCAGCATCGACGAGATGAAGGACGCGGAGAAAACCATCGAGCACATCCTCTACCTCGAGGGCATCCCCAACATGCAGCGTCTGGGGACCGTGCACGTGGGCGAGACCGTCCAGGAACAGCTCAAGCTGGACCTCAAGCAGGAGCAGGAAGCGGTCAAACTGTTTACGGAGGCGATCACGCACTGCGCCAAGGTCGGCGACTATACGACCCGGCACATCCTAGAGGACATGGTCAAGGATGAAGAGGAACACATCGACTGGCTTGAAACCCAGCTTGAAACGATCAAACAGGTCGGGCTAGAAAACTACCTCAGCGAGCAGATCAAGAAGGACAGCTAGGGGATTACCGCCCCATCCCGAGCTTCACCATCCGCGTCACTTCGACGACTCTCCGGCCCAGCTCCCTTGCGGCGGCCAGTTCCTGGCTGTCAATGCCGGGGCTGCTCCCTTCGGTGGTGGCCGAAGCCCCGAAGGCCCCTCCCCCGCTGACCACAATCATCTGGTTGCCCAGCATGGCAGCCAGGATCGTCAGCATCGTCACTTCTTTTCCGCTCGAGACCTGCCCGCCGGTGGCAAACGCCGCCCCGACTTTGTTCTTCATCTTGAATTCGGGAAAGATCCCGAACTTATGTTGCCAGTTGTCGAAAAAAATCTTGACCTCGCCGGCCATGTTGGACCAATAGACCGGCGAGCCGACGACCACCGCGTCCGCGGACAAGAGGTCTTCGGCCGTGACCTGTTCCACGCGCTTGCGCACCACAGACGCTCCGGCCAGGCTTTGCGCTCCTTCCGCGACCGCCTGGGCCATCGTCTCCGTATTCCCCGTCGCCGAATGGTAGACCACCAGGACTTTGACCCCCGGCGAAGGGGCGGGAGACGAGGCAACAGCCAGCGACGCGGGCAGGACCCAGACACATGCGACCAGCAGGACTATGATTCTCTGCATAGAAACCTCTGGCATGACGGGTTGGTCGGAACGGAGGCGGGCCCCGGCGCCAATCCAAAGCGGGACGGGAACGGGCTGGGAATGGATTCAGGTGGGGCACCGGACAAGGACCGGTTCAGTGCCGGATGGTTTCCTCATCCATGTGCTCTTCCACCGAGACCTCGGTCAAGGTGCCTCGATAATCACACTTGTGACAACGGATCCGCCATTCCTCGATCCACTTCTCCTGAACGTAGGATTGCCGGCACTTGGGACAGACAAACACACCTTTCTTGTAGTGCACCATGCGCTTTTCTTTCATAGCCCCTACTCCTTGCTGAACGCCACGGTCATCAGGGGGCTCAGCATGTCACAGGATGCGGCCCGTTTGCAAGCCGCTCTACTGCTCCTGCTCATCCCCCTTGCGCGCCCTCTGTTCCCGACGCTTCTTGAGCTCTTCCTCGAGCAGGACGCGCCGGAGCACCTTGCCGACCAGCGTCTTGGGCAACTCCTTTCTGAACTCCACGCGCTTGGGAACCTTGAACTTGGCCAAGTCCTTGCGGCAATGTTCCAGGACCTCGGCCGCCGTGGCCTCCTCCCCGTCTTTCAACACAACGTAGGCCTTGATCAATTCCCCGCGCAAATCTTGCGGGAGCCCCACCACCACCGCATCCTGAACCTTGGGGTGCCGAAGGAGCACCTCTTCCACCTCACGCGGATAGACGTTCTCCCCGCCCGACTTGATCATGTCCTTCTTGCGATCCGCGATATAGAAAAATCCGTCCGCGTCCATGCGGGCCAGATCGCCCGTGAAGAGCCAGCCGTTTCGCAGGACCTTCCTGGTCTCATCCTCCCGCTTCCAGTAGCCACGCATCACCTGGGGGCCGCGGACCGCCAGTTCCCCCACTTCTCCGATCGGGAGTTCCCGTTCGCCGCTCTCGACGTCCATGATCCTGGCCTCGGTGTCCGGCAAAGGCAGGCCGATGCTCCGCTGGCGGCGGACCCCCGTTTGCGAATCGATGGGATTGACGTGGGTGACGGGACTCGCCTCCGTCAAGCCATACCCCTCCACCAACCGCGCTCCCGTGAGGGACTCGAACTGATCCTGAACCGAAGGAGGCAAGGGCCCGGCTCCGCTGATGCAGAGCCTGATGGATCGGAGGTTGTAACGGCTCAGGCGTTGATGATTGTTGATGGCTTGATACATGGCCGGAATGCCCGGGAACACCGTCACCCGCTCCCTCACGATGGTCTCCAGCACCTCCGTGGCCTGGAAACGAGGCAACAAAGCCAACGCGCCTCCCACGGCAACAGCCAGATTCTGGCATGCGCTCATCCCGTAGACGTGGAAAAACGGGAGTACGCCGAGGAACACCTCCTGCCCTCCGCGCAGGGATGGCATCCAATGGCGGCATTGCCAGACGTTACTGACCAAGTTGCGATGGCTGAGGACGACCCCCTTGGGAATGCCGGTGGTTCCCCCGGTGTATTGAAGCAACGCCAAATCGTCCCGATCGACAGGGACAGGAGGAGGGTCGTCGGGCGCGTCCATGAACTGTCTCATCCGATGCACGGCGGGGTCGGCTGCAACAGGGCGCTCCCCTGCGTCCCGCTTGGCCTTCACCGGATAGAGCAGGCGCTTGAGCCAAGGGAGAAAATCCTCCACGCCGGTCAGAATCACGTGCTTCAGGCAGGTTCTAGACAGGAGCGGCTGGATGCGGGGGAAGAACTGATCGAGGGCGAGGACCAGCTCACAGCCTGAGTCCGTGACCTGATGTTCAATCTCATTTTCCACATAGAGGGGGTTGATCGGGGTGACCAGCGCACCGGCCCTCAGGCCCCCGAAATAGCCGATGACGGCCTGCGGCAGGTTCGGCAGCATGAGGCCGATCACCGTGCCCTTCCTGACCTGAAGCCCGATCAGAGCCCGGGCGAACCGGTTCGCGAGGCGGTTCAGTTCGCGATAGCGGATGGTCCGGCCGTAGAATCGGATGGCGGGACAGTCAGGGAAGGCGGTCGCGGAGCGGTTGAGCAGGTCAGGCAGAGTCAGCTCCGGGTACGACAGTCTGGACGGAACTCCCGAAGCATAGTGCTGTGTCCAGATCGAATCCATCATTGCCCGTGAAACTCCGCGCTACCCTAACGTGATCGCCCCAGCATGTCAAATTAAAGAACGGGAAGAACCGGGGGCCGAAAAACTAGGAGAGCGTATGGCTCATTGTGCATGGGGGAACCTTGACAGGCGGAGGGGGGTTCGATAGGATCAGCGCATGGCCTCGGTCACTCTTCAGAGGAACGGGACGCTCCTTCGTAGGGCCCTCGCATGGGTCTGCGCCATCGGCCTTGTTGTCCTGTCGGCAACCGTGATCGTGGTGCCCCGAGGATCGGCGGGCCAGCCGTCGGAGGACGGGCTGGTGACCGTGACGACCCCGCAGGGAGGCACGATCCTGGCCGAGGTGGCCGATACGACTGAAAAGCGGGCCAGAGGCCTCATGTTCCGGGAGTCCCTGGCCAAGGACCGCGGCATGTTGTTCACGTTTTCAGAACCGCAGCAATGGACGTTCTGGATGAAAAACACCAGGATCGCGTTGGACATCATCTGGATGGACGGAAACAAGAAGATCGTGCACGTGGAGCGCAACGTGCCGGGCTGCAACAGGGCCGACGACGGCTGTCCTCAGTACCAGCCCACCTATGACGCGCTCTATGTGCTGGAAGTGGCGGCCGGGATGGCCGATGCCTTGAAGCTGCAACGTGGAGCGAAGCTCCAGTTCAAACTCCCCTCTCCTCTCCCGCACTGAACGACCATCCGAGACGACGCACGCGGCTGCCCTCGCAGCTATCGCTCTTGCCAGGCCCGGATGCGGCGGGCCGTGATGACCCCCTCCACGCTCTCGATCGCCTTGAGCACCCGGTTCAGGTGTTGGGTATCGGAGACCTCGATCACGAAGTCGAGCACGGCTTTGCGATCTTCCCTGGTGGTGATCTCGGCTCGGCTGATGTTGGCCTCGCACTCCGAGATGGCGGAGGAGACATTCGCCAGCATGCCGGTCTTGTCAACGGCCAGCACCGACACTTTCACCGGGTGCGTGCTGGCGGCTGTCATGTCCCATTCCACCTCCACGAGCCGTTCCTTGTCGTAATCGAGCGCCTCCAGATTCGGGCACCCGACCGAATGGATCGTGAGGCCGCGCCCCCTGGTGATATAGCCCATGATCCGGTCGCCAGGAACCGGGTTGCAGCAACGTGAGAGCTGCATGAGCAGATCCCGCCCGCCCTTGACCTTGACCCCCTTCTCCTCCGGCTTCGGAGCCAGGGGCCGCATGGGCTGGAGCTCTTGAGGAACGACCGCCGGCCCGCCTTCATGGCGGGCCGGGAGCAGCCGGTTGATGACTTGCGCGGTCGATAGACGGCCATAGCCCACCGCCGCCGCCATCTCGTCCGTCGTTTCGAACCCTGATTCACGGGCGACCTGCAGCAACCGCTCGGACTTCAAGAGTTGCGCCGAGGGCAGCTCGTGCCGCCGGAATTCCCGCTCCAGCAGCCGGCGGCCGATTTCCACGCTGCGCTTCTGCTCCTCGATCTTCAGCCAGTGCTTGATCTTGGTCTTGGCCCTGGGGGTCCGGACGAACTTGAGCCAATCCTTGTGCGGCACCTGGGTGGGCGACGTGAGGATCTCCACCGTATCGCCGCTCGTCAGTTGGTGTTTCAACGGCACGATCTTGCCGTTGACCTTCGCCCCGACACAGTGGTCCCCGATCTCGGTGTGGATAGCGTAGGCAAAATCCACGGGGGTCGCGCCGAGCGGCATTTCCTTCACCATGCCCTTGGGCGTGAACACGTAGACCACGTCGTGGAACAGGTCCAGCTTGACCGAGTCCATGAACTGCCGGTTGTCGGTCAGGTCCTGGTGCCACTCCACGAACTGCCGCAGCCAGCTGAACACCTTGCCGTCCTTGTCGTCGACCTGCCCCTGCTCCTTGTACTTCCAATGGGCGGCGATCCCGTATTCGGCGACCCGGTGCATTTCCTCCGTGCGGATCTGAAACTCCACGTGCTCGCCCTTGGGCCCCACCACCGTGGTGTGAAGCGACTGGTACAGATTGGACTTGGGGATCGCGATATAGTCCTTGAACCGGCCCGGCACCGGCCGCCACAGCGAATGAATCAGCCCCAGCAGCGCGTAGCAGTTCATCTTGGTGTCGGTGATGATCCGGATCGCCGTCAGGTCGTAGACCTCCTCGAACGAGATGGCTTGCCGCTCCATCTTCTGGTAGATGCCGTACAGGTGCTTGGGACGCCCCTGCACCTCTCCCCTCAACCCCGACTCGGCCAGAGCCTGCCTGACGAGCCGGATCACCTCGTCGATGTACTGTTGGCGTTCCTCGTCCCGCTTCGCGACCCGCAGCTTCAGCGTGGCGTAGACGTCCGGCTTCAGATACTTGAGGCACAGGTCCTCCAGCTCGTTCTTCAGCCAGCCGATCCCGAGCCGGTTGGCCAGCGGCGCGTAGATCTCCAACGTCTCCTGGGCAATCTGCTGCCGCTTGACTTCATTGAGGTGATCCAAGGTCCGCATGTTGTGGAGCCGGTCGGCCAGCTTGATGAGGATGACCCGGATGTCATCCGCCATCGAGAGCACCATCTTGCGGAAATTTTCGGCCTGTTTCTCCTCGTAGCTGCGGAACCGGATCTTGCCGATCTTGGTCACCCCGTCCACTAAACGGGCGATGTCTTTGCCGAACTCCTGCTCCAGAACATCCGGCGTCGCCAGGGTGTCTTCGAGTGTATCGTGCAGCAGCCCCGCCACAATGGCCGGCACGTCGGAGCGGAGCGACGTCAGGACGCCCGCCACCGCCAACGGATGCTGGAGGTAGGGCTCGCCGGACTGCCTGGTCTGCCCTTCATGCGCCTTGGCCGAAAACGCATAGGCCCGGCTGACCAACCCCACGTCCGCCTCCGGGTTGTAGCTCTGGACCCGCTTGATCAACTGATCCAGGTCTGTGATCGTGTCGTACGGCATAGTCCGCCTAGAAGCTCTGGCTCGCCTTGAGATCTCTGATTCGCAACTGGATCCGGTCCAGGCCGTTCCAGCGGTTCAATTCCGGCACGAAGGCCAGGTCGATGGCCCGCTCTGCCGACAACCCCAGCTCCGCCAAGGAGCCCATGCGGAACCCGATGCTGTCGAACGGTCGTGAATTGCCGTGGCGGACCGTCAACTTGAGGTGTCTGTCGCCGACCACCCGCTGGTTGAGGATGGACAGGTTCTTGACCGCCAGGGTCGGCTCCGGATTGCCCGCCCCGAACGGATGCAGCAGGGCCAGCTCACGGACCACCCGCTGATCGATCTCCCGTAAATCGACCTCCGCGTCCACGTGCAGCAACGGCAGCGACGACCGGCCGCCGGCCCAACCGGCCGCGACCTCCGCAAACCGCTCCTGAAACTCCGGCAGCCGCGCTTCTTGAATCGTCAACCCGGCGGCGCTGGGATGTCCGCCGAACCCCTCCAGCAGGTCGCGACAACGGGCAAGGGCTTGATAGAGATCAAAGCCCGGCACGCTTCGGGCCGATCCCTTTCCGATCCCCTGCTCGTTCACCGCCACCACCACGGCGGGCCTGTGATACCGTTCTACCAGCCTGGCCGCGACGATGCCCACGACCCCTAGATGCCAGTGGCGCGCCGCGACGACCAGCGCGGCCGGCATTTCCTGATCCTTGGTCATCGAGAGGGCCTCAGCGGTCGTTTCCTCCTCGATCTTCTGCCGCTCCCGATTCAGTCGCTCCAGTTGCTCGGCCAGTTCCCGGGCCTCTCCGTCGGACTCCGTCGTCAACAGCCGCACGCCGACGTCCGCATGCGCCAACCGCCCCGCGGCGTTGATCCGGGGGGCCAACCGGAATGCCACGATCCCGGTGTTGCAGTCCCGTTCGATCCCCGCCACCCGCTTGAGCGCCCTGAGACCGCACCGGGCCCCCCTGGTGATCTGAGCCAGCCCCTCCCGCACGAAGAACCGGTTCTCATCCTGCAACGGCACGACGTCAGCCACGGTGGACAGGGCGACCAAGTCCAGCATCGTATCCGCCGCCAGTTCCCCCCTCCCGTATTTCTCCTGGTAGGCGGCGACGACCTTGTAGGCCAATCCACCGGAGCAAAGACCCCGGAACGGGTAAACGGAATCGGGTCGGTACGGGTTCAGGACCGCCAGGGCCGGAGGCAAGCTGGCGTCGGCCTGGTGATGGTCCGTGACGATCACGTCCAGACCCAGCCGGTTCGCCACCGCGACTTCGTGATGCGCGGTCGTCCCGCAGTCCGACGTGACCAGGAGCCTGACGCCATCCTGGGCAAGCCGGCTGATCGCCCGCTCGTTCAGCCCATACCCCTCCTGGATACGATGCGGAATGTAGGCGGTGACCCTGCCACCGAGGCTGCGGAAGAACGTGACGTAGAGGCTGGTGGCGGAGATACCGTCGACGTCGTAATCCCCGTAAAAGCAGATGGGCTCCCCCCCCGTCACTGCGCGATGGAGCCGATCCACAGCCCGTTCCATATCAGGCAGCAGGAAAGGATCATGGACGGCCGCCTGTTGCGGCGAGAGCCAATAGCCGGCCTGTTCCTGAGTCGCGACCCCGCGGGCGAGGAGCACCGAAGCCGTGATCGGCGAAATGGAGAGTGCCTGCGCCAGCGCCAGCCGTTGCACCCGATTCACATCGCGGAAAACCCATTGCTTGACGACCATCAGGCTCCCCCTGCAGGCTTTCCGGTCGTACGATCTTGCAACTGACTGAGAATTAAGAAAAAATCTTATCTGTTCGAGCAGGCTTTGTCAAACTCATGGCGCCCGGCTTCCCGGCAGCCGGTCAGGAAAAGCCACAAAATACTTACCAGCCAACACCCGGAGGGGAATGAGCGGGGTGCATCATTGGGACAGCGATCACGCGCAGGGAGCGCTGCCCACAAAGGCTGGCCAACCGGCCATAAGATTGATCGGACTACCGGACGAACGGAGGCTGACAGATATGAGGCAGGGCTTGCGCCGGGGTCTGAGCGACCGTTCCCCGGACGCGCAATGGCCGAGGGGGAGGCGGACAGCGGTTACTCGCCGCCCTTCTGCACATAATTCTTCACGAACTCTTCGGCGTTCTTCTCGAGCACATCGTCTATCTCATCGACCAGCTTATCAATGTCCTCTTTCAGCTTTTTCCCGGCCTCGACCACCTTGGGATTGGGCTTCGCTTCCTCCTTCGTCTGCTGGTCCTTTTTGGACTCCGGTCTCCTCTCCTGTCGTTCCATAGGAGCACCTCCAAACGTCGTCGGATTTCCGCCTCACCGTCACAGCCATATCCTGTTAACCAGGATACTCGACGTTCCCCAGTCCGTCAAGCGGGACGGCCTTTCACGCCAGACCCTCACACGATCAAGGACACGATGAGAAGGGCCACGATGTTGATCACCTTGATCATCGGATTGATGGCGGGACCGGCCGTGTCCTTGTAGGGATCCCCGACGGTATCGCCCGTGACGGCCGCCTTGTGGGTGTCGCTGCCCTTCTTGCCCTGTTCCTCAATGAACTTTTTGGCGTTATCCCAGGCCCCTCCGCCACTCGTCATCGAGATGGCCACGAAGAGTCCCGTCACGATGCTGCCGACCAGGACGCCGCCCAGGGCCTGCGGCCCCAGGATCACCCCGACCAGGATGGGGGACACAACGGGAATGGCGCCGGGGATCATCATTTTCTTAATGGCGGCCTGCGTGACGATGTCCACGCAGGTGCCGTACTCCGGCTTTCCCGTGCCCTCCATGATTCCCTTGATCGTGCGGAATTGCCGCCGGACCTCCTCGACGATCAGCCCGCCGGCCTGCCCGACCGCCTTCATGCACATCGACCCGAAGAGGAAGGGCAGCATACCGCCCAGGAACAGTCCGACCAGCACGGAGGGATTGGACAGGTCGAACGCCATGCCTTTGCTCTGCTCCTCAACCGCCCGCGCGTACTCTGCAAACAGGACCACCGCCGCCAGGCCGGCCGATCCGATCGCGTAGCCCTTGGTCACCGCCTTCGTGGTATTGCCCACGGCGTCCAGCGGGTCGGTGATGTCACGGACTTCCTTCCCCAGATGGGACATTTCCGCGATGCCCCCGGCATTGTCGGTGATCGGCCCGAAGGCGTCGATCGCCACCACGATACCCGCCATCGACAGCATGGAGACCGCGGCCACGGCCACTCCATAAAGGCCGCCTTTATCGGCTCCGCCGCAGATCCAGTAGCTGCCGAGGATCGCCGCCGCAATCACCACCACCGGCCAGGCGGTCGCCTGCATGCCCACGGCCAGCCCCGCGATGATGTTGGTTGCATGGCCGGTTTCGCTGGCCTTGGCGATCTCCTTCACCGGCGCGTAGCTCTTGGAGGTGTAATAGTCGGTGATGAAGACCAGCGCCAGCGTGACCGCCAGCCCCACCAGGGCCGCCACGTAATAGTTGATCGCGCTGACTCCTCCGACGCCCTCCATCATCTTGGTCGTGACCGGATAGAAGGCCGCGGCGGAGATCCCGCCGGCCACGAAGAGCCCCTTGTAGAGGGCGGACATGATCCCCCCGCCGGGGCCCACCTTCACGAACATGATGCCGATGATGGTCGCGAGAATCGTGAGCCCCCCCAGCACCAACGGATAGAGAATGGGCGCTTCCTGTCCTTTGAACAGGGTGAACGCCAGCACCATGGCCGCCACCGTCGTCACGGCATAGGTCTCAAACAGATCGGCCGCCATCCCCGCGCAGTCGCCGACGTTGTCGCCGACGTTGTCGGCGATCACCGCCGGATTACGGGGATCGTCCTCCGGAATCCCCGCCTCCACCTTGCCGACCAAGTCAGCCCCGACATCCGCCGCCTTCGTATAGATGCCGCCCCCCACACGGGCAAAAACCGAGATCAGACTGCCCCCGAAGCCCAGGCTCAGCAGTGCATGCACGGCCTTTTCCTGCCCGGCGATCGCCGACCCGATGGCGTAGAAACCAGCCAGCGCCAACAACCCCAGACCAATCAGCAGGAGTCCGGTCACGGCTCCACCACGAAAGGCCACGGTCAGAGCCGCGTTGAGGCCCTGGTGGGCCGCCTGCGCGGTGCGGACGTTGGCCCGTACGGCGATGTACATGCCCACGTACCCGGCCGTAGCCGAGGCCCCGGCCCCGACCAGAAAGCCGACCGCCGTGAGCAGTCCGAACTTGTCCGACCACAGGCCGGCCAGCCACAGGACGACGAACAGGCCTGCCGCCACCAGCCCGACGGTCCGATACTGCCGGTTCAGATAGGCGGAGGCGCCTTCCTGGATCGCCTGGGCAATCCGCTGCATATCCTTGTTCCCGGCATCGAGCTTGAAGACCCAGAACGCCAGATAGAGGCCGTAGCCGATGCCGGCGGCCGCCGTCACGATCGAAAACGCAATGACTGCTGTTGCATCCACAGAAGGCTCCTCCCGTTAACAACGCGCGCTTCCATTCACTGCCGCCCGCCTCATCCCCAAGCCGGCGGGTGGCGCAAAAGTCCGGACATTGTATACAGACGGTCGGCAATGATCAAGGCGAAACACACAGTTACCGGACGCCGTACGGTTCACGCCTCACATGCCTGGACGGAAGTTTGCGGCCCCTGAAAAGAATCTGTTATAGTGGCCCGTCAGGGAGGGACTCGTGGGGGGAGGGCCGGAGTACATTCTGGTGGAGGGCAAGACCTTCAAGGAAGAGCAACTGACCCTGGACAATCACGTCTTCAAGAACTGCACGATGGACCGGTGCCGGTTCTATTACAGCGG
>CAZKHY010000113.1:0-11219 GCA_964552455.1 uncultured Nitrospira sp.
ATAGTCCAGAACGTCCGCGCGGCCGACATCCAGCAGCGGGCGGATGAAGAAGGACTCACGAGCCGGCGGGATTCCCGCCAGGCCCGCGGCTCCGGCGCCCCGTAACATCCACATCAACAGGGTTTCGGCTTGGTCGTCGGCCGTGTGCCCCAGCGCCACTTTGTCGACGCCCAGTTCGCGCCCCACCAGACTCAACAGCTTGTACCTGGCCTCGCGCGCCCGTTCCTGCAGCGAGGCTCCCCTCTTGCGGCCACCGGCGGCTTTCCCCAGATCGACCCGTTCGCACCGGAACGAAACCCCCAGCCGTTCACAGAGGGCGGCGACGAAGCGGGCGTCCCCGTCGGACTCCTCCCCTCGCAAGCCATGATCGACGTGAAGGGCGGAGAGCGTCAGGTTCCACGAGGGGGCCAGTTCCGCCAGCACGGCCAGGAGCGCCACCGAATCGGGACCGCCGGAGACAGCCACCAGGACATGCTCCCCTCGGGACAACAAGCCCCTGCTCCGTGCCGCCTCGGCAAGACGGCGCGCAAGCTTCGCATCGGCTGGTTGCAGGACAAGCGGGCGACTCATGAACCGGTCCTCGCCTCTCTACTTCCTCTCTCTATGCTTCGGCTGCCGAGGCAACCGATGCCTTCAACGCTTCCCTGGCCATTTTGACGTCAAGATCGATGCGGGCGGACAAGTCCGCCGCCGTGGCAAACGCGAGGTCGCCGCGCAGACGTTTCACGAACTGCACGCGAATGTCCTGACCGTACAGGTCTACCTGTTGGTCCAACAGGTAGACTTCGATCAACCGTTCGCCCGCCCCGAAGGTCGGACGGGTGCCGATGTAGGAAACCGACTCGAACGACTGCTTCTGCCAGACGGCGGTCGTCGCATAGACCCCGTCGGCCGGAATGACCCGTCTGGGGGGAAGGCAAAGGTTGGCGGTCGGCCACCCCAGCCCTTGCCCCCGCTGCGCTCCCCGCACCACAGATCCGCCCAGCTCGTAGGGACGTCCAAGACAGCGGGCCGCCTCGTCAACGTCGCCGGCCTGCAGGAGCTGCCGGATCCGGCTGGAGCTGATCACGTCCCCGTCCAACCGGACCGGCGGCACCGGGTGCACGAGAAATCCGGCCTCACGGCCGAGCCGGATGAGATCGGCGATCCGTCCGGCTCGTCCCTTCCCGAACGCAAAGTGCTCGCCGACAAACAGCTCGCGGACCGCGATGCCGTCCCTGAGGATCAGGGCGACGAACTCCTCCGGCATGAGCGAGGCCAGGGCTCGATCAAACGGCAGAAACAAGACTTCTTCGATCCCGGCCTGCTGAAACCGGGCCAGCTTGTCCTCCAGGGTCGTCAGGAGGCGGAGATCCACATCCGGCTTCAGCACGGTAATGGGATGGGGATCGAACGTGAGCACCATCGGGGTCCCGCCCGAGGCCGAGGCGGTCTCGACGACCGTCCGCAGGAGGGCCTGGTGGCCCCGATGCAGCCCGTCGAAATTGCCGATCGTCAGCACCGGATAGGGCACCCGTTTGTGCTCGGCGAGGCCCCGCGTCACGTTCATGCAACCACCTTCATCACACGCTACTCGCCGAGGAGTCCGGCCGCTTCCCTGGCAAAATACGTCACGATCAGATCGGCCCCGGCCCGTTTGATCGACAGCAGCGACTCCATCATGGCCCTGGTCTCGTCCAGCCAGCCGGCACGGGCCGCAGCCTTGATCATGCTGTATTCCCCGCTCACCTGGTAGGCCGCAATCGGCAGGGTCGTCCGGCTCCGCGCCGCCGCGATGACATCCAGGAAGGGCAAGGCCGGCTTGACCATGACGATGTCGGCCCCCTCCTCGACGTCCAAGTCGATTTCCCGCAAGGCCTCGCGCCCGTTCGCCGGGTCCATCTGATAGGACTGGCGGTCGCCGAACTTCGGGCTGGAATCCGCCGCCTCCCGGAAGGGCGCGTAGAAACAGGAGGCGAACTTCGCCGCATAGGACATGATGGGCAGTTCCGTAAACCCGTGCCGATCCAGTTCGTCGCGAATGGCCCCCACCCGCCCGTCCATCATGTCCGACGGGGCCAGCATGTCGGCGCCGGCAAGGGCGTGAGACCGGGCCATGGCCCGCAGGCAGTCGAGCGTGGCGTCGTTGAGGATCTTGCCGTCTTTCACCACCCCGCAGTGGCCGTGGGACGTATACTCGTCGATGCAGACATCCGTGATCACCAGCAGATCCGGCACCTGATCCTTCAAGGCCCGGATGGCCCGCTGGACCACCCCCTCGGGATCAGAAGCCGCAGACCCTTGCTCGTCCTTGCGGTCGGGAATGCCGAAAAGGATGACGGCCGGAATGCCCAACCGCTTCACTTCGGTCGCTTCCTTCACCAGCAGATCCACCGACCAACGGAACTGGCCCGGCATGGAGCCGATTTCCTGCCGCTGGTCTTTTCCGCCCGTGACGAAGAAGGGATAGATCAGGTTGGACCGGGAGAGCCTCGTTTCCCGGACCAGGCGCCGCAAAGGCTCGGACTGCCGCAATCGCCTTAATCGCTGTCTGGGGAACCCCATGCTTTGCCTCTTATTATTCCCCCACTTCATTAGCGCGGTGCGCGAGCAGGAGGACAGACCAGCCGCCTCTTCCCTATTTGCGCGGCAGGTTCGTCAGAAAGACCACGAGATCGCGCACCGAGATCATCCCGACCAGCTTCCCGTTGCGCGTGACGCCCAGGTGCCGCAGATGATGCGCCGCCATCATGTCGTTGGCGTCCAGCAGCGTCTTGTTCTCCTCGATGGTCAGGATCGGCGCCGACATGATCTGCTCGACCGGCGTCTTGGTGGCGTCGGCCCCCACCGCCACCACACGCCGCACCAAGTCGGTGTCGGTCAGGATGCCGATGATGTCCTTGTCGCGCGTGATGAACAGGCTGCCGATGTTGCGGTCGCGCATGACCTGAGCCGCCTTCCGGACATCCGTATCCCGGTCCACCGTCACGAACTTTTCCACCGGCACCATGAATGACTTCACAGGAACCATAATCCCCCTCCGTTCAGGTATGAATAGACCTTCTGTCGATCAACCCCGTCCGACTACACGGACACGCTCACACTCCCTGCCCCACCGAGACGGGCTTGGCCCAGTGGCGCACGATCGCCTCAACCAACGCGGGAATGGTGTTCTCACCCGGCAGGATCGTCGCCGGCAACCCCGCTTCCGCCGCCGTCTGCGCCGTGATCGGCCCGATGCAGGCCACGGCCGACCGACCCGTCAACGCCTTCATCTCCGCCGGGCTCTGGAACAGCCGGCAGAAGTTGCGGACCGTGGAGGAGCTGGCAAAGGTGACCACGTGAATGGCCCCTTGCCGAAACTGTTCTTTCAGACGCTCCGCGTCCACGGAAGGAAGGACCGTCCGATACGCCGTGACCACCCGGACGTCGGCCCCCGAGGCACGCAGTTGCTCCGGCAGGATCTCCCGCGCCACTTCAGCGCGGGGGATCAGCACCCTCCGGCCGGCGACCCCGGCGGCCTTCAGGGCTTCGATGACCCCCTCGGCCTGGAATGCCGACGGCATCAGGTCCGCGCGGAGCCCGTGCCGGGACAGTTCCTCGGCCGTGCGAGGTCCGATGCAACAGAGCTTGACGCCTGCCAGAGCCCGGCCATCCAATCCCTTGTGACGCAGTCGCTCCATGAAGGGCCGCACCCCGTTCACGCTGGTGAAGACCAGCCAGTGATACAGGCTCAGACCGGCAATGGCCTCATCCAGCTCGCTCCAGCTCGCGGGAGGGACGATCTGAATGGTCGGACATTCGACCGGGTCCCCTCCATAAGCTCTCACGAGCTGCGAGAGTTCCCCTGCCTGTTCCTTCGCCCTCGTGACCAGGATGCGCTTGCCGAACAAGGGGCGCGTCTCGAACCAGTTCAATTGTTCCCTGAGGCGGACCACGGAACCGACCACAATCGTGGTGGGAGGCTCCAGTTGCGCCCTTTCGGCCTTTGCGACGATGTCGCCCAGGGTCCCGACCACCGTCTGTTGATCGGCTCTCGTCCCCCATCGGATCAGCGCCACCGGCGTGTCCGGCGGCTTTCCTTCCACCGTGAGCCGCTCGACGATGGTCGGCAAATTCTTCATGCCCATCAGGAACACCAGCGTGCCGGTCCCCGTCGCCAGCCTGGGCCATTCCAGCGCCGTCTCCCCCTTCATCGGGTCTTCGTGCCCGGTCACGAAGGTGACCGTCGAAGCCATCGTCCGGTGGGTGACCGGAATACCGGCATAGGCCGGGGCCGCCACGGCCGCGGTCACGCCCGGCACCACCTCGAAGGACAGCCCCGCCGCGGCCACAGCCTCGGCTTCCTCCCCGCCACGCCCGAACACGAAGGGATCGCCCCCCTTGAGGCGTACCACCACGTTCCCCTTCCTGGCTTTCTCGATGATCAACCGGTTCACTTCCCGCTGATCCTGATAGGCACCGCGTCCCCGTCGCCCCACGTAGATACGCTCGGCCTTCGCCGGCGCATAGTCCAGGAGCTGCGGGCTGGCCAGGTAGTCATAGAGGACCACATCCGCCTGTTCCAGACATTCCTTGCCGCGCAGCGTGAGCAGAGCCGGATCGCCGGGCCCTGCTCCGACCAGATAGACTTTGCCCGCCTTGGTTTCCACGCGCTCACGCCTTGCCGTAGATCTTGTTCAGGATCTCGTCCCCGCCCCTGGCCAGAAGCCATTCGGCCAATTGGACGCCCAAGGTCCTGGCATCGGACGAAGGCCCCTCGATCCGCTCACGGAGCAATGTCCGGCCGTCCACCGATGCGATCAGCCCCTCCAGGCTCAGGGTCTCGCCAGACAGGGTCGCATGGGCAGCGATCGGCACCTGACAGCCTCCCTCCAACCGCTCCAGCAGAGCCCGTTCCGCCGTCACGGCGGTCCTCGTCGGGGAATGCTCCAACGTCCCGACCAGCTCTCGCACGAAGGCATCGTTCCGCCGCCCTTCCAGTCCCAGGGCCCCCTGCCCGATGGCCGGCAAGCTCACGTCGTACGGCAGAAATTCCGTCACCTCGTCGAGCCAGCCCATCCGCGTGAGGCCGGCCGCTGCCAGGATGACGGCGTCGAACTCGCCGTCCCGGACTTTCCGCAATCTCGTGTCCAGGTTGCCGCGCAGCATCTGCACCTTGAGGTCCGGGCGGTGATGCAGAAGCTGCGCCTGCCGCCGCAGGCTGCTGGTCCCCACGTTGGCTCCCTTGGGAAGACCGTCCAGCCTCCTGGCCTCGCGGCTGATCAATGCGTCACGAGGATCCTCCCGTACCGGGACGCAGATGATCTCCAGCCCTTCCGGCAGCGCCGTCGGCACGTCCTTCATACTGTGGACCGCCAGGTCGATGTCCTCCCGCAGCAGCGCTTCTTCGATTTCCTTGACGAACAGCCCCTTGCCGCCGATGGCGGCCAGAGGGACGTCCAGGATCTTGTCGCCGGAAGTCTTGATCGTCCGGAGCGTGACCTGCAGGTCCGGCGCGATCGCCTTCAGGCGGGCCTGGATCCACTCGGCCTGCCAAAGGGCCAGCTTGCTGCCTCTGGTGCCGATCACCAGCGAAGACCGTCCTGTCGTCGTCCCGACCGTCATGCCATCCGCCCCTCACCGCCCCGGCTCATGATAGGGGCTCTGAAACGGCATGGGCCTCGACGCTCCCGACCCGGGCAACTTTTCCTCCCCATCGGTCCGGGGCGTCGCCGCCGCCCGAGGCGTCACGCCGAGATTCCCTCGATAATAAGAGGTCACCAAAAGAAAACTCATCAACCCGATGATGGCCAGCAAATACACGAGCACGTCCCACCGGAATCCTTCTTTTTCCCGGTAGTCGTAGCCGCATTGAGGACAGTCGGGAAGCGGATCGTGGCCGAGGTACCGGTGTCGGCACTTGGGACAGGTAAAGAGCTTGGGCCCCTTGGCCATGACCCGCACGCCTTTCCCTCGTCACCGGTCCTTGCCCGAGTGTTCGCGCTCCGGTTCCTGAGCGGCCGCGCCGCCCGGATCCTCGGACGACGGTGCCGGGTCCAGATTGTAGAACCGCTTGGCCGCCTCCACGAACATCATGCTGCTGGAGCTGTTGGCCTCCGCCTTCAGGGTCACCAGCGGCCCGTGCAGCAGCTTGTTAACGATGGCCGACGCCAGGCTTTCGATGGTGCCCCGCTCCTGCGGGGTCAGGTGCCCGAGACGTCCCATGACTTTCTCGATTTCGGCCTGCTTGATCTCTTCCGCCCGCTTGCGCAAGGCCACGATGGTCGGCGTCACGTCCAGCGACTTCAGCCAGTGGAGGATGACCTGGACCTCCTCCTCGACCATCCGCTCGGCCTTGCCGGCCTCCCGCCGCCGCTCCTCCAAATTTTGCTCGACGCGCATCTCCAGATCGTCGATGTCGAACAAAAAGGCGTTGTCGATGTCCTTGACGGCCGGCTCGATGTTGCGCGGCACGGAAATGTCGATCAGGAAGATGGGGCGGTTCATCCGGCGCCGCACCGCCTGCTGCACATCCTCGGCCTTGATGAGGTACTGAGCGGCCCCGGTGGAACAGAGGACGATATCGGCCTCCGCCATTTCCCGCCGGAAGTCGTCAAAGGGGATCGACAGACCGTTGAACCGTTTCGCCAGTTCCAGAGCCCCTTGGGGGGTCCGGGTGGTCACCATCACGCGCCGCACCCCGCTGTTGATCAGATGCTTGGCCGCCAGCTTGGCCATTTCCCCCGCGCCGACCAGCAGCACGGTCTTCTCGCTCAGATTGGAAAAGATCTTCTTGGCCAATTCGACCGCCGCGTAGCTGACCGAGACGGCGGTCTCGGCGATCTTCGTCTCGGTCCGGACCCGCTTGGCCACGGAGATGGCCTTCTTGACCAGCTTGTTCAGGATCACGCCGCTGGCCTTATGGGTGAGCGCGGCCTCAAAGGCGTCCTTCAACTGTCCGAGGATCTGCGGCTCTCCCACGATCATCGAATCGAGGCTGGCCGCGACCCTGAAGAGGTGACCGATCGCCCGGTCGTCCATGTGCCAGTAGAGGTGCGGGGTCAGTTGCTCGGAAGACAGCGACAGATGCGTGTCCGCCAGAAACTCCTGCACGCGGGCGTACCCGGCTTCCACTTCCTCCACCACGGCATAGACCTCCACCCGGTTGCAGGTGGACAACAGGACCCCTTCCTTGATGCCAGGGTAGGCACAGAGGCGACGCAGCGCCTCACCCAGCCGGCTCTCCGGCACGGCGAGCATTTCCCGCACTTCGACGGGGGCCGTCTTGTGGCTGATCCCGACCGCGATGATGTTCATAGCCTGCGCGCGGGCCGCGTCACGCGACCGTCCCGTGCCCCTTCAGCACCACCCCGATAAAGGTCAAGATCACACAGACAAACCCGATGATGGTCAGATAGGCGGCCCGTTTGGCCCGCCACCCCACCGTGAGGCGCCCCATCAGCACCACGAAGTAGAACACCCAGGTCACCAGCGCCCAGAGCTGCTCGGGGTTCCAGTTGAGCAAGGAGCCGCGCGCAAACTCCGCGGACAGGGCGCCGGCAATGATCCCCAGGGTCAGGAGCGGAAACCCCATGACGATGGATTGCTGGTTCAGGTGATCCAGAAAGTCAAGCGGGGGCAGCTTGGCATACAACACGTTGAAGCGCTTCGATTTCAACAGGCCGTCCTGGATCAGGTACATGATACCGGCCACAAACGCCACGGCAAACCCGACCGTCCCTAACATGCTCAAGGTGACGTGCACCCAGACCGTCTTCAGGACTGGTTCTAAGGTTGGAACTTCCTTGGGCAGCGCGGCGGCTGAAAGGAGCGAGAGCAAAGCCAGGGGGAGGATGAAAGAACCCAACACATGAATCCGGTGCCGCACTTCCACGATCAGGAAGACCAGCACCAGCGTCCAGGAAAAGAACGACATGGCTTCGTGGAAGCTGGTCAGCGGCACGTGACCGGCCTCCATCATCCGCGCCAGCAGAGCGATCGTGTGGGCCAGAAAGCCGATCCCCGTGACGATCAAGGACACTTTCGAGAGTGCTTCTGACCGCCGCAGGAGGTAGGCCAAGAAAAATGCGGTACCGAGAAGGTACAGCACCACGGTGGCCATCAGGAACAGGACCGGCATCTTCGCCTATCCTCGCAACTTTACAGAAGAATTTTCACTTGCCTAAAAGAACAAAATTATAACCGCTCCAACGCTGAAGCGTCAAGGAATATCGCGGGGTTGAACCAGGCGGACACTCCTTGCCTCACAGCCCGGAGCCGCACCCACCCGTTCGTTTCACTGTCCGATTGCAGCCACCCGACTGGCGGGTTGGGGCCGCAGGAATAGCCCCCCATCATTCCATTTTGAAAGGACTCGATGAAAGGCATCGATTCCATGAGTTCTTCAGCCAGAGTCGGCGAATCTTAACACAGGCTCCCCGGAGGTCAAGGACGCAAGCCCGGTTCGACCGACGGCCGTGGCAGGCCTCCGTCGGTTGGACTTTCTCGGCTCCCATTCGGTAGGATGCCGAGCGTTTCTGAGTCGCCCGGAGACACACGGACCAATGGCAGGGATTCTCTATATTGTCAGCACGCCGATCGGCAATTTCGAAGACTGCACGTTTCGAGCGGTCCGGATCCTCCGGGAAGTGGCCGTCGTCGCGGCGGAAGATCCGCAGCAGACCCGCGCGCTGTTCGAGTGCTACGCCATCGACACGCCGCTGACGAGCTATCACAACCTCAACAAGGAAGAGAAAGCTCCGGTGCTGGTCAGGCGCCTGCTGGAAGGCCAGAGCGTGGCACTGGTGTCGGACGCAGGCACACCGGTCCTCTCGGATCCGGGCGCCTGGCTCATCGCTCAAGCCTTGCAAGCAGACATCCGGGTGACGCCGGTGCCAGGCCCTTCCGCCGTCCTGGCCGCGATTTCCGTGTCCGGGTTGCCCTGCGGGGCCTTCACCTTCGCAGGGGTGGTCCCGCGAAAGGCAGGATCGCGTCTCAGGTTCTGGGAGACTCTCGCACAGGAACCTCGTACGATCGTGCTGTTCGAGTCTTCGGATCGGATCAAAACGACGCTTGAGACGATGGGAGCCCTGTTGGGGAACCGCCGGATCGTGCTGGCCAAGGACCTCACGCAACCGTCGGAACAACTGCTCCGTGGAACGGTCACCCAGGTGTTGAAGAGCGTGGCGGCGCGGCCTCTTGACGGTGAGATGACCTTGGTGGTCGAGGGCTATCCCGGCAGAGGGGGACGGCAAGCAACGGGCAGGAACAAGCGCGCTACACGTCCGCTCGCTTCTGGATCATCACGCGATAGGCATGGTCGAAGGGGTCCTGCCTGAGCACCGTATGGCCGTCGTCGCTGACGCTGCGAGGCACGTTGCGGATGGGCTCCCCCTCATCCAGGATGACCGCCAGAATCTGCCCCGCTCCCATCGTCTCCAATTTCAGCTTGGTCTTGACGAAATTATAGGGGCAGATGACGCCGCGCAGATCCAACTCCGCGTCAGCCTGAGGCGCTTCCGGATATTTCCCCTGGTTCGTCCCGCCTATCTTCATACCGCGCTTCATACCGCGCCAGAGCGTGGCCCCCTCATTGTTTCGATGTTAACAGCCTCTTCCTGCCCCTGCAAGAACCGGAAGGGCGGGAGCCAGCCCACGTCCACAGCCCCCAAAACAACGGTGGCGGCCCGAAGGCCGCCACCTTGACTTCGCAACTACGTTCTTGAAGACGAGTTATTGCGCCTGCGCGTCCAGCCCCTTCTTCATCTGCGGCTTGTCGGAGCTGCCGTAGTCAGACTTCTGGTTGCCCGTGTAGCCCCAACCCGGCTGCGGATCGCAGTTCCAGCAAGGAGCCGCGCCGGTCACCTCCCCGATCTGGCTGGTGAAGCCCTGTGCCGAGGTAACCTCGCCGGGAAGAATCATGCCGACCGGGCCGCCGGTTCCGGAACCGGAATTGGTCTCAATGCCGCGCTCGGTACCGGGATTCGGCCGCTGACCCAGGCCGCCGAAACCGGCCAGCTTCTCATTGCCGCGCAGCACGGTGACATCCCGCACCATCTTCCGGCCCGTGCCGTACGGCTGAGCGGTCGAAGTTTCCTCGCGGGCCATCACGATCACGTCGTCGCCCGCATTGAGGGTCTTGATCAACTCCATGTTGGTTTCCGAATCCAGGTACACGGTCAGGGAGGACATCGCACCGGTCCCTGCGCGCCCTTCGTCATGCGAGCTGCCGCCGGTTTCCAGGTGCATCTTGCGGCCGGGGATGTCGATGGCCAGCACACGGCCGTAGACGGTCTCGGCTTGCGAGAGCCGCTCCAGCAACGCGTTCTTATCCCAAATCTGCGAACGGGTCCCCGTACCAGACGATTCGCCCACGCCCGTGCCGAACCCGGAGGCCTGCGGCAACCGCTCCTGGGCGACCGCTACCCCAACGGCACCCCCCAGCAGGATCACTGCCCCCATTAAGAATACCTTACGCATGTGCTGCCTCCTTGTGAGTTAGACTATAAATGATGAACGAGAAAACCGGCGCTCACGTGCCTCACTTGCAGTATTCCCATCAAAAAGACAGGCGGAATATAAGCCAATTCTCCAAACCTGTCAAGAAGAATTCTGGGGCTGCCATCCGCCAACGACGCCCCCCTGTTCCGGGCCAGGCCATACGTTCTGGTGCCCGGAGGGAGGATCGAACTCCCACTCTCTTGCGAGAACCAGATTTTGAGTCTGGCGCGTCTGCCAGTTCCGCCATCCGGGCCAACTCGTTGCGATTGTTTCCTTCTAGCACGATCCCCCCGCACCGTCAACCGCACCGCGCCCCCTTTTCTTTCCTGGTACGCGAGTGCTACAATTGCCCCCCGGCTGGCCGGCGCATCGACGTCCGAGCGGGCTGGCCCGTCCTAATATTTCAAGGAGGATCAAGCCGATGGCCGTGCAGTGCGTGAAGTGCGGGAAAGAAGGCGATCCCATCACCGACACTCTCTTCATGGGCAAACTTGAGGCCGAGATCAAAGCCAAGGTCTGCAAGAGCTGCTGGAAACAGTGGGAAGGGATGCGGGTGATGGTGATCAATGAATATCAAGTGAACCTCGGAGAAGAGAGCGGCCGCGAACTCGTCAAGAAGCAAATGCGCGCTTTTTTGAACCTCGGAGAAACGGCGGACACGTCGAAGTTGCAGGAAAACTACAAGCCGCCCCAATAGCCGACACCCTTCTCCCTCACCCGGTTTGAGGCGGTCACCTTGGCCTTCCGCCCTCTTAATC
>CAZKHY010000114.1:0-11198 GCA_964552455.1 uncultured Nitrospira sp.
CTAGGGTAACGCTATGGCGGAAGTGTTGATCATCGATGATGAGGATTCGGAACGGGAAGTTCTGAAGGCCTCTCTGGAGAGCATGGGCCATACGGTGATGATGGCTGCGAACGGTGCCGCCGGTCTCAGACGATGCCACCTCGCTCAACCGG
Source organism: uncultured Nitrospira sp. (assembly GCA_964552455.1). Lineage (GTDB taxonomy): Bacteria > Nitrospirota > Nitrospiria > Nitrospirales > Nitrospiraceae > VGXG01. The sequence continues at coordinate 153 of CAZKHY010000114.1, forward strand.
ATGTCGTGCTGCTAGATTTGCGGCTGCCTGACACCGATGGGCTGGATATCCTCGCACAACTCAAAGGAACCTGCCCTGAGGCAGAAGTCATTGTCCTGACCGCCTATGCTTCTGTGGATACAGCCGTCTTTGCCACAAAGAATGGCGCCTATGATTACCTGGTGAAGCCAGCAGACCGCCAGCGCCTCGGGATGTTAATCGAGAAAGCCGAGGAGAAGGGTCGGATGATCAAAGAGATGGCCGCGCTACGCTCTCAACTTGCCTGGTCCGGAACCGGCGGCAAACTAATCGGGGCTTCGACTGCGATGCGGGAAGTCTACAAGTCCATTCACACGATGGCCGGGGCGGACAGCACGTGCCTGATTACCGGAGAGAGCGGGACCGGCAAAGAACTGGTCGCACGGGCCATTCACTTTAACAGTGCGCGCAGAGCCCGGCCTTTGATCCCACTCAATTGCGCGGCGATCCCCGACGCCATGCTGGAGTCGGAATTGTTCGGGCATACCAGGGGGGCGTTTACCGGCGCTACGTCCGACAAGGCCGGCCTGTTCGAAGAAGCCCGCGGCGGGGTGCTCTTCCTAGATGAGATCAGCGAACTGCACATACACCTCCAAGCCAAGCTCTTGCGGTTCCTCCAGGAAAAAGAGGTCCGCCGAGTCGGTGCCACCCGCACAGCCACCGTGGATGTCCGGGTCATTGCTTCTGCGAATGTGGATTTGCTCAGGGAGGTGAAGGAGCATCGTTTCCGGGAAGACCTATATTATCGTCTCAACGTGTTGCAGATCCACCTGCCGCCGCTGCGGGACAGGCGGGAGGATATTCCGCTCTTGGTCAGTGCATTTTTGGAGGAATACACGGCCCGGTATGGGAAGGGCGTAAAAATGGTGGCCGAGCCGGTCATGAAGGTGCTGACTGCGCACGACTGGCCCGGGAACATCCGAGAGCTCAGAAATGTGATCGAACGGGCGGCCCTACTCTGCGAAGGACCGATCATTCAGACTTCGCACCTGCCGATGGAATTGGTGAAGGGCCAGGGCAATCGGAGCACGACTGTGTTCTCCCTTCCGGTAACCACCACACTGGAAAGCGCGGAAGAATACCTGATCCTCCAGGCTCTGAAACAAACCGAGGGGAACAAGGTCCGTGCCGCGGAGCTCTTGGGCATCAGTCTGAGGACGCTGTACAACAAATTGGCTCGTTACCAGGTTCAGTAGCGAAGCGATACCGTCGCGCGCGAGCCGGCAGCTGCGCCCTGGTTTCATCGGTCGAAAGCGCACACGCGGGGATAGATACCCACCGTGCGTCCTTCCGTGTCTTCCTGAGCCTGCATCGCCACGTCTCACTCGATGATCTCTTCATTGCTCCCCGCGCCGTGGATACACCGCACCTCTTCGATCAGACAAAGTGATCCTGCATCTCGCCGACCGTATGAGCCGCTTTGTGGAACTGCGCGCATAGGAGTCGCCTGACCTTGTTCCCCTCGCTCCGCCTTCACAATCGAGGACCTTTCGCTACGTTGAATTACTAGGCCACGACTCATCCCCCGCTGACCGTTCAGCGGGCTCCTCCGTCCGCGAATTCCCTTTTTCACTTTGACTGCTGGGCGTTGTTTTGAAGTTTGCAGATTTTGCATGCCAAGCTTTTTGCCTTTGCATCTTTTGCAATTGTCGAACCGCTCCTTACTTTCCTCTCTGGCTGGCTCTTGCGGCCAAATCCCTTGCGTTGTCAAGGAGAATGGAAACGGCTGCAGGGGAATGCGCCCGTTCCTTCTTCAGGCCTGAGCTTTGCTCATCAGATCGTTACAAGCCGGTTAATTGCGCGTTGCTGATCGGCTAACTTCCGATGAACAGCCGAACAGCGACAGAAGGGTGGAGACGACGGGGGATGTTCAGGAAATCGGAAGCAGGATTCGGCCCGATCGGTAGATGTCAGCGTAGACAAGGGGGTATCTGCATGACGACCAACGCACGGTGGAGGAAGTTCGGGGTCATCGGAACCGTACTGCTTTTGATTGCGGGGATCAGTGTTGAACTCGCCAGCGTGAGAGAGGCTCAGGCCATCCCGGCCTTTGCCCGCAAGTATAACTTCTCCTGCAATGTCTGCCATGTGCCGGGGTTCCCGAAATTGAACGATTTCGGCAACCTCTTCCGTGATCAAGGGTATCAACTGGGGACGGATAACGATCTGCCCACCTATGAGGGCATCACGAATGGGTATTGGCCAGTCTCCTTCCGGACCACGGTGGGCTATCAAGCGGCCAACCTCCGGGTGGACGGGCAATCGTTAGCCACCAATGGGTTCGGCTTCACCGGCCTGGATATCTTGAGCTTCGGCACTCTGCACCGGAATATCGCGTTCGGCATTGTGTACACCCCGGGCTTGAAGGAAGCGGGCTTCGGGACCGGCTCGGGCCTGGCGGATAACAACCTGGAATCCGCCTTCGTGCGCCTGATGAATCTCGAACGGTTCTTGGGCGGTGCGAATAACACCTACTGGCTGAACCTGAAGGTCGGCAAGTTCGAGTTGGATGTCCCGTTCAGCGAGAAGCGGAGCCCGACGCTCAACTCCATCCTTGCAATGTACCATTACTCGCCGGGAACTCCGTTTTTTATGACGTTAGATGCCTCTAAGTTCAATACGAGCACCTATGGTAACGCCAATCCGTTTGGGATCGGCGACAACCAGCCGGGAGCCGAACTGACCGGGATCGCCAAGACCGATCCGACCGGGGGCTATTTCCGCTACTCGGCGGGTGTGTACACAACCAATGGCGGCTCGTTTACTGACGGAGCGGGCAATGGCGGGCTCGGGCGCAGCATGTATTTCTACGGGCATGCCACCCAGTCGTTCGGAGGCTATGGCATTGTGACCGGTCAGCGGATCGGCATCTTCGCGGCGGCCGGGAACGCCCCCACGCTCTGTCCGTCGTCGATCGGCGGGGGTGCGTTACCCACTGCTACCGGCTGTGCCAACTTCCCTGGTACCGCGACCCAGGGGGCAGCTTTTACCCGGGTCGGAGCGGATGTCAGCCTCACGTTCGACGGCCAGTGGAACCTGTTCGGGGCCTTTATGCACGCAGTCGACAGCAGCAACTTGATAGCCACACAAAATCCCCTGCTCGCAGCGAATGCGCAGAATGCCGCGTGGAATGGCGGTTTTGCAGAGCTGGATTGGTACCCCAACCAGCTTCCGCTCTTGGGGTCGCCCGGTTGGCTGTTCATCTACCGGTACGACATTATTCGGAATGAACGCCAGGGGTTGAGTACCGTGGCCCGGACCTTCAACGACGTGGATTCCCACACCTGGATGGCGCGGTACTATATCCACCAATCCGCACGGACCGATGTGGCCCTGCACGTGGAATACAATCGATACAAGGACACGGGTGTTGGCCTAGGCGGAGGAAATCTGTATGGGCAAACCACGCTGGTTGGCTTGGATTTCGCCTTCTGAAGCTTCATCGGCTACCACGAGGCAGGGTGACGGGGTGCTGCCGCTCGAGGAAAAGGAGAGAGAAACATGAGAGGAGAGCTGATGGGAACAGCGCTGGTGATCGGGACTGTCCTGGCTCTTGGCATGCCGAGGGTGGGGTACTCGCAAGAACCCCAACAAGCGAAACCTCTTGCCCAGGAAAAGGAGGAACTGGCGAAGGAGGCCGAACCAAAGGTTTCAATTGTGCAAGCGATTCGGACCGCGTTGGACAACGTGCCGGGGCGGGCGCACGAAGTCGACCTGATTGAAAAGGAGAGCAAGCTGATCTGGGCGGTGGAAATCATCACCCCGGATGATCGCCATTTCATCGTGAACGTGGATAGCGCGACAAGAGCAGTGACCTCCATTGAGGAAAAAACGATCGAAAAGCTCGCGGGTGATCCCCTCAAGGGAAGGGTGATCTATGAAAGACATTGCGTGAGCTGTCACGGGGCGGAAGGCAAAGGGTTGGGGTCCATGGGCCCGCTGCTCATCCCTCCTGCCGCCAACTTCTCCGCCCCGATGAGCCGAACGAAATCGGATGCGGAACTGCTCAAGACTATCCAGGAGGGGCGGCCTGGGACCGCGATGCGGAGTTTTAAAAAGTGGTTGTCCAAGCAGGAGATGAGGGACGTGCTTGCCTATGTGCGATTCTTGAGCCACCGATAGGATGCCAAAGGCGAAGGGTTGGCGGGAGTTTCATGAAGCGCACGGCTGAACGGCGCATGACAGTCGCTCCGATGACGATGACAATGGCAGGAGGTAGGCGATGATGATTCAGCGACTATATCCATTCCTCAAGGCACTTGCCCTTTGCGCTTTTCTTGTCGGGCTGACCGGAGAAGCCGAGGCGAAGGAATTCAGGTTTGTTGCCTCGGAACTGGCTAAAGGGAAGGGAGCAGTAGAAATAGGAGAAACAGAAATCTGGCTCCCGACCGCAGTGATCATTGACCAGAAGGGAGATCTCAAAGAACCGCTGTACTTTGTGCTCGGAAATCCAACCGGCGTCGACCATGAGTTCGCGGTTGCGGGGCTCTTCATGTTTTTGTCTGCAGAGGAGATGGCACATGCCTTGGGGCTGGACCCGCATAAGGTACCACCACACATGGCGGGACCGGCGGGAGAAACCATCATGGCGCCGATTCGGGTTCAGATCAAGGCTGGCGAGACGAAGAAGATTCGGGTTGCACCGGTTGGGTTAGAAGGTGAGAGGAACCTTGGGGCTCGGTATCAGTTCTTCTGCCCCAAGCACAAGGATATCCGAGTTAGCGGATTCATTTTTGTGGACTAAAAGGTGGCGGATCTAAACGCTGGCTGGGGCATGATGCTGGCGAAGCGGCTAATGAAGAAGATGGCAACCGACCAGGCAGTGTGCACAATTTCCTCGTGTGTCAATAACAGTTGTTTTTGGCTTTCCGAAATGTCGTTGCTCACGGCCGGCAATTGGGGATGTCGGGATGGCTCCCCTCAAGGATGGTCTTGAGCAGCGCGGAGTGCGCTGAAAATTCTGCCGTGAAAGAGAAAAAGGGAAGCGGAACTATCGTGCTCATGGGAGGGTTCTTGCCTGCGTCGGCTTCTATTTTTGTGGTGGATGACGATGAGGTCATTCGTGCGACCTTCTCAAAATGGCTGGCTCGGCAACACCATCGGGTCCGGACCTTCGATTCCGGCGAATCACTGGCGGACGGGCTGGCGCAGGACGTTCCGGATCTCGTCCTGCTCGATCTGAAGTTGCCAGGCATGAACGGGATCGAGGCTCTCAGGCTGCTCCGTCAGAGGGCTCCTCGCGCTTTGGTGATCATGATGACCGCCTATAGCACCCCCCAAGAAGCCGTCGAGGCCATGAAGGAGGGTGCGTATGATTTTGTGATCAAGAGCGGCGATCCTTGGAAGCTGCAGGCGGTCATCGACGGAGCTTTAGAGTTTCTGGCGTCCCGCGGCAGGAGGCTGCCCGGACTATAGCTCCGACTCCGAGTCGGTCTGTGCAACTTCGAGGGAGAGCCTCGATGAGCATACAGGAATGAGCTTCAGGGGAGGAGGGATTCTATATTTCGCCGTCCCCTGGCCGACAATTCTAGAGAGCCCCTCCTGCTTTCTAGAAGAGGCAGAGACAGGGAAGTGTGCCCTTCCCTATGGCCAGGCGAGCAGGCGCCCCTTCCTCCCCTGAGGAATGTGGGAGTATGAAACACGATGGGTGCGCCGGCCATGGTTGCCTGTGGAGCCTGGTGGTTTTGTGATTGTCTCGCGCAACTCGCGCAGGTTGAGGCGAAAGACTTTCGAAGGGCATCAACCGGTCCAGGTTGCGCTCTGCTTGTTTGGAGCCGGCAGCCTCACCCTGCTGCTGATCATTTTTCTGGCATCACCCGCTGCCCTGGCAGAGGACCCCATTCTTGAGTTGTTCCCGATTGCGCCCTTCAGCTTGGACCTGGTTGTCCACTCGGTATTGCAGCCGCAGACCTCACATCTCGTTTCCGTTCAAGGTGGGCTCACCGCGCTCCGCTATGGTGATCTGGAAGTGCGCGGTCTGTACCGATACTTTAACCTCCGCAGCGAATCCGTGGCATTTCATGACCATGTTCTGCTCGTCAACGCCCGTTGGAACAACTTCCTTGATCTTCTCGATTTTCCGAAGGACAGACCGATCAGTCGGCTTCTCCGGCACCTCCTCTTCGGTCCCTTGGAGGACCGGGTGGTTCCCTACGTAGGTGCGCTGGGCGGCCCCATCCTCCCGATCGGCCATGCGAATACCGGGTATTGGTACGGAGGGCAGCTTGGAGTGCGATTCCCGGTCGGGGTCGGTCTTTCACTCGATATAGGGGTCGAATACGATCGGTTCGGCGGAAGTTTCCGCAATGACTCCCCCGAAGGCTCGCAATGGCTGCTGACCACGGGGATCGTTTTTTAAGCGGGGAGACGGCGGGAGTGCATGATCGTTGCGACCGATGGCTCAGGGAAAACGGCGGACGAGCGTGAGAACGAGGGCAGGCAGAGCCACTTTCTGTACCCTGTTGCTGGGACTTGCGCTCCAGGGCTGCGGGTTGGTGATCGACCTGGCCCACATGGTGGGCCATCCTCCTCTCCCCCATGAACTCGATGCCATCTGCAAACGCGGAAAGGTGCACGTCGGGTTGGAAGTCGAACCGCGTCAACCGTTCGTCTTTCCGGCTATTTGGACCGATGAGGGAGCCCGCGTGACCGGCTTGGATGTCCAGTTGATCCAGACCGTCGGTGCTGCTCTCTCGCAGCATTGTGGGCGATCGGTCGTTCCGATCATCCACCTCGTTCGATCACGGGATCTGTTCGTATATCTCAACGAGGGGCATGTGGACCTCTTTGCCTCAGCCGTTGGCGGCAATGTGCCCTCACCCCGCACGGCTGGCGTCGCCTATTCGCTCCCGTATTTCTTCAACGCGGGGGTTACCGCGATCACGCGGCATTCGGAAGTGATCGAGCGCGTGCGCGCGAATCTCCGCAATCAGAAGATAACAGCGGAGGCGCCGCTGAAGTCCGCTGGCAAGGCGGCGCTTGCGGGACTGACAGTGGCGGTGCAGGAGGGTACGAGCTTCCACTGGTATGCGGAGGCGAACCTGCCGAGCAGCCGTCTTGTCCTCTGCGATTCACTGCCGGCTGCCTTCGAGGCGACCGATCTTCGGATCGACGTCATTTTGGGGGGATTGCCGATCCTGGAGTTTCTGGTCACACGGTCGCGGAAGGACTGGCAACTCGTCATGACGGAAGCGGGGAAGCCGCTGATCCTGATGCGCGAACACTATACCATCGTCATGGACGAAGAAAGCTATCGGCTCCGGTGGCTCGTAAACGATCTGCTGTTTGAAATGGAAGAATCGGGCCAGCTTGCTGACTTGCAGAAGCGCTGGCTGCAGGACAGCTACGCATATGCACGGAGGGCAGAAGCCGAGGGCTTTCCCTTCAAGATCGAAGAGATGGTCGAACACTACTATCAAGGACGGTGCAGATACGCTGCTCCATCATGAACGGTCACTCGGAGGGTTCGGATCGTCAATGAAACCGACCTTCTACGCGCTGATTATCACTGCGGTTGCAGGACTGACGGGAGCAACGTTGTCCCTGGGTTTGCCTCAGGAGACAAAAGCCTCAGCCGGCCATGGAACGATGGATGTGGAGGAAAGCGGGTATCTCTTGGCGATGTTTTTGGACGCGGGACGAGTTGTGGTGGATCGAAACCAGCCGCTGATTAATGATCGCCATCTAGGTGTCAAAGGCTTCACGCCTGAGGCATTCGAAGCACAAGTGGTCGAGGAAATGCGAGTGCGAACTGGTGTGGACCTCCGACGATTGGATGAGGCACGCGTGCCCTCGCTGGCGCGAGCGCTGCTGCCGATGCTGATGCAGGCCAGCAAAGAGGTGGTGGCGTCTGCTCAAATCGTGATCAACCAACGAGGCATCGGGTACAAGAATTTCATTCCTGCCAGTTTTGCTCGGCTTGCCGCCGCCCGCTTTTCAGTCCGGGCTCCGGTCAGGCTCAAGCAGGTCGCGTTGCAACCGCGGAATCCGAAGAACACCCCGGATTCTTACGAGGCAGCCGTGCTCAGTCATTTGATGACCATCCCTGGGCGCGCAGAACCGCACACAGAAATCATTGACGCGGATGTGACAGGAAAAACGTTTCGAATGCTGGTCCCGCTGTACTACGAGAAGCATTGTCTCGAATGCCATGGGACTCCTGCTGGGTTATTGGATATTTCCGGTTATCCCAAAGAAGGGGCGCACGAAGGGGACATGGCGGGCGCCATCAGCGTCTCGATCCCTCTCTCGGTTTCGTTGCCGGCGGCGGCCACTCCACACGAATCAAAATGAAAAGGAGGGAGCTATGAAGTATCTCAAGCTTCTGGGTTTTGCGGGCGTCATGATTCTCGCCATGGGAATCGCGGCACAAGGGGCGGAACGAGATCCGCTGAAACCACGGGTTCCTGCCGCACAGATGGAGGAAACCAAGAAACTGAAGCCCGCATATGGAGACACTCGCACCGCTCCGCCTGAGCTTGTCGCTGCCGGAAAGAAATTGTTCGAAGGAAAGGGCACCTGTGTCAATTGTCATGGACAAAGCGGGCAAGGCGATGGCCCGGCTGGGATGATGCTCAGTCCATCCCCCCGAAACTTCACTAACTGTGAGTTCCACAAGATGCGGTCGGATGGTGAATTGTTCTGGGTGATCAAGAACGGAAGCGCTGGCACCGACATGGTCCCGCTCATCGGCACCACGATCAACGAAGAAGAGGCCTGGACCATCCTCGCGTATGAGCGCAGTTTCTGCAAACACAAGGAGTAGCACCTTGGGCTACGACGCAGAGAAGGGTGCAGCGTTCTATCCATTTCTCGTGAGCTTCTGTGCGCATCGGCTTATCCTGGCAAGAGAAAGGCGGTGGTGGGCGAAGCTTAGCCCGTCGGAGCTAGGCAGCATGCGAGCAAGGTCGACGGCCTGGCCGAATGCCATGTTCAGGTCGAGTGCGGTCTTCTCTCGATCGGGATTGCGTTGGGATGCGTGAGACAACCCTATTTACTATCGTGACGAGGACATGGGAAGCGATGGCCGTCTTAGGCATGATCATTTTCGTGGTCCTCCTTGTTTCCGCGCTCTGGATGATGTCTTCCAATGAGTGACGGCTATCCCTTGCATGCCGGAAGTCCCGAAGTGGTTTGGCAAGTCGGTCGGATGTGTCGGGGCATCGCCCGTCCAAAGGGGGCACAGTGGTCCTGAGGCTGCACCCAATGTGTACGCTCGTGCGGGACGGACAGAATGCAACACTATACGCAATGCACAGGCTATTGCCCTGTGGGAGGGTTGGCCTCCGGGTCGACTATCTCTGCGATCCACATGCGCTACGCGTTCAAGCAGCGCACCGGTTGGACGAGAGCGGCACGGCCATAATCGTTCGGAAGGGAATAGGAGGGCTCGCATGATTCTGGTCTGCGCGTGGTGCAGCTCCGTGTATGGGGAGAAACCTCCGTACACGGAGCCCGAGGCGGTCTCACACGGCATCTGCACGAACTGCTGGGAGAAAGTTAGTGCTCTGTACGGATTCGGCGGGAACCGGGAAAACGCCGGCAGTCCGAGCGCGGAGTTCGGATGATAATCGTGTTCGCTTGTTGCAGGCGATTGCTTTGGTGCCATCTCATCGTTCTCTTTTCCTTTGGAGAAGCGATCACCGGTTGTGCTGTACTTTCCTGGCCAAGAACGAGCACTGTGACCGTGCAATCAATGATCCGTTCATATGACCTCTCCGATACGCTTGATTCCAGTACAGTGATCCATGCAGTCGAGGCTGCCTTCGTTCAAACACTGCACATCTCACCCTCAGTGATCGAAGGATCGGTCCCGTTATACCTGCCGGTCGCCCCTCCAGATTTCGAAGTGGAGCACCGATTGATGCTCCTGGATCAACTGGGCGTTGTGGATATCCCTCATGTGGAATGCCCGGGCAGTCTCGCGATCATTCGCGAGTTTGAAATCGGCAAGGACCGCTCAGGCTTCGGCACCTATGCCGGATGCGTGTATCTCTACCAACGCGGCTATCGGGTGGGGTTCGTCGGCATTGAAACTGTTTCGGACGACCGCGGTGCTGTTCCGTCTCAGGGGAGCCAACCGAGCACCGAATCAACCCGTCTGGCGGGACTGGCGAGGGCATTTGTCGAGTTTGCTCCAGGAGCGACGCTTGTCACCATATGGCAAGAGAGCTCGTCACTCAGATTCGACCAACCTCCTCCTGTCGAAACGCTGATGCCTGCTCTCTTCGACCCGCCAGCCGGTCACTCGGCCAATCCGTCTTCGCCGGCTGATCAATCCACGGACGGTCAGGGGATGAAGCCGATCGCCGCTGTTCCTCTGGTCTGTCTAAAGCCCACATATGAGTCCGCCGCCATCCGCTCACAGCCAATCGGGGGGGAAATCATACAGGTGCTTCATCCTAGCGCAGTCATTGCTGTGAACGAGTCGGTCGATTCCGTACACTTCCGTTTCGAGGTCAGCGCGGGCACATTCGGATGGATACACCGGGCGGACGTCCGGAGGGTACCCTGCCCCGTTGGCTGATCGTGCCTGGATCTGGATCGTCTACGAGCCTGGTCAACCGAGAGCGCTTGCTTGTTCCGGATTGAGCGTATGTGGCTATTGCCGTTGCTCTTGTTTGGCCGTCATGCTGGTTGTGGTTGCCTTGAGATAATGCATAGCGTACAGCCGGTGCATTTCAGCAGCCTGGGCCCGACGTTCCTGGGCCGCCATCATCAGCCGATCGCGGCGAACCCCAGTGGGATCCACCTGTATCAGTCGGTCAGGGCGAACTCCCGTGGGATCCGCCTGAACCGTATCTGCCAGCGTGCTCGCCTGCTGCTCAAACTGAGTTGCCTCGTCAAGCAGCCGCTGGGCATGATGCTCATAGATCTTTGCAGCCGCCATGTGATCGTCGACGGTCCCGGTAGCCGAAACAACGCGGCTCTTGAGTTCCGTCGGCAAAACCTGGTCCGATGTGCCGGCGCAACCTGTCATTGCCAATACCAGCACCACTATGCCGATGACGCCGGCAGGAACTCCACACG
>CAZKHY010000115.1:0-10979 GCA_964552455.1 uncultured Nitrospira sp.
CTTGTTGCCCGTTTCTTTTGTGACATGGTTCAGGTGTGTCGATACACCAAGATTGTTTCTGTTTTAGTCCCTTGGCATTCCCGCCGAGTTCTCCGGATATCAGGTATCTTGTCCTTATACTCAGCGATCAACCGAAAATCCTTTAACTTCTCGACAGAAGAAAAAATTCGTTTCGCGATCTTTGCTGTATTGGTAGACCTTCCTCCTCGGGTAGCATTGCCAAGGACGATGACAAATACGCCTCTTCGGCGAATCATTCCTGCTAATCGACTACACACATCAGTCATCAGTGCAGCAAAAGCGGCTTTCTTGCTATGCGTCTGCAGTTCTAGATTTGTGGGTAGGGCTCTATCTATGAACCACAGCCGCAACCGATTGTCCCGCACGTAATCCAACTCGTTCATGTACGGCGGGCTCGTAATGACTGCCTGAATTCCATGAACTACAGGAAATCTTCGAGCATCCGTAAAAGTTATCCTCGGCTTTAGAAACGGCGCCTCCGGGAAACGCCTGTATGTCCTGACAATCTTGGCGAGCATGCGCGACCTAACATCTCGTTCCGCATAAAGCTCTGGAAAAACAGAGCGAGGAAACTTACGGTCTCGAAGGTAGGGCACCAAGTGGCTACTTGGGTATGAGAGAAATCCTGGACGCTGATGATGCAAGATTCCTAACAAGCAAGCCAAAAGGAATTGCTCGCACCGATAAGCGCATGCATCTCGGAAAGCCAATGCGCTCCGCAGCGTCTCGGGATGGAAGAAGGATCGAACCCACTTAGGAACCGATCGAAGATCCTGCCGACTAACAAGGCGACGGGATAATGCCCAAGTCTCTTCGAATCGCATGATAGCTTCGGTGAAGTTGGCGGGAGGAAACAGCTTCGCTTTCGCCAAGACCACTGCATAAGGATTCCAATCCCCAGCAACAATACGCCGCCCACTTGCTGCCGCTTCTAGCGCAACGACACCGCTTCCGCAAAAAGGATCCGCAACCAAGTCAGCAGGACGCGTAAACTCTCTGATCAGGGATCGAGCCATGGCCGTTTTCATGCGCCCAATGTATGGCGCAATTTGATGGAGCGTTGAATCGGTATGGACCGTAGAGGCAGCGGTCCAGCCTGGCGAACGGTTTCCCTTTGTCAGAGCCGTCATTTGAAATGATCCGATGCGCGGTTTGGCAAGAGACTATGCGTGCCCTGCAGTTTGCTCTTCTACACCTTTCAGCCTGCTCGGTCGCGGTCCCATGAAACGGGCCTGCTTCAGCAACCGTCACCGTGTGAGGGTATCTTCTTCATTCGGCGGCGTCGCCTGGATCTGGTCGGCCAGGAAGGGGTGGCGTTCGGCGAGCTTCTGCTTCATGAGCCAGGCCACCGTGCGGTAGGACCAGTGGCCCTTCACACCGGACCGGAGCCGGGAAATATATTCCGCTTCGGCGTAGTCCATTTTGAACAGACACCTGACCTTGAAGCCGAAGGGGATCGCATAGAGCGCCGCCTCCTGGCTGCCTTTGCGCAACCGCTCGATGTCCTGCTTCACCGCGTCCATCGCCGCCCGGTAATCGGATTCCAGCCCAGCGTCGGTCAGAGCCGGTGGGACATCGTAGCCATGCAGGGTGGTGAAGTTCTGTTGGACCTGCTGGCAGCGCCGATGCCGGTGCATATCCCGCCAGCCGCCGATGTCCATGAGGACGTCGAACAGAAACGCGTAGCCGCTCCGGAACTCCTTGATCAGCTCGTCGTAGGGGCCCCGCTTCCTGAGCGCCACCTCGATCGTCTCCTGCTTGTGCTTCTCGGTCCAGTCCTTCACGATCGCCAGGATGTCCCGGTACGGGGCCTGGGAGACGCGGTAGAGGAGGGTCGCGGCGATCTCGTCCAGCGGATGATGGGGCTCGATCAGGTCCACGCTCTCGACGCTCGTCCGAGCGGAGGGTTGCTCCAGGCCCGTCCCCTTCAGTACTTCCTTCGCATGTTTCGCCAGGTCCGTGTAGACTTCCTGCTGGTAGGGGCTGGGCTTGGCATGGCGGGCCAGCGTGGGGGCCAGGGGCTCGGCCGAGCCGGCCTGCTGGCCGGAGAGCTCTCCCCAGACGTTCATCGGCGGGCGCTGACAAGCCTCCATCAGCTCCTCCCCGATCACGCGCAGTTCCAATATCTGCGAGGACAGCAGCCGGGTGATCTGTTTCTCCAGCGTGCGGATGCTCACCACCTGCCCCACGTTCGTGCGGGCGGCCAGCGGCAGCAGGTAGCGCGTCACGTCGAAGGCCCGGGCCGCGATCGTCCGGTCGTAGTCGCCCGGTTTCATGCTCTCCGGACGCGGCGTCCGCTCGGACAGGAACCGCTTCAGAGGATCATGGAGCAGCGAATAGCAGTTGAAGAGGCTGCCGATGATGCCGCGGTAGGTCCCTTCCGTCTCGGTCCCGCGGATGGGATCGGGGACCACACAGCCGCTCGGGCCGAAGTTCTGATAACGGCTGGACTTGGCCTGCCCGTCCCAGAGGGGTTCGTCCTCCAGCCGGATCGCCGCCAGCTCGGAGATCTGTTCGAAGCAGATGATGACGTGGCCCAGGTCGGCGATGGAGGCATGGCCGTAGGCGAAATAAAACTGCTCCCAGAATTTCTCGGAGGAATGGGCATGGACCCACCGGAGGCTGTCTTCGATCGAGTCGGCGGAGCGGCTGTACCGGGCCAGCGCGTAGGCCGACTTCTCCGGCGGCAGCGGGGCCACCGCGATCACCCGTCGGGCCGGACCGTCGGTCGTCATTCCTTCCCCGACGCTGGAGTATGAATTACCATCGTTCTGCGTTTCCGGATGTGCGCCGCACTATACAACCGGGCGAAAGTCTTCGCAAGCAGAGAGGAATTGGGGGCTCGTTGACTTGCCTGGGACCCGCGGCTATAGTGCCGATCAACGAGTAAAAAGTGAGGGGTCCTGGTTCAGGCTCATGATTCGCGGCATCAAGGGCGTGAAAGACATTCTTCCGGCGGAGGCCCCTCGTTGGCAGGCGATCGAGGGGGCGGCCCGGCGCCTTTCGTCTCTCTACGGGTACCAGGAAATCCGCGTCCCCATTTTCGAAGTCACGGAGCTCTTTGCGCGCAGCATCGGGGCCAGCACCGACATCGTGGAAAAGGAAATGTACACTTTCCAGGATCGGGACGGCTCCTCCCTCACGCTGAGGCCCGAAGCCACCGCCGGCGTGGCTCGCGCCTACATCGAACACAATCTGGGCGCCTCCGCCACCCCTCAGAAGTTCTTTTACCTCGGCCCCATGTTTCGCCATGAGCGACCACAGGCCGGGCGCCTCCGCCAGTTTCACCAGTTCGGGGTCGAGTCGTTCGGCAGCGCGAGTCCCTTAGCCGACGTGGAAGCGGTATCGCTCCTCTGGCGCTTCCTCTCCGAGCTGCGCCTTCCCGGTCTGACCCTCGAAATCAACAGCCTCGGGGATGCGGCCGACAGGCCTGTCTATAAGGCCGTCTTGCTGGATTTCCTGAAGCAGCGCGAAGAACAGCTTTGCCAGAACTGCCGGCGCCGGATGGGGACCAACCCGCTGCGCGTGCTGGATTGCAAGGTTCCCACCTGCAAAGCCGCGACGGAGGATGCGCCCAAGCTGACCGACCATCTGTCCCCCGACTCTCTTCGACACTTCGAAGAGGTGCTCGGCGGGCTCAGAGAGCTGGGGATCCCCTACCTGCTGAACCCCAGGCTGGTGCGAGGGCTGGATTACTATACCCTCACGACCTTCGAGGTCACCTCCCAACACCTCGGCGCTCAGAACGCCGTGGGAGCCGGTGGTCGTTATGACGGCCTCGTCGAAGCCCTAGGCGGGCCCAAGACGCCGGCCATCGGGTTTGCAGTCGGGCTTGAGCGCGTGGCCCTCATGCTACCGGATTCCGTGGTTCCGAGCCAGCCGAAGATGGTTTACGTGGCGGGCTTCGGTCAGAAAGGAACCCCTCTGGGGATGCGTATCCTTCTTGAACTCCGACTCTCAGGGGTTCGAGCCAACACTGACTTCCGAGCCGCCACGCTCAAGGCTCACCTCAAGCAGGCCGATCGGCTGGGGGCCTCATTGACCCTCATCATCGGGGACGACGAAGCGGAAAAAGGGATGCTTGTTCTTCGGGATATGAGCACCAAGGAGCAGCAGGAATTGCCTCTTTCGAGCGCCGCTCTGAGCTTGGCTTCCCGCCTTTCGCTCCCCTGATTTTTCCTGTATTTTCCGGTTGACTTTCCCCCCCAAAAATAGTAGATTGTGTCATCGTTTTATATTTCCATAAGTCGTTGATTATTATTTGTTTTTTTGTTGAGATGTCCCTGTGGATTTCCATGGAAAAAAAGAAGCTCGGCGTGCTCTTATCCACACCCCCATCTCATCCCAACGTCACGACCACGGCGCGCCTCTGCGAGGAGGCTCTTCGATCCGGCGTGGACGTCTACCTCTACTTGATTGACGAGGGCGTGCTGAACCTCCGCGATCATCGTCTTCTTGGGCTTTCTTCTTCGGGAGCGAAATTTTTCGTCTGTGCCTATGGCTGCCAGCAGCATGGCGTGTCCACCCGGGACATCGGCAAGGACGCCACGCTCTGCGGTCTGGTGGTTCTCTCGAACATGATCAACGGGTGCGATCGGTTTGTCGCGTTCAACTAGCCCGCGTCTCACGGGAGAGTCATGTCCCCGAGCGTTGTTGTCGTGATCCGTGAGGACCCCCTGAAGACACCCCGTGCCGTTGAAGCGCTTCGGATTGCCTTGGGGCTCAGCACCGGAGGGAATCCTTTGACGGTCGTGTTGCTCGGGCGTGCCCCTCATCTTCTCGAAGAGGACGCGGAAGACATCGTGGACGGCGACGTCCTGGAAAAATATCTCCCGTCCTTTCAGCAACTAGACATTCCGTTCGTCGTACCGACCGGCGCGGGATCGTCGTTCTCGTTCGATCCCGGTTTCAAGGTGACCGAGGCTTCTCCCTCGGAGATCACCGCTCTGGTAGCGGCATCCGATCGTTCGCTCGTATTCTGAGGAACGCGCCTGTGAGAAAAGTCCTCTACCTGGTCACCAAGGATCCCTCGCAGGGACCGCAAAGCTTGCTCGACCGAGGCTCTTCACCGGACCTGGTGACCTCAGCCATCCTGCTGCAGGATGCGGTCTCACTTTCTCAGGTTCCGGCTGACTCCGTGTATGCGCTGGCGGACGACGCGGCTTCCAGAAAAATCACGCCGTCTGTTCCGATCGTGTCGTACGAGGGCATGTTGCGCATGATTTTCGATGCCGATTCCGTGGTGGCTCTCTGAAGACAGGACGCTCCTAAGACTCTTGTGCGTCACTGGAAAGAAAAATACCGGAGTCGTAGTAGGAATAAGAGCGGCTGTGCAATCTGTGGTTTCTTTCGAGCTTGTTGTTTTTGAGGGAGAATGACGTGCCCGTCAACATCGGTGGTGGATGAATGACGGTCGAGTGGCTGGTGGAGGAGGTGGATGTAACCTGTGAACTGTAGCGGGGTGATCGGGGGAGGCAGCCGTTGCTGCTTCTGAATCCAATCCAGTTGACCACAGGAAGAGACCGTAAGAGCTCGGAAGTTATCGAATATAGGGGCTCTTTATCCACAGGTGTTAATAAGGTTGTGAATAACTGGAGGTTTTCGGTCATGGGTATGGAAACCGTTTGGAAAAACGCGCTGGCCTACATCGAAGCCAAGGTTTCCAAACAGGTTTTCGACACGTGGTTTGTCCCCATTGCCCTTCAGGGAGTTGACGGTTCTTGTGTGAAGGTTGAAGTCCCGAATAAGTTCTTCGGGGAATGGCTGGATAAGAACCACCCGGGATTGATTGCAGAAGCCATGGCTGCCGTCCGGGGAGACGAAAAGCTTGAGGTCGCCTTTGTGACGAGCGAACAGCCGGTCGCCAAGCCGCTGCCGCCGGCCTCGCCGATCGGACAGGTTCCGGGGCCGACGAGCCGGGGCCAGCAGGCCGGACGTTCACGGCGAACCCCGTCGCTGAACCCCAAGTACACCTTCAAGAGCTTCGTCGTCGGGGCCAGCAATCAATTCGCCCACGCGGCCTGCCGGGCCGTGGCGGATCGCCCGGCCGAGGCCTACAACCCCCTCTTCATTTACGGCGGGGTCGGGCTGGGGAAGACCCACCTGCTGAACGCCATCGGGAACCAGGTGGCGGAGCAGTCGGACATGAGGATCGCCTACGTTACCACCGAACAGTTCACGAACGAGGTGATCAACTCCATCCGCTACGACAAGATGATCGAGCTGAGGAAAAAATACCGCAACATCGACATGCTGCTGGTCGACGACGTACAGTTCCTGGCGGGCAAGGAGCGGACCCAGGAAGAGTTCTTCCACACTTTCAACGCGCTCTACGAAGCCCACAAGCAGATCGTCCTCTCGAGCGACCGCTTCCCGAAGGACATGGGGGACATGGAGGAGCGCCTGCGCTCGCGGTTCGAGTGGGGCCTGATCGCGGACCTGCAGCCGCCCGACGTGGAAACGCGCATCGCGATCTTGCGGAAGAAATCCGAGGACGAGGGCATGCGGTTGCCCGACGAGGTGGTGCAGTTCCTGGCCACGAACATGAAGAGCAACATCCGGGAGCTCGAAGGCTCCCTGGTCCGGCTGGGCGCCTACTCCTCGCTGACCGGCCAGGCCATCACGATGGAGATGGCCAAAAACATCCTGCGGGACATCATCGGGGAGAAGAAAAAGATCATCGCGATGGACGACATCGAGGAAGCCGTCGCCACGCGCTTCCACGTGAAGATCGCCGACCTGAAGAGCCGGCGGCGGAGCAAGACGCTGGTCCACCCCCGACAGATCGCCATGTACCTCTGCCGGGAGATGACCAACGCCTCGTTCCCCGAGATCGGCCGGCACTTCGGCGGCAAGGACCATACGACGATCATCCATGCCTGCAAACAGATCGCGAAGGCCGTCGAGGCGGACAACACCCTCAAGGCCACCTTGGAGAGCCTGAAGGACCAGATCACGAAGGGATAACGAGCGCAACGAGCCGGGGTGCCCATTGCTTCCCAGATTGCAATGGGCCTAGGGGAGATCGCCCGATGAAGCTACGAATCGCACGCGACGAACTGTTGACCGCGCTCCAGAGGGTGCAGGGCGTGGTGGAGAAGCGGAACACGATGCCCCAGCTCTCCAATATCCTGCTCGAGGCCAAGCCCGAGGGCGTGGACGTCACCGCCACCGACCTGGAGATCGGCATGCGGGGGCTCTACAAGGCCGCGGTCCAGGAGCCCGGCTCCGTCACGATCTCCGCCCGCAAGGTGTTCGAGATCCTCAAGGAGCTGCCGGAGGGCGACGTCGAGCTCGCCGTGGGGGAGAACAACTGGGCGACGATCCGGTGCGGCAAGAGCCAGTTCAAGATCGTCGGGCTGCCCAGCGGCGACTACCCGGCCCTCCCCTCGATCGAGCGCGAAGGCCTCACGCCGCTGACGGGAGCGGGGCTGCTGGAGCTGATCCGTAAGACGCTCTTCGCGGTGGGCGACAACGACGCCCGCTACATCCTGAACGGGCTGCTGGTCACCCTCCTCGCGGGAGACAAGAAGACGACCCTGCGGCTGGTCGGCACCGACGGCCACCGGCTGGCCCTCGCGGAGCAGGACCTGCCGGCGGCGGGCGGGAAAGAGGCGCCGAAGGAGATCAAGGCGATCATCCCCAAGAAGGCGGCGTTCGAGATGCGGCGCCTGCTGGAAGAGGGGGACGGGGAGCCGCTGATCGGCTTCACCAAGAACCTCATGATCTTCCGCAAGAGCGGCCTGCTCCTCACCTCCCGCCTGATGGAAGGGAATTATCCCAACTACCAGCAGGTCATTCCCAAGGAGAAGGACCAGGACAAGAAAGTCAGCGTGGCCCGGGTCGAACTGGAAGGGGCGCTCCGGCGCGTGGCGGTCCTGTCGCGGGACAAGACGAACGCCGTGAAGGTCACGCTCGCGTCCGGCAAGATGACGCTGTTCTCCAGCAACCCGGACTTCGGCGAAGCGACCGAGGAATTGCCGGCGCAGTACAAGGGCGAGACGCTGACGACCGGCTTCAACGCCCGCTACCTGCTGGACGTGCTGGGCGTCATGGACGGCGAATCGGTCTCCATGCAGATGGACAACCCCTTGAGTCCCTGCCTGATCCGGGAGCCGGGCAACGCGGGCTTCACCTGCGTGGTGATGCCCATTAAAGTCTGACGGACAAACTTAGGAGGCGGATGGCCACCAAAGACGCAAAGACGGAAGCACCAAGCCAGGCGAAGTCCGACAGCTACAGCGCCGACCAGATCAAGGTGCTGGAAGGGCTCGACGCGGTCCGCAAGCGCCCGGCCATGTACATCGGGAGCACCGGCCCCGACGGGCTGCATCACCTCGTCTACGAGGTGGTGGACAACAGCGTCGACGAGCACATGGCCGGGTTCGGCGAGGCGATCGAGGTCACGATCCACATCGACGGGAGCGTGACGGTCGTGGACAACGGGCGCGGCATTCCGACCGGCATGCACCCCACCCAGAAGAAGTCCGCCGCCGAGGTGGCCCTGACCGTGCTGCACGCCGGCGGCAAGTTCGAGCAAGGGGCCTACACGGTCTCCGGCGGCCTCCACGGGGTCGGCATCTCGGTCGTGAACGCCCTCTCCGAGTGGCTGGAACTGGAAATCTGGCAGGACGGCCAGACCTTCGAGCAGCGCTACGAGCGGGGCAAGCCCACCGCGCCCCTGAAGGTCACCGGCAAGACCAAGCGCCGCGGCACGATGGTCACGTTCAAGCCGGACGGGCAGATCTTCGAGACCCTGGAGTTCAGCTTCGACGTGCTGGCCCAGCGCCTGCGCGAGCTGGCCTTCCTGAACAAAGGCCTGGCCATCACGCTCAAGGACGAGCGCAAGGAGAAGGAACAGACGTTCCGGTACAAGGGCGGGATCGTCTCCTTCGTGGAGCACCTGAACGAGGCCAAGACCCCCCTCCACAAGCCGATCTTCGTGGAGGTCGAGAAGAGCGACATGATCCTGGAGGTGGCGCTCCAGTACAACGACGGGTACGCGGAGAACCTCTTCTCCTTCGCCAACAACATCAACACGAAGGAAGGCGGCACGCACCTGGTCGGCTTCAAGGCGGCGCTCACCAGGACCATCAACAACTACGCGAACGCCAACGACCTGCTCAAGAAGGAGACGGAGTCCCTGACCGGCGACGACGTGCGCGAGGGGCTGACCGCGGTCGTGAGCGTCAAGCTGCGGAACCCGCAGTTCGAGGGGCAGACCAAGGCCAAGCTGGGCAACAGCGAGGTCAAGGGCATCGTGGAGGCGGCGGTCAACGAGGCGCTCGGCACCTACTTCGAAGAGAACCCGCCGATCGCCCGCAAGATCATCGGCAAGGCCGTGGAC
This sequence comes from uncultured Nitrospira sp., assembly GCA_964552455.1. Classification (GTDB taxonomy): domain Bacteria; phylum Nitrospirota; class Nitrospiria; order Nitrospirales; family Nitrospiraceae; genus VGXG01. The sequence goes on from CAZKHY010000115.1 coordinate 9,368, forward strand.
GCGGCGCGGGCCCGCGAGGCCGCGCGCAAGGCCAAGGAGCTGATCCGGCGCAAGAGCGCGCTGGACGGGGGCTCGCTGCCGGGCAAGCTGGCCGACTGTTCGGAAAAAGACCCGGCGCACAGCGAATTGTTCATCGTGGAGGGCGACTCGGCCGGCGGCTCGGCCAAGCAGGGACGAGACCGGAAGTTCCAGGCCATCCTCCCGCTCAAGGGCAAGATCCTGAACGTGGAGAAAGCCCGGTTCGACAAGATGCTCACGAGCGACGAGATCCGGACCCTGATCATGGCGCTGGGCACCGGCATCGGGCGCAAGCGCGAGGAGGGCGAGGGCGAGAAGGGCAAAGAGGACAAGGAAGCGTTCGACATCGCCCGCGCCCGCTACCACAAGGTCATCCTCATGACCGACGCGGACGTGGACGGGAGCCACATCCGGACGCTGCTCCTGACCTTCTTCTTCCGCCAGATGTCCGAGCTCATCGAGCGCGGCTACATCTACATCGCGCAGCCGCCGCTCTTCAGGGTCAAGAAGGGCAAGACCGAGCGGTACCTGAAGGACGAGACCGCGCTGAATGAATATCTCTCGGACCTGGCCGTGGAGGACGTCGAAGTCTACGTCGAGAACGCGCAGGCCTTCGTGACCGGCCGGCGCCTGCTGCCGATCCTGAAGAAGCTGATCGCGTTCGAAGGGCTCGTCGCCCGCTTCAGCAAGAAGCAGCGCGAGGGCGGCATCCTGCGCGCGTTCGTGGACGAGCCGGGCCTCGACCGCGAGCTGCTCAAGAACGTCGCGGCGCTCAGGAAGGTCGTGGCCAACGCCAAGAAGACCCTCACGGCCGCCTATCCCAAGGCCGCCATTGCGCTCGACATCGCCGAGGACGAAGAACATCAGTCCAACAAGGTCGTCTGCAAGGTCCAGACGAACGGCATGGCGCATACCCTGGAAGTCACTCATGAGCTGGTCGGCTCAGCCGACTTCCGCGAGCTGCAGAAACTGGCGCCGTCGGCGATCGGACTGGGGCGCCCCCCCCACAAGCTCAAGGTCAAGGACGTGCAGAAGGAACTGCCGGGCACGGCCGAGCTGGTCGGCGAGATCCTGGAGATCGGGAAACAGGGGTTGGGGCTGCAGCGCTACAAAGGCCTGGGCGAGATGAACCCGGGCCAGCTCTGGGAGACCACCATGAACCCGGAGACCCGGTCCCTCATGCAGGTCAAGCTGGAGGACATCGCCGGGGTGGACGACATCTTCTCGATCCTCATGGGCGATGAAGTGGCGCCGCGCCGCGACTTCATCCAGCAGCACGCGCTGGAAGTCAGGAATTTGGATGTGTAGCAGTGAAGAGGCTGGGCTGACGAAAGGACAGAGAGCGGCGGCCTGGTCAATCCCCTTTGCTCGCGCAACGCGCGGCCTCAGAAGGCCCTCGTTGGACGCGCGCAGCTAGGGATCAACGAGGCTGCCTTAGAGGAAAGAATTCCGTCCGCGGCGAAAGAAACGAGAGTCGGGGACAGGTCGCTCACAAACCTGTCCCCGAAGGGTTTGAGCCAGAAGTAATAAAGCTGATACCTGAAAGCTGACGGCTGATAGCTTCTTCAAGGAGATTCCATGCCCGTTGACGAAC
>CAZKHY010000116.1:0-10942 GCA_964552455.1 uncultured Nitrospira sp.
CTGCTCGACAACGCTGCCATAGCCAAGGCCATGGAAGCCCTGACCGAGGAGGATTTCTACAGGACCGCCCACCGGAAGATTTATCAGGCCATGCTGGACCTCTCCGAGCACGGGGAGGTGATCGACCAGATCACGCTCACCGAGCACCTCAAGACCGGCGGCGAGCTGGAGTCGGTCGGAGGGGCCGCGTATCTGGCCGAGCTGGTCCAGGTGGTGCCCACCGCCGCCAACATCAAATACCATTGCAAGATCGTGCGCGACAAAGCGCTCCTCCGCGGGTTGATCACGACGTCGACCGAAGTGATCACGCGCGGGTATGACGGTCTGTCGCAGGTGGACGAGCTGCTCGATTTCGCGGAGCGGTCCGTCTTCAGCCTGGCCCAGGGGAAGCTCGGCCGCTCGTTCACCCGCTTGAAGGACATCATCAAAGAGAGCCTGGATCTCGTCGACGCGCTGCACAAGAAGGGGAAGAGCGTCACCGGCGTGCCGACCGGATTCGAGGACCTCGACGAGCTGACCGCCGGGCTGCAGCCCTCCGATCTCGTGGTGATCGCCGGCCGCCCCAGCATGGGCAAGACGAGCCTGGCGCTCGGCATGGCGCAGAACGCGGCCATCAAGCACCACCAAAAAGTGGGGATCTTCAGCCTGGAAATGTCCAAGGAGCAGCTCGTGCTGCGCATGCTGAGCTCGGAGGCTTCGGTGGATTCCCATGCCTTGCGGATCGGCAAGCTGCAGAAAGAGGATTGGTGGAGGCTGGCGGAGGCGGCGGGCAAACTGGAGCAGGCGCCGATCTTCATCGATGACACCGGGGCGCTGACGGTGCAGCAGATGCGGGGCAAGGCGCGCCGGCTCAAGCAGGAAAGCGGCGGGCTCGACCTGTTGATCGTCGACTACCTCCAGCTCATGCAGGGCCGCAGCGACGCCGAATCGCGCCAGCAGGAGATCTCGGACATCTCCCGGTCCCTGAAGGCGCTGGCCAAGGAGTTGAATGTGCCGGTCGTAGCCCTGTCCCAGTTGAGCCGCGCCGTGGAGAGCCGCAAGCCGCCGATCCCCATGCTGGCCGATCTGCGCGAGAGCGGGGCGATCGAGCAGGACGCGGACGTGGTGGTCTTCATCTATCGGGACGAGGTCTACAATCCGGACTCGGAGGAAAAGGGGATCGCCCAGATCATGGTCAAGAAGCACCGCAACGGGCCGACCGGAGACGTGAAGCTGACCTTCCTCGACAAGTACGCCAAGTTCGGCGATTTCTCGGATCGTGAACAGATGTGAGGCCGTTTGACACCCCTCCGGTGACCCCGTATAATCACGCCAGTTGGCAGTTTCACCCCTCGGTGTTCACCGATTTCATCGAAAGCGAGGGCAGCAGCGTGGCGAGACCTCTCCGCGGATGTGACTGGGCAGCCTCGCGGTGGGCTCGGGTGCTGGTGAGCCTCGTGGCCATTCCGTTGATCGTGGTCTCCTGCACCACCGTGCCGCAGGCCGGGACCGGACTCGGTCCGGCACCGGAGAAGCCGCCGGCCCTCTCAACTCAGCCCGCCCCTCCCACCGATCCCCGCGCCTATTACCATTTCATCCTCGGCTACCAGGCCGAGCAGGAACAGGATGCCCAGCGGGCGGTCCAGGAGTATCTGCTGGCGCTCCGGGGCGATCCTTCCTCGCTGTTTCTCAAGACGCGGCTGGCCGCACTCTATTTCTCGCTGGGCGATCTGGCCACGGCGGTCCGGTTCGCCGACCGGGTGGCCGAGTCGGAGGCACGTGAGCCCGCGACGCTGGCCCTGGTGGCCGGGATCTATGCCGGTGCCGGCCAGGCGGAGAAAGCGCTGGCCTTGTACGATCGTGCCATCGAGCTGAACCCGACCAACAGCGAGCCCTATTTCTCGAAAGGGGTGCTGCTGGTGAACCTGAAGCGGCTTGAGGAGGCCGAGCAGGCTTTCCAGCAGGGCAGCGAAAGAGCCAAAGATTCGCCGGTGGGCTACTACTACCTGGGCCGCATCGGGGTCGAGACGAAGCAGTTCGCCCGGGCCGCAGCCAGCTTTGAGCGGGCCATTGCGATTAACCCCGCATTTGAGCCGGCCTATATCGCGCTGGCGGGAGTGTACGAGTCCCAACAGGAGCGGGACAAGGCGGTGGCGGTCTACCGCCGGTACCTGCAGGCGGTCAACCCGCACAGCAGGGATGTCCAGCAACACATCATCCGGCTCTACATCAACGACAAGCTATACCGGGAGGCGCTCGCCGAGTTGGAAGCCATGCTCGCCAGAGACCCGGACGATCTGGACGCGCAGTTGCGCATCGGGTTGATCTACGGAGAGTTGAAGGACTACCCCAAAGCCGTCGAGCAGTTGAAGAAAATTCTGGTGGCGCGTCCGGCGGAACTCCGGGTGCGGGATTACCTGGGCCTGATGTACGAGGAACAGAAGGACTACGACAAGGCGCTGCAGGCCTACGAACAGAACCTGAAGCTGCAGCCCGCGTACATCGACGGCCACATGCACCTCGGGTTTCTGCAGTACCGGCTCAAGCGGTATCCGGACGCGATCGGGCATTTCAGCCAAGTGGTGAAGCTGAACCCCAAACAAGCGGAAGGCCACTTGCTGCTGGGGCTCGCCTACCTGCAGGCCGAGCAGTTCGCCCAGGCCTCTCAGGCGTTCGAGGAAGGCATCCGCCACAATCCCGGCAACCCGGATCTGCACTTCAACCTCGGCACGGCCTATGACAAGCTGAACCGGTTCGACGACGTGGTCAAGGCGATGGAAGCCACCCTCAAGCTTGACCCCCAGCATGCGGATGCGCTCAATTACCTGGGCTACAGCTATACCGAGCGCGGGATCAAGATCGAAGAGGCGGTCTCGTTGATCCAGCGGGCCGTGACCTTGAAACCGAACAACGGCTACTACGTGGACAGCTTGGGCTGGGCCTTTTTCAAAATGGGGCGGGTCGACGAGGCCTTGGCGGAGATGAAGCGGGCGGTCGCGCTCGTCAAGGACGACCCGGTCATCTACGAACATCTCGGCGAGGTCTATCTCAAGCAGAATCACGTCCAGGAAGCCAGGGAGGCGTGGCTCCACTCGCTCGAGCTGGATCCCTCCAACGTCAAGCTGATGGATCGGTTCCGGGACCAGGGGATGGGTGATCCTGCTTCCGAAGAGCGGATCCGCCAGGCCAAGCGACGCGTTTCTCAAAACCCTTCTCCCCAGGCCGCCACTCCCTGAACCAAAAACCCGCCTGTGCCAGGCTGCTTCGATCGCTTCCCTTTGTGCTGTAAGGGGGAATTTTTCCCTTGGGGATCGGCAGAAGGGCATCAGTGGCATAGAACCTGCTATGCTTTGCCTCTATAGCCTCATATCCATAGTTGATCGGCCTTAGGTGCAAAGTGAATAAGGGGGAGTTGTGAATATGAAGGGAGCCGGCAATCGGGGAGGCTTCACCCTCATTGAAGCAATGATTGTGGTAGCTATTATCGGCCTTCTGGCCGCCATTGCCATTCCTGCCTATCTGAAGTGGCAAGGGCAATCCCGCCAGGCTGAAGCCAAGACAAATTTAAGCGGCATCTTCGTGTCCGAATTGGCTTTTTTCGGAGAGAACTCCCGCTACGGCAGTTTTGGAGAGGTGGGCTTTGCCTTGGCGGCGGCCTCAAATCGCTATACATATCGAAGTCCTGGTGATGGGGGGAATTCCGGATCAACCGGTTCAGGCCAGACGAAAACATCCTCTTATATTCCCGCTGGGATCGGTACGTCTGTGGCCGATGGACAGGGAGCCGGGGGTATCGTTGCCGGTGCGGCGATCAGCCCGCCCGGCTTCACGGCAACGGCTGCTGCGGATCTGGATAATGATCCGACGATTGATCAGTGGCATGTCAATGACAGGAAAGACAACCTGGCTACTCCGGACCTGGATGATGTGAGCGGCTAACTAAGCCATTACAAGCATTGCCAATTCTCGGCACTTCTTGACGAAAAACGGAGTATCGGGATATTCAGGACCTCGCTCTGCCTGAAAGAAAAATCCCAAGGTCATGTTTTTTTTAAGAGATCTTAAATTATCATGGTGAAAAGATGCGGCACAAATCCTGCTATGGTCCCTTCGCCCAGGGAATTTGGCTTCCCTCTGTCGTTGGGCCTTTGGATGAACCAGGAGAAAAATAAGAAGGAGGAGGTCGCATGATGACATCATTGCGCAGTCAAAAAGGTTTCACCCTCATCGAGTTGATGATCGTGGTGGCCATCATCGGTATCCTGGCCGCAATCGCCATTCCCAACTTCCTGCGGTATCAGGCGCAGGCCCGTCAAGCTGAAGCCAGAACCAACTTGAGCGGGATTTTCGTCGCCGAGACCTCCTATTTCGGCGAGCAGTCTCGATATGGGAGCTTTCAGGAAATCGGCTTTGCATTGGCCGGAACCAGTAACCGGTATATCTACGCTGGTCCGCCCAACCTCGGCAACGGCTCCGCTCCGACTTCCTGTGCGACCACCAACCTCACGACCAGTTGCATCGCGGTCGGGGCTGGCCTTACCAACCCTGGGAACGATCCTGGCAGCACCGTAGGGGCGGTTGCGGGGGCATCGACCGGGGCAACCGTCGGCTTTACCGCAGCGGCCTGGTCCAACCTGGATAACGATCCCACCCTGGACCGCTGGTATGTGAATGACATCAAGCAGAACCTGCAGACTGCGGATGTGAACGACGTGACCGGCTAAACCGGATCCGTGTAAGGCGGGGAGGAGCAGGCGGTTCCTCCCCGCCTTCACGTTTGCGGCTTCCGTCGGGCACCTGATTTCCGGCTCATTTCGAAGAGAGACGCTTCCGTTGCCCCTTGATCGGCAAGAACCTATTCCGTACTCTTGGCAATGTGAACGAATCCCCCCTTTGTCCTCCTGAGCTTCCGTTCGGTCGGTCTTCGACCGATGCGTCTCTCTCCGCTTCATCGGTTCTAGCGGGCTGGCCCCCCTGGGTGCTGCTTCTTGGCTCGCTGATCATTTTTTCCCCCCTGCTCGAAGGCGGGACGACGCACGTTGCCGTGATGATCATCCGGCTGTTGATCCTGGCCCTGGCGGGTCTCTGGCTGGTCGGGGGAATCCGAAACGGCTCGCTGGCGATGCCGTCACTACCCATCGGCCCGGCGATGCTCGCCTTTTTGGGACTGGCTGTTGTGTCGACGATCTTGTCCCCATATGGGAATCAGAGCCGCCAGTGGCTGGTCGTTCTGCTGAGCTACGGACTCTTGCTCTGCCTGTTTGCGGCGTTGGTCCGACAGTGGGAGCAGGTCGTCAAGCTTCTGGCACTCCTGATCGGGATGGGGCTGGTTGAAGCGGGCTGGGCGGTCGCTCAGTGGATGATGGGGGCGCTCCGGCCGAGTGGAACCTTTTTCAACCCGAATTTCCTTGCCGGCTACCTGGCCGTGATCTGGACCATCCTGCTGGCCTTCGCATGCTACCTGCCGGCTAGAAGGAGGCTCGGCACGGATCGTCGCCGATTATTCATGCTGACGGGGGCGATCCTCGCCTTAGTTCTGTTGCTGGCCGCCTTGCTCGTTTCCGGATCGCGAGGGGGCATGCTCGCGGTGCTGGTCGGGACCACGGTGGTCGTCGGCCTTCGGTTCGGCAGGAAAGGCGTGGGACTCCTGGCGGTCCTGGTCCTGTTGGGGTTGGCCGTTCCAAGCCCGCTCCGTGAGCGCGTGAAGGCCGAGCACGCGGCCAACCCGGTGACCTATGCCCGTCTGCAGATCTGGCAGAGCTCCGTCCGGGCGATGGCGGACCATCCGTTCGGGCTCGGGCTCGGGTCGTACCAATATGCCTATCCATCCTACGCGCTCCCGGTCGAGGGGGAGATCACCCGCTATGGAAAGGTGGCGCAGACCGCGCACAGTGAATATCTGCAAATGGGGGCGGAACTGGGAGTAGTCGGCTTGCTGGTCTTCTGCTGGGGGATCGTCCTCGTGGGGAGGGAAGCTCGGTCGGTTCTGCGGATGCGGCTCACGCGGTGGCAGCGGGGGGGACTGGTCGGAGCCGTCGCCGCGATGGCCGCGATCCTGGCGCAAGCGGCTCTGGATTCCAACCTGCATGAGCCGGCTCTGGCCATCTTGCTCACGCTCTGTGTGGGGCTCGCCCTGTCGGCTCGCCGGCTCTCCGGACGATGCCGGGAGCCCTTGCGCTCCGTTCCCGTCGAATCGCCGATGGCCTGGGCTTGTCTCGGGGTGCTCCTGATCGCAGGGGCGGCGGTGCTCGTCGTTCGGATGGGGCTCGCCTGGACCTTCTTTGAGGCCGGATCCCAGGCCCTTGCCAAACAGGATTTTCCGAAGGCTGTCGCAGCCTACCAGACGGCCGTCGTATTGGACCCCGGCAAGGCCCTCTATCACAGCTCGATGGCGGCAGCTCATTTCAAGGTGTTTGAACGGACCGGTGAGGTGCGAGCGGCGCAGGCGGCCATCGAAGAACTTCGCGAGGCCATGGCCTTGAATCCTCTGGACGGACGGCTCCCAGGGCTCCTGGGCCATGTCTACGCCTCGCTGGCCCAGACCGGCCCCGCGTCCGATTCGCCGGGCGAGCGGCGGAGCCTGCGGCTGCAAGCGGCGGTGGCCTACGAGCGGGCGGTGGAGCGGGAGCCCTTCACGCCCTTTTATCGCATGGAACTGGGGCGGCTCTTTGTGCTGCTGGGTGATCGGGAAAAGGCCGAGGCGTCGGTGAGGCGGGCGGTCGAGATCGAGCCGAATTTCCTGCCCGGGCGGGAATGGCTGGCCAAATTTTATCTGGAAGGGGGGCGGCTCGACGGGGCGGACCGTGAATATCGGGAGATTCTCGAACGGCAGCAGCGGTATGCCCATTGGGCCAAGGACCCTCTCGAGGAGCGGTTCTTGAGGGGCGATGCTCCGGCGTTGGCGGCTGCACTGGAAAAAAAGAGAAAGCCCGCATGACCCAGCGCGCCGGTTTCACAAACGTGCCGAACTGGCTGTTCGCAGGGACCCTGCTCTCTATCCTGGGCGGGGCCGCGATTTGGGCGTTAACGATGGCCGAGCAAGAACGGCCGGCCATCGCCCGGGCGGCGGAACTCTCTTACCTGCCCAAGGGAGAATACTTGAAGGTCGCCGTGTTGGGGTACCGGCAAGCGGTGGCCGACCTGATCTGGCTCAAAGCCGTTCAGCACTTCGGCGTGCGGGAGCAGACCGCCGAAGGGTATCTCTGGGCCTATCACGCCGTGGATGTCTTGACCGACCTGGACCCCCAGTTCGCGTATGCCTACCAGGTGGCCGGCGCGGTCCTGGGGGTCTGGGCCAATCGCGCGCAGGAAAGCGTGGCGATTTTATCCAAAGGGATGAAGCACAATCCGGAAGTCTGGCAGTTGCCCTTCTACGTGGGCTACGACTATTTCTACGAGCTGCACGATCCGGGCAGGGCGGCGCCGTACTTCCGGCTCGCCTCCGTGCTGCCCGGGTCCCCGGAATATCTGCCCAGGCTGGCCGCCAGGATGACGGTGGAGGCCGGTGATCCGGACGCTGCGCTGGAGTTCCTGCAACGGCTCTATCAATCGGTCCAGGACCAGCGTCTGCGCGAAGGCTTGGATCGGCGCATCAGGGAAGTCGTCGCGGAACGGGACATCCGGTTTCTGGAGGAGGGTCTCCGCCGGTATCGGGCCCGCTACGGCAAACTGCCTGGTTCGTTGGGCGAACTGGTGACGGGCGGCATCATCGCCCGGGTTCCCGATGATCCCTTGGGGGGGCGCTACCAGATGAACCCTGCCGATGGGACTGTGACCAGTACCGGCTTACAGGAGCGGTTGAAGGTGTATCGACCTCATTGACGGGGACGGTCGAGAGGGTGAAACGAGGGTGAGATAGGATGGATGCGGTCCTGGTCGAAAAATTGACCAAGCAGTTCCGGCCCGGCTGGCCGGGCCAGCCGCCCGTGACGGCGTTGGCAGGGTTGTCCCTCTCGGTGCGACGCGGCGAGATCTACGGGTTTTTGGGGCCGAACGGCGCCGGCAAGACCACGACCTTGAAAATTCTGATGGGCCTCATGAAGGCCAGCGGCGGCAAGGCCGAGGTGCTGGGCAAGCCGGCCGGCGACGTGGCGGTCCGTCGGCAGATCGGGTTCCTGCCCGAGTCGCCCTACTTTTACGATTACCTCACCGCGGCGGAGTTCCTGACGTTCTACGGACATTTGGCGGGGCTGGAGGGGGCCGGGTTGAAGCGGCGGGTGGAGTTCCTGCTTGAACTGGTCGGTCTGACCGACGCGCGAACGCGGCAGCTCAGAAAATTTTCCAAGGGCATGCTGCAGCGAATCGGGCTGGCGCAGGCGCTCATTCACGACCCGGAGCTGGTGATCCTGGACGAGCCCATGTCGGGACTGGACCCGATCGGACGCAAGCAGGTTCGGGACCTGATCCTGGCGCTTCGGGAACAGGGCAAGACGGTGTTCTTCAGCACGCACATCATTCCCGACGTGGAGGCCATGTGCGATCGGGTCGGCATCGTCGTCAAGGGCAAGCTGTTGGCCTCCGGCACGGTGGCCGAGCTGGTCAGTCAAGGGCAGGGGCGTTCGGTTGAGATCCTGTGCGAGGGCGTCAGGGCGGAGGCGGTGCCGGCCATCGCGGCGGCCTGCGGACGCGTCCTGCAGCGGGGGGGGCAATGCTCGGTGGTCCTCCCCGACCCGGAGCGGCTTGAAGACGTGCTGGCGGGGATCAGGGGGCAGGGCGGCAGGCTGGTCTCGGTCACGCCGCAGCGGGGCTCGCTCGAGGAGTTGTTTTTTCAGCAGGCCGACGGCCATCCAGGCGGGCAGGTCTGACATGCGGGGCATCGTGGTCATCGGGCTGAACACTTTTCGCGAGAATCTGCGGGACAAGATACTCTATAATTTGTTGTTCTTCGCCCTCTTGCTGATCGGGGCCTCGGTGCTCCTGGGAACCTTGACGATCGCGGAGCAGAAGAAGATCGTGGCCGACATGGGGCTGGCCGCCATCAACCTGGTCGGGGTGATCATCGCCATCTTCGTCGGCGTCGGGCTGGTCAGCAAGGAGATCGAGCGCAGGACGGTCTACACGATCATGGCAAGACCGATCAGCCGCACCCAGTTTCTCCTGGGGAAGTACCTGGGCCTGGTCCTGACGCTCCTGGTCAACGTCGCGATCATGTCGGCCGTCTTTGCCGCCACGCTGTGGATGGATCGGGCGCCGATCCAGGCGTCGCTGTTCCAGGCGATCCAGTTGATCTGCGTGGAGCTCCTGCTCGTGACCGCGCTGGCGTTGTTTTTCTCCACCTTCAGCTCGACGACCCTGAGCGCCATCATGACGCTCGGGTTCTACGTGATCGGCCACCTGACGGCGGACCTGAAGGGCATCGCGGAAAAGAGCGAAGGCCAGGCGCTCAAGGCCGTCACGACCACGCTGTACTATCTCTGCCCGAACCTGGAGGTTCTCAACGTCAAGGGGCCGGCGGCCGCGGGCCAGACGGTGGCCCTCTCCTATCAGGCGTTGGCGTCGGCCTACGGGCTGCTCTACGCGGCCTTGCTGCTGACGGCGGCCTCGCTGGTGTTTCAGCGCCGCGACTTTTGAACGGGCAGGGGGAGGTGGGCCATGGCACGCAAGGGGCAAGGGGATGGGTTGTCTGCGACGAAAACGATGAAGTAATTGCGGGAGGAGCAGTATGTCATTGTTGGAGAAAATCAGGAATCGGACGGCGGTGATCGGGGTCGTGGGACTGGGCTATGTGGGGCTGCCCCTGGCGGTCCTGCAGGCCAAGACCGGCTACAAGGTGGTCGGGGTCGACGAGGCGGCTGAAAAAGTGGAGCGGGTCAATCGCGGCGAGAACTACATTTCGGACGTGGACGATGCGGAGCTCAGCCAGGCCGTGGCCGCAGGCCGGCTGACCGCCACCAGAGATTTCGACGCGCTGAAGGACTGCGACGTGGCGCTGATCTGCGTGCCGACTCCTTTGACCAAGAACAAAGAGCCGGACATCAGCGCGGTGGTGTCGGTCACCGGACAACTCGCCAAGCACGTCCACCCCGAGATGCTGGTGGTCCTGGAGAGCACCACCTATCCGGGCACGACCGAGGAGGTCCTGCTGCCGATTCTGACCGGCGGGGGACTCAAGGTGGGCCAGGACCTCTTCGTCGCCTTCTCCCCCGAGCGCGTGGACCCGGGCAACCGCTCGTTCAAGACCCACAATACCTTCAAGCTGGTCGGGGGGGTGACCCAAGCCTGCCTGACCGCGGCACGGACCTTCTACGAGCAATCCATCGTCAAGATCTTTCCGGTCTCCTCGCCGCGCGTGGCCGAGATGACCAAGGTGTTCGAGAACGTCTTCCGGTCCGTCAACATCGCGCTCGTGAACGAACTCGCCATGCTCTGCGACCGGATGGGACTCAACGTGTACGAAGTCATCGACGCGGCCGCCACCAAGAATTTCGGGTTCATGCCCTTTTACCCGGGACCGGGCGTGGGCGGCCATTGCATTCCCCTGGATCCCTATTACCTGGCCTGGAAGTCCAAGGAGTACGACGTCCACACGCGCTTCATCGAGCTGGCCGGGGAGATCAACGAAGGGATGCCGTATTACGTGGTCGCCAAGCTGCAGCGCCTCCTCAACCGGCGCGGCCAATGCCTCAACGGGGCGGAAATTCTGATACTGGGCGTGACGTACAAGGCGGACGTGGCCGACTGGCGCGAGACCCCCGCGCTCAAGGTCATGGAACTGCTGCAACGGGAAGGGGCGAAGCTGGCCTATGCCGATCCGTTCACGCCTTCGGTCGAGATCGAGGGCCGGTCCTACGAAGCCGTGGAGGCGACGGACGAGCGGCTCAGCCGCTGCGCCTGCGCGCTGGTCCTCACCGCCCATTCGGCGTTCGACTTCGAGCGGATCGTCCGGCGGGCTCCGCTGGTCTTCGATACGAGGAACGGCACGAGGAACGTCAAGGAGAAGAAAGGCAAGGTCGTGTTGCTCTGA
>CAZKHY010000117.1:0-10938 GCA_964552455.1 uncultured Nitrospira sp.
CAATGGCATCCTGTTTCATGTTGCCTCCATGAGCATCTTGTCAATCACGGCACTGCCGAACCATCCGATTTTCCGCAAGCCCTGGGTGCTCTCAATAAACTTGTCCTTGCCAATGCGCTATTTATCGCCTTATCGAGTTGGCGCGCGGAGAAAACCCTCAAATGCTTCTCGGGATTCATCGGCGCGCGGCCCTGAGTCCGGCGAGCAACTCCTCCGCTTGCCGCAAGTCTTCAGGCAAGAGCGGCGCTTGGCCGAACCGGACGCGGCAATAGAGTTGGGTCAGCGGTTCGACGAAGCGGCCGGCCTCCCGCCATTCCAAGTTCACCGACTTCGCAAACTCCAGGGGAGTCGCACCGGATGCTTTCCTGACGCCCTTCTTTTCCAGTACTGTCAGCATCCGACTGTAGAATCGAACGGCCGCCGCCTGCCTGGCTGTGGCGAGCCTTGGATGACGACGATTCGCCCGGCCCTTGAGCCAAGCCATCTTCACCAGCACGACGATTCCAGCGCAGACCAACAAGCCCCAGACCAGCAGCCAGTCCGCCGCACGAACGGTGGGGCCGACACGAGATTTCAACGTCGCCGACCAGTGCAGGACCGCCGCCAGCAGTCCCCAGGCTTGTTCACGGACTCGCTCGCCCCTTGCCCGGACGTCCTGCGCCACCGCCACCTGATCCCGGAAACTGTACCGGATGATGAAACGATCCCACTTCAGGCGGATCGAATCCACGACCCTGGTGGCAACGGTCAGGACCGGATTGGAACCAGCAGGGGCCACGCTGGGCGTAGGATCAAAGGTCACCCATCCCGAACCGGGGAAGAACACCTCCACCCAGGCATGGGCATCGCGCTGGCGGATCGTGTAGTAGTGACCGAAGTCGTTCCATTCGCCCGGGAGAAAGCCGGTCACGAGACGGGCCGGGATGCCCAACGAGCGAAGCATGACCACCATCGCTGTCGCATAATGCTCGCAATAGCCGCTCTTGCGGGTAAAGAGGAAGTCCTCCACAGGACTCACGGGAATCGTGGGCCCTACTTCCAAGCTGTATTGGTAGCGCTCCCGAAGATGCCGTTCGACCGCGACGACTTTTTCATAAGGCGTGCGGGCCTGGCCGGTCACCTGGCGGGCCAGGTCTGCGACGCGAGGGCTCAGGTCGGGGAGTTGGAGAAACGTCCCATTCACCGGGTCTGGGTAGGCCAGCGAAGCGAGCGTTCGCTCTTCGTCCAACAGCCGGTCGGGGGTCGAAAGCACGCTGTACTGGAATCGGATGGCCGGCGGATAAGGCAGCGAGAGCGCTCCCATCCCATCGGCCTGGACCATGGAGAAATTGCCTCTGACCGAGTCGACGAACGAGGCTCCGAAGAGCACGGTGGTATCCAGGGCATCGAGGATGATCTCCTGGCGGAGTCCGGCCCGGCTCTCTTGCACCCGGCCGTTATCTTGCGTCGTGGCTGTCACGAAGCCCTCTGAAGTCCGCTCCAGGGCGTGCCGTCTGGCCAGGCTGTTGGTCCAGGATCGGCCGTTGTAGCGGTCATAGGCAGCCCCGCGAAAATAGAGTCTGGCCGTCAGCGGGCCTTTCTGGTCCGGGAACTCCACCCGCATGACCACGCTCTGGCTCAGCTTGATGGTACCGATGGCGCCCAGATCCACCTGCTCGGAAAACCCGGAGGTCCGGACCTGCTCCGCGCGATTTTTGTTGAAGAAGCCGGCGCCGAGGCGCGGCGTCACGAAAAAGATGGCCAGGGTCAGGCACAAGGCCCCGACGGCGGTTCCGTTGGTGGTCCAGAAGAACCGGGCCGTGATAGGGCCTGGTTCATGGGCCTGGTCGATCGGTTGGCTCGGTTGGTGGGTTGGAGACGCTTCAGGGCGAGACCGCGCCGCCCGCATCTCCTCCGTCTCGTTGCGGAGGTGATACAGCAGCAGCGTCCAGATGGCTGCCAGCAAGTAGGCGACAAAGACCGCCGCATACCAGAGTTCCACCGTCAGGGCGGCGGCCGCCAGCAACTCCAGCAGGCTGATCGCGTAGAGATGCAGAAAGTCCTTGCGCTGTTGAAGGGTGAAGAGCTTGTTCACCATCAAGAGGATGAGAAAATGAATGCCGGCCGGCAAGAGATCCCGCGAGAGCCAGAAGAGATCCGCCAGAAACGCCAGAAACGCCGCGACCGCCAGCCCGTTCCAAGCCCTCCGCGAGAGCATAAAGAGGAACCGGGCTGGATCGGACCAGGCGGCGCGGCCTATGCCGCCGGCATGGACGAGGCTGAGAAGGAGGGCCACCGACCCGAGAAAAACCAACCCAATCGGCATCTCGCCCGTCAGGACCAAGCCGCTGAAGCCGGCGGCGGCCAGCAGGATCGAACTGACATGAAAGGCTTGTTCCTGATTCATGACGCTTCTGGCACCTGAATCGTGCGGCTCACTTCCCGGCTCAACGCTTCGAGGCTGGGATCAGGCCAGGGCAGCACCAGGATCGTCAGCTCGCCTCTCGCAGTCCGTTCGCCGAGCGACCGGAAGCCGGCCGGCATGGAGGCTTGGTTCAAAGCGAGCGCAGCATGGCCGGTGGCTTGACAGAGGCCCAGGGCATGCAGCAGGCGATACAAGTGTTCCGCCCCTATCCCTTGCCCTTGCCCCGGCGAAATTTCCTGGTCGCCCAGCAGCAAGCCGACCGCATAACCCCGTTCCTGAAAAAAAGCCGCCAGCGAGGCGGTCAGGGTCACAGCCCGCTCAAAAGACTGCCGGTGCTCGGACGGAACAAAGGTAGACAGAGCCAGCGTCACCCGTCGCTGATCCTCCGCCTCGGTCTCCTTGACCATCAACCGTGCCTGCCGCGCCGACGTCCTCCAATGGATGGCTCGCGACTCGTCACCGGGCCGATAGCCACGGAGGTTGCGGAGCTCCGCACCGGGCCCACGGCGTGAAATCGCCTGCTCATGGCCCAGCTCCCTGAGGTCTCGAACGAGTCTGTCCGGCAGCGGGATCAACTCAGGGTAGACCACCACGTCGGATGGAAGCGGCAGCATGGCCGCTTTGACGAAGAGGCCGAACGGGAAACGCGTGAGCAGCTTGATCCCCTGGATCCGATAGGGGCCGCGCCGCGGGATCAGGAGCGGGTAGGATTGGAGCGTCGTCGCCTGCGGCGCCAGGTGCAGCAGGTGGATGTCCCGGTCCACGGCCGTCCCCTCCACCACGTCCATGACCCGGAGCGAAAACGTGGGGAGCCGGGATTTTTTGTTGGCAATGGAGAACGACGCCGTCGTCGGGCGGTTGGCAAAAATGTGCTCGGGCAGCAGCCGGCGGATGTCGAGCTGCTTGAGGCACTGCTCCGACAGGATCCCCGACATGATGATGAGGCTCAGCAACATCGCCAGCAGCAGATAGAGCAGATTGTTGCCGGTGTTGATGGCCGCGATCCCCACGGCCAGGGTCAGCAGGACGAAGCGTGTGCCGTCGGGCGTGAGCCGGATGGATCGATAGCGGTAGAACCAGCGGAGGAAGGTGCACAGGCGGTGGAAGAACATGAGAAGCTTCTAGCCTTCAGATGTCAGCGATCAGCTTCCAGTTATGCTCAGAAGATGTTGTCTCTGTTCCATCCCGCTGAATGCTGACCGCTGATAGCTGGTCGCTTTTTAGAGCGGCACCGGCACGGATCCGACGATCTCGCGGATCACCCGCTCGGCCGCCTCGGACCGCCGCCCCGATACCAGCCGGCCTGAGTCCTGGCGCTCGCTCAGGAGCACCCGATGCGACAGGACCGCCGGGGCCAGGTCCTTGATATCGTCGGGCAGGCAATAGTCCCGGTTCCTGACGAGGGCCAGCGCCTTGGCCGCCTGGTGGAGGGCCATCGCCCCCCTGGTGCTGACCCCGAGGGCCAGGAAGGGGCTCAGACGGGTGGCGGTCACGATCGCCAGCAGATACTCGGTCAAGCTGTCATCCAGCCGGACTTTTTCCACCCCGTTCTGAAGATCGAGGACGTCCTGCACCGAGAGCACCGCCTGCACTTCCTCGGCCGGGTGAAGCGTTTGTTGCCGGTCCAGGATCTTCTTTTCCTCCTCCAGCTCCGGGTAGCCGATCTGGATCCGCATCAGGAACCGGTCGAGCTGGGATTCCGGCAGGGGAAACGTGCCGTGGTGCTCCATCGGATTTTGAGTGGCGATGACCATGAAGGGCTGGGGGAGGGGGTGGGTCCGGCCGTCCACCGAGACCTGCGCATCGTTCATGGCCTCCAACAGGCTGCTCTGCGTTTTGGGGGTGGTCCGGTTGATCTCGTCGGCCAGCACGATGTTGGCGAAGATCGGTCCGGGCTTGAACTCAAAGGCCTGTTTGGATTGATGGAAGATCGACACCCCGAGGATGTCGGACGGTAGGAGGTCGCTCGTGAACTGAATTCTCCGGAACGAGCAATCCAGGGAGCGGGCCAGGCTGTGCGCCAGCGTGGTCTTGCCCACCCCCGGCACGTCCTCGATCAACAGGTGCCCGCGCGCCAGCAGGCAGACGACGGACGATTCAATGACGCCGGGCTTGCCCTTGATGACGTGCCCGACATTGGACTGGATCGCGCGGATTTTACTGGTCGCATCCATGTGAATGGCTTCGGATTGGAGGACCGTGAACGACGTTGAAAGGCCGGGCGGGATACGAGAAAAGTCTATCAGACGATTTTCAGAGCGTCAATTGAACCGGGACTTCCGTGCGAGTACCTCCGGCTGAGTCTCACAGGCGTTGTTATCGCCTCTCGCACTCCTCCGGCACCAGGATCAGCATCCAGGGCGGTACCTCCTCTTTCATGTTCTTGAACAGGCGGGCGGTGCGGCTGGCCGGCATTCCCTCGAAGACCGCTCCGCGCCTGATCTCCACATAGCGGAAGCGGTAGCGGCCCTGCCTGTTCAGCTCGCCCCCAACGGAGGGAAGGGCTTCTCGCAGAACGGCCAGATCCGCGAGCGCGACGGACCCGCCGACCGGCAGAGCGGACAACCTGGCATGGACCTCGCCGAAGATTTGCGGGAGATTCTGGGGGCCGAAGATCTGATCCGCCGGCCGGAACCGTTCTTCTTGCAGCAACTGGGCGAGGAGTTCCCAGAAGACTTCGTTGTCCACCGCCGAAAGGAGGCCGAGCCTGCTCCGGCCGGCCAGGAGATTGAGCAAGGCCAATGGCCCCCGGATGTCGAATTTCCAGGGCGGGAAGATCAGCGCGCGGCCTTCGTGCAGCACCTCCAGCGCCTCTTCTCCTTCGACGCGGACTTTTCGAAACAGTCCTTTGGATTGTCTGAGCTGCTCCTCGATCAGGGAGCGCGAGAGCCTCGTCGGTTCGAAGGCGAACGTCGGGGTAGCGGGGGCTTGGCAGGTCGCGATCGTGTAACAGGGCCGGATCTTCCTGAGCGTTCCCAACGCGAACATGTCCTGGTTGGCCCAGTAGTGGAACTGAAGCCCGGCGGAGGAGGTTTCACGAAGTTTCTCCAACCTGGTCGGGTCCGCTTGGTAAACCGATCCGAGCTTGGAGCCCGGCTGAACCCGGTCGATGCAATGGAGCGTGAAGGGCTTCTGATGCCGGCTGAGTCGCGGCAAGTATTGCTCGACCAGCTCGACGGCAAAGGAGAGGTCGCCAGCGCCCAGATCGAGCAGGGAGGCGGCTCCGTTCTGGAGCAACAGATCAAATGGATTGCGATGCTCCCGGACGAATTGTTCAACCTGGGCCGGGGTGAGGGTCGAGGCCGCCTGGTCGGCTTCGTCATCCAGCAAGCCGAACAAAAGGCAGAGCGATCGGACGGCTTTGGTGGCGGGAAGCCCCGTGAGCTCTTTGAGCGCCTCCCCCTGGAGCGACTGCACTCGGTCGGCCGTTCCGCCGCGGATCGCGTTGAGCAGCGCATCCCGCAAGGAAGCTTGCAGGGAAGAGGACGACCCGATGGCATCGGCCAACCGCTTCAAGGTGGCTTGGACGTGGGCTTGCCCGACCAGGCGGCGCGAGAATTCCCAGGCTTCGGGCTGTTCCTCCCGAGCCTCCCTGAGCCTTGTGCGGAAGTCTGCAAGGAGGCTTGCGGGAAGCTGTGGGCCGAGCGCCATCAGGGTTACGTGAAGTAGAAGAGGAACCGGTGCAGGGCAGAATAGTCTCCGTTCCCGTTCCAGTCAAGCGCCGCTTGCCGCCGGTGCCTCTCTGTGGTAGGGAGATACTATGCCGGCCTTTGTGATCTGGTTGGTTTCCCTGCTCCTTCCTCCGATCGGGATTGCTTCTGCCGAAGACCGCCTGCCGCCTCCCAGCCTCTCTTCTCTACCGGCGTTCCAGGAATGGCAGATCTGGGAGGTCAAAACGGGACGGCCCATTGCCTTTGAAGACTTGATGAGGGATCTCGCCGGCCTGGATGTCATCTACCTCGGCGAAGAGCACCACAACCAATGGCATATCGAAGCAGCACTCAAGATCCTGACCGCGCTGCTCTCGCGTGAGCGCCGTCCGGTCCTGGCTCTTGAGATGTTCGCCTGGGACGGGCAGGGGGCGCTGGATCGGTACCTGGCCGACAAGGATCAGCCCAGGGATCAGTTCATCAAGGAGTCACGCTGGGAGAAAAATTGGGGGGGCGCCTTTGAGGATTATGAACCGCTGGTGGCGTTTGCCCGCAACCGGCGGCTCTCCGTCCTTGCCCTCAATCCGCCCCGATCCCTCGTGAGGGTGGTGGCCATGCAAGGACTCGCCAAGGCTCTGACCGAGCCGGGCATGGCCGAGTGGGGCATGCAGGACGAGCAGTTTCCCGAGGACCAGGCCTATCGCGAGATGATCGTGCAACCGCTCCGGCAATGTCACGGAGGCCTCACGGACCAAGCCTACCAGCGGATGTACGAAGCCTCGATGTTCCGCGACGAGGGCATGGCCAAGACCGTCGTTGACCAGTTGCGCCGACAGGCGGGTATAAGCCAGGCCGATCAACGGACGGGGGGCCAAGCCGCCCCCCCACCTGGCCCCATCGTCAGCTATACAGGCGGCGGACACATCCAATACCAGTTGCCGGTTCCCAACCGGGTCCTCAGGCGGAACGGAGACGTCAGGCAGGCCACCGTTTATATGACCTCCTTCGAACCGGAACGGGCGGACGAGATCCGGACCCTGATGAAGGAATCCGTCGCAGACTATCTCTGGTTGACCCCGCTTGGTGCCCATGGAGCGCCGCGCCGCTGCAAGTAGTCCGTTCCTTTTCCGTTCGCCATCGGCTACAATGCGCGGGGTATCGATCTCATCCTAAGGAGGATTCATGGCGGATCAACCGGTCATCGCGCAACGTACACCCTACGTAATGGAAGTCGGTCCCGGCAAAGTCTACTGGTGCCGGTGCGGGCGGTCCAAGACCCAACCATTCTGCGACGGTTCGCATACCGGCACCGAATTTTCGCCCATGGAAGTGGAATTCACGGAAAAAAAGCGGGTCGCCTTTTGCGGATGCAAGCACACCAGGAAACCGCCCTTCTGCGACGGAACCCACTCACGGATCTAGCGCCGAATGCGGAACGCTGAACGATGAGTCCCGGCTTCATCCATTCATCGTTCATCATTCGTCACTTCTGATTCATGGCCTTGCTGAAAACGGATCGACCGAGAATCAAGAGACACAGCCGGTCCGTTCAGGACGACCACGCGCCGGCCCGCCTGCATCTCGCCAAAGCCGATCCGGTGCTGCGCCACCTGATCGCGCGCGTGGGCCCCTGCCGACTGACCCGGCGTCGGCACCACTTCACCACCCTCTGCGACTCGATCATCTCCCAGCAGCTTTCCACCAGGGTGGCGGAGGTCATCTTCGACCGATTTGCCGACCTCTATCCCCGGCGGCGACCGACGCCGAAAGCCGTCGCGCAGACCCCCTTGTCACGCCTCCGTTCCGTCGGCCTCTCCCGCCAGAAGGCGAGTTATCTGAAAGACCTGGCAACGGGATTTCTGGACGGCCGGATCAGGCCGAGCCGGCTGCCGCGTCAATCCAATGAAGAGATCATCGAGGCGCTGGTCTCGATCCACGGGATCGGTCGCTGGACCGCCGAGATGTTTTTGATTTTCTCTTTGAACCGGCCGGACGTGTTGCCGGTGGACGATCTGGGGATTAAAAAGGCGATCCAGCGCTGGTACAGCCTGCCGACTCTCCCGAGCCCCAAGAAGATTCGGGCGATCGGCAGGGATTGGCGCCCCTACGAGACGATCGCCTCCTGGTACCTCTGGCACAGCCTGCGGCTGGAGTAAGCCCAAGGTCTAGAGGCGAGAAGCGGCGGGCTTCGCCGTGAGCCGCATGACCAGCACGTACAGCCCGCAAAGTGCAAGGGCCCCGACCCCGACCAGCCAGGAGCGTTCCCGCAACACCTGCACGAGGCGAGCCGGGTTGCTGACCAGGTCCGGTTGATCCCCCAGCAGATTCCCGCCGTACCAGGCCAGGACCCAACACCAGAGACCGGCCCCCACGACCGTCATCAAACTGTAGAGGCCGAAGGGCATGCGGACGATGCCGGCCGGGATGCCGATCAAATGCCGGACCACCGGAACGAGCCTGGCGAAAAAAACCCCGCCGGCCTCATAACGGGTGAGCCACCGTTCGGCCCTGAGCAGTTTGTCCTCCGGGCAGAAGATATATTTCCCATAGAGAAGGAGCAGCGGACGGCCCAGCCAGCGGGCCATCCAGTAGGTCGCGGCGGCGCCGATGTAGCTGCCCACCGTACCGGCCAGCACGACGCCGGCAAAGCTGTACCGGCCTTGCGCCGCCCAATAGGCGGCCGGCGGGATGACCACCTCGCTGGGGATCGGGACGATGGAACTCTCCATCGCCATCAGGAGGACGATCCCCGGATAGCCCCAGTCGTGGACCCATTGAAACCAGATGCCGATCCATTGCTGCATGCGCGATGCCTTTCTCGAGACAAGATTAAGGGAGAAACGGAGGGGCGATTGTACGAAAACGACGGCTCGAATGCCAGAGGAGTTTCCCCCCTTGCATCCCGCCTTGGAAATTCAGTACAATTCGCTCCGTTTGTCCGCCTTCGTGGTTGAAGGCGCAGAGTGTCAGGGATCTCAATTTACCGGAGGCCAAGCACCTATCCGCCCTCATGTGATTGAATGGGCGGCTCCGGCACGCTTGGTATGGAGGGTATCACATGAGCAGAAGAGTATGGGGAATCCTCGGTGCCTGCGGGCCAGTCCTGCTGAGCACATCTCTTGCGCTGGCCAATGAGCCCAAGGGTGGCGCCCCGGACTACAGCGGTGTCACGGGCCTGTATTACACGATTATCGCCCTGATCCTCGGCTACGGCGTCTACGACACTTTCTTCAAGAAGTCCTGACCCTTTCAGGGCTCCCGCTTCAACGGATTCCGCCCCGCGCATGACCGGCAAGAGCCGATCATGCGCGCGCGGTTTTTTGCGCCTTGTTGCCTGCCCCATCCACGCTTCAGGATAGACCAATTATCCTCCAGGCTCACCAGTCGCCGGCTTCACCAGCAGCGGCTTCAGGACCGGCATCAAGTTGTCCACGATGATGCGGTAGCCGGCCGCCGTCGGGTGAATGCCGTCCGCCTGGTTGAGGGGTATTTTGGCGGCAACGCCCTCCAAAAAGAAGGGCATGTAGGTCAGGCGGTGGGTCCGGGCCAGTTCCTGATAGAGGGCGGTAAAACGCTCCGTATAGTCGGCCCCGTAATTGGGGGGCAGCTTCATCCCGGCCAGCACCACCGTCACCCCGGCCGCTTGCAGTCGTTGAATGATCTGCTCCAGATTGGCGCGGGTTTCTTTGAGAGCAAGCCCTCGCAGCCCGTCGTTCGCACCCAGGACCAGAATCACGATGTCCGGCCGGCTCTTGAGCACCCAATCGACCCGGCGCAGGCCGCCGGCTGTCGTGTCCCCGCTGACTCCCGCGTTGATGACCCGGTACCGATAGCCGGCCTCATCCAGCCTCCGTTGCAGTTGAGCCGGATACGACTCTTCGGGAGGAACCCCGAGCCCGGCTGTCAGACTGTCTCCAAAGGCGACAATTCTGGGTTGCTCAGCACGTACTTGATCGCCGGTACGGCCGGGCTGGCCTGTGACGTCCTGGCCGAGCCTCTGTCCGAAACCGCTCGCCAGCCCTGAAGCATGGGAAGGGGAAGGCGCCGGGGGGGCGATCGGCTCCGCCGATTGCTCGCAGCCGAGGACACCCAGACAGAGCGATCCCAGGAACAAGTTCTGAAGGGCCGCCCGTCGAAATAATGAAAAGATGTGAGGTGAGTCAGGAGGCATACAGTATAATAAAGCCGTCGATCGAGCCCTGCACGACCGTTATTAAGGATACCATGATTTCGGTCAACCATCTCTTCATGTGCCTCACCGCCGGTGGACACCCCGTCACGATCCTCAATAATGTCTCCCTTGAGATTCCCCGAAAGCAGATGGTGGCCATCATAGGGCCTTCCGGCAGCGGTAAGTCCACTCTCTTGGGGCTGATTGCCGGACTCGACAAGCCGACGGCCGGCACCATCCGGTTGGACGGGGTCGAGATCACCACCCTGGCCGAGAGCGAGATGGCCCGGTACCGGCGTCAGAAGATCGGGTACATTTTTCAGTCCTTCCACCTGATCCCGACCCTGACCGCCTTGGAAAATGTGGCGATCCCGCTGGAATTGAACGGCGACCCGAACGCCCAGAGGCGCGCGGCCGAGTTGCTCGCGTCCGTCGGGTTGGCGGAACGACAGTCCCATTACCCGGTGCAACTGTCCGGCGGCGAACAACAGCGGGTGGCGGTGGCCCGCGCCTTCGCCTGCCGTCCGCCGATCCTGCTGGCCGACGAGCCGACCGGCAATCTGGACACCACCACCGGCCGCCAGGTGATCGACCTCCTGCTGGGGCTCAACCGGGACCACGGCAGCACCCTTGTCCTCGTGACCCACGACCAGGCATTGGCCTCCGATGCCGAGCGGATCATCACCCTCCGCGACGGCCAGATCGTATCGGAT
>CAZKHY010000118.1:0-10715 GCA_964552455.1 uncultured Nitrospira sp.
GAATCAGTCGAGCCCCAGTCGACCGTCTGAGGGGATCGGCGTCAAAGTTCTGTGCCCGAATGCGATGACCAATCAAGAAGCCACCGTGCTCCTGATCGAGGATGAACCGGAGATCCGGCGGTTCCTCCGGGCCACCCTGCCGCAGCAGGGGTACCGACTGTTTGAAGCGGTGACGGGGCAGGAGGGGCTGGCGCAGGCTTCGGCCAGAAATCCGGACATTGTGCTGCTCGATCTCGGCCTGCCCGATGTGGACGGGCTGGAGGTTGCCCGACGGTTGCGCGAATGGACGTCCGTCCCCATCATCGTGCTCTCAGCCAGAGGCCAGGAGCAGCACAAGGTCGAGGCGCTTGATGCCGGCGCGGACGACTACGTCACGAAGCCGTTTGGCGTCGGCGAACTGCTGGCCCGCATGCGGGTGGCCCTGCGGCACGCGGCCCACCCGTCGGGAGAAACAACGGATGCGGTCTTTGTTCTGGGCGAACTGCGGGTGGACCTCTTGAAAAGACAAATCTTCGTGTCGGGAAAAGAAATCCATTTGACGCCGATCGAATACAAATTGCTGACGACCTTTGTGCGACATGCGGGCAAAGTGCTGACGCACCGTCAGTTGCTGAAAGAAGTCTGGGGGCCCTTGCATGTCGAGGAAGCGCATTATCTGCGCGTGTACATGCGCCAGCTCCGCAACAAGCTGGAAGAGAATCCGGCCAACCCGCGATACTTCGTCACGGAATTGGGCGTCGGCTACCGGCTCCGCACGGAGTAGTCCGAAAGCCGTCGAGTCAGAAAGTCCTCAAGTCCGAGGTTGCACCGGTCGAGACTTTCCGGACTTTAAAGACTTTTCAACTTGCACCGTTAGGGCGAATCGAAGGTCCAGAGGAGCGCGAAGAACACCAGGTGCTGGCCCGGCGTCAGGACCGGCTGTCCGGTCGGGAAGTTCCCGTCCTTGAAAAACCCTCCCTGCTTGCCCGTGGATTCATCGTACCGGTATTCCAGCCTGAACGTGGCGTTCGTCCATCCGTAGGGGATTTTGTATTCCAGGGTGTTGGTGATGGCCTTGACGAGCTGCTGGTTGCCGGTCCAGCGGCCGTTCCGGTCCCAGTAGAACTCCGGTCGCACGGCGACGCTCCAGGGGCCGGCGATGTGCCACCTGGTGAACAGCGCACCCGCCGTCACAAATGCCCGCGGACTGCCCGGCTGTCCCGCGATGTTCTCCGTGCCGAAGTCATAGGACAGCGCGAGGGTGACGTCGTCGCCTTTCCATTCGGCGATGTAGTTGGAGTACAGCCGCCAGAATTCCATCGAGGTGTTGGCTTGGGCGGGGCCGTAGTAGACGGTTTCCGTCACCGTGACCCGCGAGGTCGGCTTCCACGACAACTGCCCTCCGTAGCTGGGCTGATCGTTGGCGTGAGCCAGATGGTAATAGCCGTTGATCACGAAGGCGGTCGCCGTGAGCTCGTCGCTGAGCGGATAGCGGGCGTTCAGGCCGAACATCATGTAGGGGGTATTGTCCGCCATCCAGGATCGGCTGTAGTTGTTGTTGTCCCTGGCGTAAAGCGATTCGTAGCCGATCAGGCTGTTGAACAAACCCGCCGTCACCGTCAGGTCCTTCCCGTTGACGGGAGCCAGGTACGAGACGTTCGCGCGGGAAAAATGGCGGAGCGTGTCGGCTCCGCCGACTTTCGGTTCTCCCTGGAGGAACGCAAACTCCTTCGTGTCGTAGCCTCCTTGGGCTCCGAACTCCATCCCCCATCGGGACTCGCTCGTGACGTCCTTGCGCACATAGACCAAGCCCATGTTCGGAGCCAGCTCGTTCGTCCGCTCGGTCGTGGTCCGGCTCCGGAACAGATGATTCGACGGAAAGTTGAAGTCGACGTCGTAGCTCAGATCCATGTAGGCCCCGTAATGCCAGAGCGGGGTCTCGGCTTTGGCCTCTTCGGAACCGGCCGGAGGGGGGGGACTCGACGTTCCGCCGATCGGCTCCTGTGCCGCAGCCGATGCGGCAGCCAGCCAGACCAACAGCGGCAGGGTCCGGCACAACCAAGCCGTCGGCCGCGCGCTCACGTCCCCGCCCGGTTCACTCGCCAATGGTCCCTCCGTGAATGATTCGCTGGCTGCGCGCGAAACAGCGCCGTGATGTCGTGGAAAGGCTTCGCCGAATACGTGCCTGACTCTACACGAAAGGGCATTAAAACGGTGTTAAAACAGCGAAGAGGAGCGTCAAGAGCGTATAAAAGACGGTGCGGTGTCTTCGATCGGTCACAGCTTGACGTGGCCTTGTGCTACATTTGATTGCCGGTCTGAGCGGGCTAGGCCGGCGGGGCAGGAAAGGAGCGGCTGGCATGAATGCCGACAAGGACCGGATGCAGCAGGGCTCACATCAGGAGTTCGTCCATGCGCTTCAGCACGAGCCGATCGCCTGCCACTCGACCGGCTGTCCCGGGCCGGTGGAGGCCAGCGATTGCTCACAGGTGCGGGATCGGGTGAAGACCTTCGGCCTGCGTTGCCAGCGTTGCGGATGGGAGGGCCGTCTGAGCGGTCGCGAGGAACTGGCCCCGCCCTGGGATGAGGCCTCTCTCCTGATCATGGCCGATGAGCATCTCATGCACCAGCAGCCGAGCTGTCCCTTCGACGGGACGCCGGTGGTCTTCACCTCCCTGCCCAACCCGCGGCGTCGAGCCCGCTATCGGCTGTCCTGTTTCTATTGCGGTCGCCAGGCTGACATGGACTGGCCGCCTCCCGAAGCCAGGCGGTAGGCAAGGGGCGGGGAGACGGTCACAATCGGGCGTGATCGTCTCTGGCCGGTTCACGCTCGCCCTGGGCGGACACAGGCCCGATCAGCGGGAGGTAGCACACTTTGTTTCGGCCTTCCCGCTTCGCCGTGTAGAGGGCCAGATCGGCCGCCTTCAGCATCTGGGCGGGAGTCGGCGCGGAGGTCGGCTGGCCCCCTTGGTTGGGCAGGTACGTGGTCACCCCGATGCTGGTGGTGAGATGGAACGCCGCGCTCGAGTGTCCGAACTCGTGTTGTTCAATGGCGTCGCGCAGCCGCTCGCCCGCCGCGACGGCGCCGTCCTCTTCCACGCGCGGCAGGATCCAGACGTACTCGTCTCCCCCGAGACGTCCGGCCAGGTCGTAGCCGCGGCACTGCGCGCTCAGCAGGGAGGCGTAGTCCTTCAAGACCAGATCGCCGACGTCGTGGCCGTAGGTGTCGTTGACGTCCTTGAAGTGGTCCACGTCGATCACGGCGCAGGAGAGGGGCGAGGCGAACCGCTTGGCTTCCTCCAGCATCCGGCCGAGAGACTCCAGCAGATGGCGCCGGTTCGGCAGGCCGGTGAGTTCGTCGTGCATGACGTCGTGGGCGAGCCGCTCTTTGTGCAGGCGCTCGCGCTGGGCGAATTCCGCCAGGGCTCCGTAAAACAGCGTCATGATCAGTAAAAACGGCAGGCGCAGCAGGAGCGTGCCGATGGGGATGGACTCCTGCTCGATCACCAGCATGAAGGCTCCGTAGGCCAGGTACGCGGTGCACGTGACGGCGGCCAGGGCCAGCGCCCGTTTGAGGTTGCCCGCCGCGCCGGCGATCATGATGATGCCGAAGTACACCACGAAGAGATCCGACCTCGTCGTGCCGGTCGCGTAGAGCGTCGTCGGGACCAGGAGGGTGTCCACGAGCACGAGCGTCGTGGCCAGGGCGTTGGGGGTGACCAGCTTGGGGAGGACATAGACCAGGATGACGTTGATGCCCAGCAGCGCCAGGACGAAGGCGGCCGCGTGAGCGTCGCCGGTAGGGGGTTGGCTCGTGACGACGTGGGCGGCGAGCACGATCACGACCAGCCACTGCATGATCGGGATCGGCCTGGCGAATCGTTCGAGGGAGTCGGCCATTCGGGTGGTCCGCGACTGCTGCGAGGGCCCCATTGTGGCTTTCCGGGAAGAGTTTGTCAATGAAGCCGGGCCGACGTACAATGCCCGACACGCAGGGACGACAGGAGGGAGGCCCGTGAAGGAAACGGGGGTGGCACGGACCGGCCAGACGGTGCCCGTCATCGTCTGTTTCGGTGACAGCCTGACGGCGGGGTACCAGTCGCCGACGCCTGATTTTCCGATGCTGCGGGAAACCCCGTATGGTGAGTTTCTGCAAGAACGCCTCGGCCCGCAGGCCCGCGTGGCGGTCAGCGGGGTCTGCGGAGAAGTGACCGGGGAGATGGTCCTGCGGTTCCGGCGGGACGTGCTGGAACGGGCCCCTCTGTCGGCGGTGATCCTGGGGGGCACGAACGATCTCGGGTGGAGCGCCGCTCCGGCCGAGATTATGCGCAACCTGCTGAAGATGTATGAGCTGGCCCTGGCGGCGGGCGTCAGGCCTGTGGCGGTCACGGTGCCGTCTGTTCGAATGGGCGGGGGGCCAGGAGAAACCGTCCCCACACCCACCCGGTCCGCTGCAGAAGTTGAAGCCAGGCGATGGCTGGACGGACATGTTCAGCGTCGGCAAGCCTTGAACGAGTTGATCGG
Organism: uncultured Nitrospira sp.; assembly: GCA_964552455.1. Classification (GTDB taxonomy): domain Bacteria; phylum Nitrospirota; class Nitrospiria; order Nitrospirales; family Nitrospiraceae; genus VGXG01. The sequence goes on from CAZKHY010000118.1 coordinate 4,504, forward strand.
CGACTACTGCGCAAAGAAATCTGTCCCCTGCGTGGACCTCTTCACCGCCACGGCGGAGCCGGAGACCCTGCAGTTGGCCGCCGGCTATTCCAACGACGGGCTCCACCTGACCACCGAGGGCTATCGGAAGCTTGCGGACTTGCTTTATGAGCAGGTCTATGCCGGCTGGTTTTTCCAGCCGAGCCGTCCGGCCTGACAGGGCCGGCACGGAAACCCGCCGATGATCCGAGCCGTTGACGATTATCAATTTGATCGAGTGGTGGAAGGCGCGGCAGTGCCGGTGCTGGTGGAGTTCTGGCAACCCGGTTGCGGGGGATGCAGGGCCCTGATGAACGAGCTGGAGAAAGTCCAGACGGAAGCAGGAGAGCGGCTCCTGATCCTGACCATGAACGTCCAGGAAAATTTTCAGATTCCGGGAGAGTTGGACATTTCGTCCCTGCCGGCGCTGGCGCTCTACCGGAACGGACAGTTCGACCGGTTCATCGGCGGTCTCGGCAAGAAAGAGGAGATCCTCAAGCAGCTCGCGCTGCCATGAGCCGGCGCAAGCCGGTCATACGGCGCCCGCCAAGCGCGATTCGTATGGAACCAGCCGCGGCGGTTACAGCGTCCTCCAGGCCCGGCCGTCGCTCTGGATGAGCCGATCCGCTTCCACCGGTCCCCAGGTGCCGGCCTGGTATTCCGGCAGCCATTTGACGTTCTGCTGCTTCCATCCCTCCAGGATGCCCGTGATCCAGGCCCAGGAGGCCTCCACCGCGTCGCGACGCATGAAGAGGGAGGCGTCCCCGGCCATGACGTCCAGCAGGAGCCGCTCATAGGCCTCCGGCGAAGGGGCCGCAAACACGTCGCCGTATTTAAAGTTCATCTCCACGGGGTTCGTCTGAGCCTTGGATCCCGGCACTTTCGAGATGATCCGCAGCGACAAGCCCTCCTCGGGCTGGATACGCAAGGTCAGGACGTTGGGGGCCAGCGGAACGGCCAGGTTTGAGTTGAACAGGATCTGCGGGATGTCTTTGAACTGGACGGCAATTTCGCTGGCCCGCTTCGGCATGGCCTTGCCCGTCCGGAGGTAGAACGGCACGCCGGCCCAGCGCCAGTTTTCCACGAACAGCTTCAGCGCCACGTAGGTCTCGGTCGTGCTGTCCGGACGGATGCCGGTCTCGCGGCGGTACCCGGGGATCTCCACGCCGTGCACCGCCCCCTGGCCGTACTGGGCCCGGACGGTGAAGCGCTCGATATCCTTCCCGGTGACGGGCCTGAGCCCGCGCAGGACGTCGATCCTGGCGTTGCGGACCACGTCCGGGTCCAACGAGTAGGGCGGCTCCATCGCGACCAGGCAGAGCAACTGGAGGATGTGATTCTGCACCATGTCGCGCAGGGCGCCGGACTCTTCGTAGTAGGTGGCCCTGGTTCCCACGCCCTCGGCTTCGCTGACCGTGATCTGGACGTGATCGACGTACTTGTGGTTCCAGATGGGCTCGAAGATGCTGTTGGCGAAACGCAGGACCAGGAGGTTCTGGACCGTCTCCTTGCCCAGGTAATGGTCGATGCGGAAGACCTGCGACTCGTCAAACACGCTGCCGATGGTCGCGTTGATCTGCCGGGCCGAATCCAGGTCCCGGCCGATCGGCTTTTCAACGATGACCCGCGAGAAGGGGGTGGTGCCGTCGGGCGGATGAACCAACCCCGCGCCCTGGAGCCCCTCGCAGGCGGCGGCAAAGGACGTGGGCGGGATGGCCAGGTAAAAGATGCGGTGCCCCGGCAGCTTCAGATCCGCCTCGATTTTCTCAAGACGCGCCCGGATCTCTTCGTAGGATTTGGGGTCGTCGATGGCGCCGGCCAGGTAGAACAGACGCCGTTCGAAGTCGGCCCATTTGGAATCAGCCAGTTCCTGGCGCGAATATTTCACGACGCCGTCGCGCGAGCTGACCCGGAAGTCCAGGTCCGTGAGCGGCTTGCGGCCGATGCCCAGGACCGCGTAGTTCGGGGGAAGGACGCCGTCCAACAGAAGGTTGTAGAGGGCCGGAACCAGCTTGCGGCGGGCCAGATCGCCGGATCCCCCGAAGATGACCAGGGTACAGGGTTCCGGAGTCATGGGACGTCCCGGGTCGGCGGGGGCAGGTCCGTGAAGCTGGGGGGCCATGGGCTGTTACCGCCGGACCGCGTGGCCGCCGAAGGCGTTGCGCAAGGCCGCCAGCATTTTTTCCGCAAAGGTCTCCTGCTGGCGGGACCGGAATCGCGTGAACAGGGCGGCGGTCAGGGTGGGCACCGGCACGTCCTTCTCGATCGCGTCCAGGATCATCCAGCGGCCTTCCCCTGAGTCCTGGACGTAGCCCTTCAGCTTCTCCAGTTTGGGATCCTGGTTCAGGGCGCTGGCTCCCAGCTCGAGGAGCCAGGACCGCACCACGCTGCCGTGCATCCAGAGGTCGGCGATCTTGGCCAGGTCCAGGTTGTACTCGCTCTTGGACATGAGCTCGAACCCCTCGGCGTAGCCTTGCATCATGCTGTATTCGATCCCGTTGTGGACCATCTTGACGTAGTGGCCCGCGCCGCAGGCACCCACGTGGGCCCAGCCGTTCTCCGGGGCGAGGGTCTTGAAGATCGGCTCCAGGCGCTTGACGACGGGGGTGTCGCCCCCGACCATCAGACAGTACCCGACCTTCAGCCCCCAGATCCCGCCGCTGGTCCCGGCGTCTACGTAGTGGATGCCCTTGGACTTCAGCGCGGCGGCCCGCCGCACGTCGTCGTGATATTTCGTGTTGCCGCCGTCGATGATCGTGTCGCCGGCCTGGAGCAGCGCCGCGGTCGCCTGGACCGTTTCTTCCGTCGGGGCGCCGGAGGGGACCATGATCCAGACCGCGCGCGGGGCCGGCAGTTTCGATACGAGATCGGCCAGCGACGAGGCGCCGCTACAGCCCTGCCCCTCGGCTTGCTTGACGAGATCGGTGGTCCGGTCATAGACCACGACGCGGTGCTGGTCACGGCGCAGGCGCGTGACCATGTTCATCCCCATCTTGCCTAACCCGACGAATCCCAGTTCCATGACGATCCTTTCTCAACTCCTGACTTGTGAGGCGCAAGCCTCCTCCCGACCAGCAGGAGGAGAACGGGATGTCCTATTAGATACCAACCGTCAGCAACGAGCAAGAGAAACGGCATGATTCTAGCACAAGTCTTGATCGGTTGATTGCCCAAGACCGTTGAGAGTTTTCTCTTTGACTTTACGCCGCCATGGGAGAAAATCTGCGGACGTTTTCATGGAGGGCGCCGTCGGTCGCACGGACTATGCCGGGATCCCTTCCTGCCAGCGTGAGCGGTTGTCGGTTGCTGCAGACCGTGCTGGCCTGCCTTTTGGTCGGCCTCGGCGGCTTCCTTGCTCCGGCGCCCGCGCAGGAGGTCGTGGATGAGGAGGCGTACGAGCTGAACTTCTCCAGGGGGCTCAAAGAATTTACCGACGGGAACTACGAAGAAGCGGAGGAGTTCTTTTCAACAGCCTTGCAAGCCAAGCCCGACGATATCGACGCCACCATCTACCTGGGCCGCACACTGGTCCGGCTGGGGCAGTACCAGCCGGCCGAGGCGCTGTTTCGCAAGATATTGGAGGCGGACCCGACGTCGGGCCAGGCGCATCTGCGGCTGGGCATTATCCAGTACAACCAGGGCCGTTACCAGGAAGCCTTGGCCAGTTTGCACGAGGCCGAAAAGGTGCTGCCCAATGAACCGCTGGTCTACTACTATCAAGGGCTGGCCTACCATGAGTTGGGTGAGTTCGAGAAGTCGCCCGGCCGGTTCATCCGGGCCATGACGCTCAGCCCGGACCTGGCTCCGATCGCCCAATATTATAGCGGCGTGGCCTTCTTCCGTCGGGGAATTCTGGATGAAGCCAGAACCGCCTTTCAATCGGCGATCGCGCTCCAGCCGGAGGCGGAGCAGGCCCGCCTGGCCAAGGAGCTCCTTGCGCAAATCCCGAGCCAGGCCCCCGCCGGCGTGAGGCGGTGGAGTTTGAACGCCAACATCGGGGCCGAATATGACTCCAACGTCGTCCTGCTGCCCATCGGGACGACCCCGCCGGGCGGCAGCACCGGCATCTCGCGGAAGCATGATTATCGCACGGTCCTCAGCGCGAACGGCGAGTACCGCGCGATCCAAACCGAACGGTGGGCGGTCGGGGCCTACTACGGCATCTATCAGAGCTTTCACAGCCGGCTCAGCGGATTTGACGTGGAAGACCATTCCCCGGCCTTCTTCGTCCAGCACCAGATCGGTCCGCTTCGGATCAGCGCCCAATACATCTACAACTACACGCTGGTGGGGCGGGCGCCCTATTTGATCGCCAATGCGGCGCAGACGGTCTTCACCCTAACGGAAACCAACTGGACCTTCACGCAGTTGCAGCTCCGCTATCAGGACAAGGATTTCCAGAACGGACGATTCCTTTTGAACTCGGCCCGCGACGGGAAGAACTGGCTGGCGGGCATGACGCAGTACCTGCTGTTTGCCGACAACCAAGGCCGGGCCCGGCTCGGCTACACGTTCGACTACGATAACACCGGCGGCGGGTCCCCGACTCTGGCGGGGCCGGCCGGCACGGTCGAGAACGCGGACTGGGACTATCGGGGACACCGAGCGTCGGTCGGGCTCGAATTGCCGCCGGTTCACACCTTGGAGCTGGACCTGGCTTTTGATTACTATCGGCAGAACTATCTGAATCCCAACACCAACTCGACCAACGGCCTGATCAAACGCAGAGACAATGTCTATGCCTTTACCGGCACGTTGAGCCGGGACCTGACGGCGAACTTTTCCGTGTCCATGCAGTACAGTTACGTCCGCGACGAATGCAACATTGACGTGTTTGATTACAATCGCAGTATCCTGTCCCTCTTGCTCAGCGGCTCGTTCTAACTGGTTCGTTCCAGGGGACCCGACGGATGGGGATGGAAGGAAAATTTGTCCTCTGGGTCAAAAAATGTCAGACTGTAATCGAGGTTGTCTCCTTGTTTACGGCCGATAAGGCCTGGTTGTGCCAATTAGGGGGGGCGGAAGGGGAACAGCCTTTGCTTTCGGTTTGTCATGCTTCCGGTATGGCAGGCTGGAGGTGCAGGAATTTGAGGAGGACCGAGGGATGATGGCCAGCGGGCGGTCGATCGGTCACGCCATGGGAATGGGCCTCGCCGGGCTTTGTCTCATGGCCGCGCCGGGCTTGGCTCAGGAAAGTGTCCCCGGCGGCATTGGCGTGGTCACGGCGGTGCATGGACAGGTCACCGTGGATCATCCCGATCCCGCGAGCCCCGTGCCGGCCAAAGTCCAGGACGGCGTGCTGTTCAAGGACCTGTTCGAAACTCACCAGGAGTCGCGGACCAAGGTGCTGTTCGATAACGAGAGCATCCTGACGATCGGCGAGAACAGCCGGGTTGAGATCACCGAGCATCTCTACGATCCCGAACAGAACAAGCGCAGCATGGTCGTGAAACTGATTCAGGGAAAGCTGCGCGCGTTGGTGGGGAAAGTCTTTGCCGAGTCCGGCTCGAAATTCGAGGTGCATACGCCCACCGCGGTCGCGGCCGCCAGGGGGACGTATTTTGTCGTTTGGGTGGAGGGTGAAGCCAGCGGCGTCGTCAACATCGGGAAAACGGGACGGGTTGACTTCATGTCGGCCGGGCAGACGGTCAGCCTGACGTCGAATCAGTTCTCTTACGCCTCCGCAGGGGCTCCGCCTGCCCCGCCGGCTCCTGTGACGCCGGCTGCGCCCACCACCGTCGCGAGCGCCGTCAAAGGGACGGAGCTCAGGGATAGTCCGAAGCCCGAGGCGCCCAAGGACGCCGTTGCGGCCATTACGGCGGCCAAAATCCTGGTTGATGCCGGAGCCGATCCCACCAAGACGACGACTGCCAAGAGCAGCGGGGGAAGTACGACCGGCAGTAGTAGCTCCAGCAGTGCGACCAGCGGAGGCAGCAGCTCAGGGACCAGCGGGGAAAGCAGCGAAGGCGGAAGCAGCGGGCAAGGGCAGGGAAAAGGGCGGGGCGAAGGAAAAGATGGAAAGTCGAAGGGAGGAGAGCGGGCGGCCCTCCGTAAGGCCATCATAAAAAGTCTGACCCATGGGCAGCAGGGCGGCAAAGGGGGGCAAGGGCAGAGAGGCGGGCTGGGCCAGGGGCTTGCGCAGACTTTTGTGCAAGGGCAAGGCGGTCAGAGCAGTGGAGGGGGACAGGCTCAGA
>CAZKHY010000119.1:0-10695 GCA_964552455.1 uncultured Nitrospira sp.
AGCGTCGGAGGCTCGTAGACCATCTTGAGCCCTTTGATCTGCTCCCTGCGTTGATACAGAGCAATCACGCCGTCGGCCACGACGTCCATGTGGCTGTAGGTATAGACCCGTCGTGGAATCGTCAGGCGCACCAGCTCCAGCTTGGAGGGCCGGTGTTTGCCTGTGGCTGGGTCGCGGCCGGCCGAGACGATGCCCCGCTCCATCCCCCGCACGCCAGAGGCTTCATACAGGGCAGCGGCCAGCCGTTGGGCCGGAAATTCCTCTTGGGGGACGTGCGGCAAGAAAGCCTTGGCGTCCAGAAAGACCGCGTGGCCGCCTGGCGGTTCCACCACCGGCACTCCCGCTTCTTTCAGCCTGGTCCAGAGGTAATGGACCTGCTCCACCCGCGAGCTGATGTAATCGTACTCGGTCATCTCCTCCAGCCCCACCGCCATGGCAGCCAGGTCCCGGCTGGCCAGGCCCCCGGACCAGGGCGTGCCCTCGAAGGTCGTGCAGAGAGACGCGCAGCGTTCGTAGAGGGCCGGGTCGTTGATGCCGAGGATGCCGCCGATGTTCACGAGCACGTCCTTCTTGGCCGAGATCGTGCAGCCGTCGCCCAACGCCATCAGCTCGCCGATGATTTCCTTGATCGTCCAGTCGGCGTAAGGTTGTTCCCGCCTCTTGATCAAGTAGGCGTTCTCCGCCACTCTCGTGGCATCGAAGATGACCGGGATGTGGGAGTAGCGGCAGATGGCCGAGATTTCCCTGGTGGCATCCAGCGAGACCGGCTGGCCGCCGGCCATGTTCACGTTGGTCTCGACGCAGACGTAGGCGATCTGCTCCGGGCCGTGCTTCGCGATGAAGTCCCGGAGCTTCCTGGCGTCAATGTCCCCTTTGAAGGGGCAGGCGGACCGAGGATCGTGGGCCTCGTCCACGATCAAATCCACGAAGATGCCGCCGGCCCGCTCCTGATGCTCCCGCGTCGTGGTGAAGTACATATTGTTGATGACGTACTGGCCCGGGCGGATCATGGCCTGGGAAAGAATGTGCTCCGCCGCACGGCCCTGGTGGGTGGGGAGGAAATAACGGAAGCCCAGCACGTCGCGGGCCCGATCCACGAAGAGACGCGAAGCCTCGCTGCCCAACTCGGACTCCTGGACCTGCAGCATCCTAGCCCATTGTTCGTTGCTCATGGCGGCGGTCCCTGAGTCGGTAAGCAGATCAATGTAGATGTCCTCGGAGCGGAGGAGGAAGGTGTTGTACCCGGCCTCTCGGATGGCCTGCCTGCGTTCCTCCTCGGACTTCAACCGGCAGGGCTCCACGACCTTGATGAAATAGGGTTCCGGGGTCCTGGCAGGCAGAAAGTCACCGTGGTATTCGGTGATGAAGGGACCCTCCACCTGGTAGCGGAGCAGCTCCGCTGCTTGTGGCTCCGGGGCCGTGATGAGGAGTGGGTTGGCGATCCTGTATTGCTTGAGCTGCGCAAAGCTCTCGATCAAATAGTCGATCTGTCGTTCCGTATAGGAACGGCGGGGGACGAAGAGCCCCAGCAGATCGAGGCCGCGCTGGGCCGGGGATGGGCCGATCGGCCTGGCACGGGTGGCGGAGACCAGGTAGAGTAGAGCTGCCAGGTTGACGGCCAGGGGCGCTGATTGATGGGACGACCGATCAAAATAGCTTGCCGGCAAGGCCATCGGCAAAGCCTGGCAGTCGAGGCACAGACCGGAGAGCCCGATCGGTTGATAAATCCGGTACCCGACTTCTTCCAGATGCTGGGCCAGATAGGCGAGCTTGCGCAGGCGGAACGAGAGATAGCTCTCCTCCTGCATGTCCTGCAGACCCTGCGCCAGGACCTGCATGTCGCGCCCGGCCTGGCCTCCGTAGGTATGTAGGCCTTCATAGACCACTACCAGACTGCGGAAGGTTTCATAGAAGGTCTGATCGTTCGTCGCAATGAGCCCGCCCGTGTGGCAGCCGGCATCCTCGCGACCGCTCAGGTAGAGGATGTCGCAGGCCTCGGCATAGCGGCGGATGAGTGTACGCAAATCCTCGGCCCGACCCAGGCGATGCTTGTACAAAAAAGTGGTGGAGGCTAGCATCGAGGCATCCAGCGCCAGCGGCACCCGGTACTGGCGCGCGAGCGTTGCGCAGGCCTGGAGGTTCTCGAGCGACAGGGGCTGGCCGCCGAACTGCGGCAGGGTTGCTCCTACAAGGAGAAGCTTCACTGTCCCGGTCTTGAGTTGCGCCTCCAGCCGATCGAGCGGGAGATCGGCCTTGAACTCCTTTATGGAGAGCGGATCGAAGGCATCATCCACGAGCAACATGTCAATCCTGAGGTCTAATGCCGCTGCGAGTTGGGTGAGGGTGTTGAGATTGCCGTTCGTGGCAAGTCTTTGGCCCGGTTGCAGCAGACCTCTCAGGATCAGATGCTCGGCGCCCCGGCCTTGATGGGTAGGGACCGTGAACCGTTTGCCGAAGACCTCCCGGCAGGTTGCCTCAAGGGCATAGAAGTTCACGCTCCCCGCATAGGCCTCGTCCCCGATCATGAGCGCGGAGAGTTGTTTGTCGGTGAGGCCGGAGTTGCCGCGCGTGGTGCCGAAGTCCAGGTACACCCGGTCGCGCGGCAACCGGAGGACGTTGTAGGAGGCCTCTTTGAGGGCCGCCACGCGGAGGTCGTAAGGGACTTTCTTGAGCGTCTGGACGATCTTGATGCGGAAGGACTCGCCGACGGCGGAGGCAGCAAATCCGGGCCTGGCTCTTGACTGGTCGGGCATGGGGCTCCTCACATCGCTCTCTTCTAGCGCACTCTGGCATGGAGATCAAGGAAGGCCTGCGGAAACCATGTTGCCGAAGACTACAAGCCATATTCTGATAACCGGGCGACCAGGGGTGGGCAAAACCACGGTGATCCGTGAGATGGCGCGCCGTCTCGAGGATTGTCATCCGGCTGGATTTTACACGGAAGAAATTCGGGTACAGGGGATGCGCAAAGGCTTTCGCCTCGTGTGCCTGGACGGCCGCCAGCAGATCCTCTCCCATGCGGACCATCCTGGTCCTGAGCGGGTCGGGCGCTATGGGGTGGACGTCGCGGGCTTTGAGCGGCTGCTGGCGGAGCTCGACCTGCGCCACGCGTCTGCAGGCGTGATCGTCCTCGACGAAATCGGCAAGATGGAGTGTCTCTCGAAGCGATTCCGGGAAGAAGTGACGGCACTCCTGGATTCGTCGCGCACCATTATTGCTACGATTGCTCTGAAAGGGGAGGGGTTCATCCAGCAGGTCAAGCAGCGGCCGGACTGCCGCCTGGTCACCGTGACGGTTGAAAACCGGGAGCATCTCGCGGCCAGGCTCGTTGCGGAAGTGCGGGGGAGCTTGAAAGCAGGACCACACGACTAGGGGAGGATCACCATGCAACTGACGTTGGGGCCAAAGGAGCAGGAGGTGCTGGCGTGGGCGCTCAAAAACACCGTGTCCGATCTTGGGGCGGAAATCGCTGATACGGAAAATCAGGAGTTTCGGGAAGATCTCAAGGAGCGAAAGGAAGTGCTGCGAAGCATCCTCAACCGGCTTGGCTGAGGCGGCTCCGGAAAAGCGAGGAGGGGCCCATGGCGGTCCAGTTGACGAGTTCTGCATTCAAAGAAGGAGAAGGCATTCCTCACGAGTACACGTGTGAAGGGCAAGATGTCTCGCCTCCGTTACGGTGGAACAGTCCGCCCCCGAGAACCAGGAGTTTCGCCCTCATTGCCGATGACCCTGATGCGCCAGTCGGCACCTGGGTTCATTGGGCGTTGTTCAACGTGCCAGCGGATGAGCGGGAGCTGCCCGAGGGTGTGCCGACAGAGGAAGCCTTGCCAAAGGGAGCGCATCAAGGCCTGAACGACTTCAGGCGGGTCGGCTACGGCGGCCCCTGCCCGCTTCCGGGAAAACCCCACCGGTACTTCTTCAAGCTCTATGCGCTGGACACGACCCTGAACCTTCCGGCGCGTGACACCAAGGCGCAAGTGCTCAAGGCAAGCAAGGGCCATATTTTGGGAAAAGCTCAGCTCATGGGCCGGTTTGGCCGGTAGCCGGCAAAATGAGTTTGCCAGGCTGTTTCCGTTGACGGCCTTTCACCGTTCCTGTTACAAGGCGAGCATGGCCCATGACGCCTGGACGAGACGATCCTTGCTGAGAGCCTCCCTGGCGGGGCTCAGCCGTTGTTCGGTAAAGCAGGCGGTCGGCTACGATCCCGCATCGGACTTTCTCCGCCCGGATTCGGGCCGGTTCAGATAATCGTGACAGTCGGGCGCCGCTGGTTTCTCTCCGCGTTCATTTTGCCCTTCTTGTTTCCATCCACAAGCGCGGCAGATCCTGTGTCGAGTCCCGATCCCAAACGGTTGCCGTCCCTCTGCGCCCTTCACCATCCCAGCGATGAGCGGGTGGAGTGGGACTGTCGGCGTCTCCAGAAAGGCGAGACCTTGGAGGGCCTGTTCGGGAGCCGTTGGATGGACGTCGCTCGATTCAACCGGGTGGACCGGCGGCATGCCCATCCCGAAGTTGCCCTGAAGGTTCCCAGGCGGATCGAAGAGATTACCGATTTCACGCCCATGCCGGCTGAGTATCCGCTGGCCGAGGCAGAGGCGAAATTCATCCTGGTGAATCTATCGGAGCAATTTCTCGGCGCCTACGAGTACGGCCGCCTGGTCTTCTCGTCACCCATCGCCACGGGTGAACGAGGCAATGAGACGCCCAACGGCGAGTTCAGGGTCACCGCCGTCCACCGGGCGCACCAATCGAGCCTCTATGTGATCGAGGACACGGACATTCCCTATCCGATGACCTATGCCTTGCGGTTTTTCATCAACCGGGAGGGGGTCTCTTTCTGGATGCACGGGCGGGACCTGCCGGGCGTGCCGGCCTCGCACGGCTGCATTGGGCTCTACGACGAGGCGATGCAGAAGGAATACTACGGGGTGCCCAACGATCCGATGCTGGACGACGCGAAGCGCCTCTACGAGTGGGTGATGGGTTCTCTCTCGGACGATGGCAGGCTGCTGACCTTAAAAGAAGGGCCCAGGGTCCTGATTGTGGGGCAGGCACCGGGCACCGGTCTGCTTCTCAGATAATGGTTCCCGGTTCGGGTGCCACGGATTTCCGATAGATGCCCAAGCGCTGCACCCAGGGTTCGAACCCGGTCGCTCCTTCCGGGAGGGACTCCTGGCTGCCGATCACAAGTGCGCCATCCGGAGCCAGCCTTTCCGTCATCTTCTGCAGCGTCGTTCGCTGTACTTCCTCGTCGAAATAAGTAAAAGCGAGATTTCGGCAGAAGATCAGATGAAACGGGCCCTCCGGCGCCTGCTCGCGTATATCCTGCACGAAAAAGCTCACCGGTTCGCGATAGTCCGGCTTGACGCAAAACCCGTCGAGCGTCGGGCTGAACGCCTTCGCCCGCCATTCCGCCGGCAGGTCCTTGACGCTGCTGCCCGGGTAGCAACCGCTCCGGGCCCGCGCGATCGCCAGAGGGTCGACGTCGGTAGCCACAATCTGGAGCCCCAGGGAAGGAAAACGAGGCGCCAGGCTGAGTTTCCAGAGGATCGCCAGCGTGTAGGGTTCCTCGCCGGACGCGCAGCCGATGCTCCAGGCCCGCAGGTTGGCTTCGCCGGCGGCCGCAGCCCTCTGGGCTAGCTGTGGCAGGACCTCTCGTTCCAGACATTGGAAGACCCCCTGATCCCGATAGAACCGGGAAATAGGAATCCAGCAGAGGGCGTCCAGGGATTGCCATTCGGCTGGGTGGCTTTCCAGGTAGGTGCGATACTCGTTCAAGCCCGGCGTGCCCAGTTCTTTCATCCGACGGTCGATGCGTTTATAGACCTGGCGCCGGACTTTGCGAAAGCCGGGCCATCGCAGGTGCAGCCGGGGCAAGGCCCACTGTAAAAACCGGACGCCGTCGCTATCCTTCATCGAGCTGTTCCAGTCGGACGCCGAGCAAGCGAATCAGTTTGCCCTGAGGGTTTTCCAGACGGCCCAGGAACGGCAGCAGGAGTTTCATCGCTTCCGCTTGCAAGGTGTGCACGTCATGGGCGGGCCTGGCCAGTGTATGGGAGCGGGATTTGGTTTCGAAATCGGCAAAGCGGACGGTGAGAACCAGGGTGCGGAACCGTGTGAACCCTTCGGCAGTCAGCCGGTCGATCACATCCTGGCACAGAGCGGCGAGGCGCTCGGCGAGAAACTTCGGTTCCCCGGTGTCCTGGTCGAAGGTTTCCTGCTCACCGACGGATTTCACCTGGTATTCTTCAACGATCGACGATTCGTCCCTACCCCGGATCTTCTCGTAGAGGTCCAGCCCTCTTTTGCCGAGCAGCTCGTGGAGTTCCTCCCGGGAGAAGCGCTTCAAATCCTTGACGAGTCTGATTCCCATCTTGATCAGTTCCGCCTCGGTCTTGGGACCGATCCCTGGGATGGTCCGGACCGGGAGCGAAGCGAGGAATCCTTCCGCTGCCTCCTCGGTGATCGCAGTCAGACCGTCGGGTTTCTGCATGCCGGAGGCGATTTTGGCGACGAGCTTGTTGGGTCCGATGCCGACCGAGGCGGTGAGCCGCTCCTCTACCTGAATGGCCTTCTTGATGTTCCGGCAGGTCGCTTCCGCTTCGGTGAATGACCCGGCGAAGCTCAAGTCAAAGGAGGCCTCATCGATGCCGGCTTGCTCGACGATCGGCGCATGCCGGCGGAGAATCGCCATGATTCGCTCGGACGCCGCCGCGTACTTCTTGAAATCGACGGGCAAAAAGACGACGGCGGGCTTGCCGTGCTTTTGGGCCGCCTCCGACAACCGCCAGGCCCGCGAAATAGGCAAAGCGGAATGGATGCCGTATTCGCGCGCCTGATAATTCGCGGTGGAGACCACGCCTCGGCCTTTTCCGGCGCGCGGATCAGCCCCGACGACGATCGGCAGTCCTCGCAGACCGGGGTTGTCCCGTTCTTCAACCGCGGCAAAAAACGCGTCCATATCCAGGTGCCCGACGATCCTCATGGCGGTCACACGATCCGTGAAGAACAATGAATGAAGGGGCGGCCGGGGCCGGACGATCGAAGGAGCCAGTCAGCGCTGCTCGAACAAGCTGATTTCCCACTCGCCCGATGGCAGGCCCTGTCGCAGGATGTACAGGCCGCCGTCGTCGCCCTGGACCTTGAAATAGCGGTGGTCGCGGCCGGGCCAGAAGTCCAGCACCTCCACCACTTCGATCCGGCGATTCCCGATGAAGAACGCGGTGGGTGTTTCCTCGCCTCGGTGACCGGCGGAGCACTCCACGCGAATGATCAATCGCGGATCCATAGTCCTCCGTGGACAGCGTGCATGTTCCCTCAACCCTTTCCGATCGGCATGAGGTAGAGCGGCTGTTCCTGCGCGCTCAGCCCCAGCGTCTCGGCCACCCGTTCGTCCGCAAAGGCCCCGATCACGACCGTTCCGAGCCCGAGGGACACGGATTGGAGATAGACATTCTGCGCCGCATGCCCTGCCTCCATGTGCGCGTACCGAAGGCCTCTCTCCCCGTAGCGTTCAGTGATCCGCTCGTACACCGCGCACAAGATCAGCACGGCCGGAGCCGCCGCGATCGAAGGCTGGTCGAGCGCAGCGTGACTGAGCGCGAGGCGCTTGTCATCGGCGCCGACTCTGCGCAGGGCCTGCTCGCGGGGTGCATATTTATAGAGTCCAGGGGGGAGCCCTCGGACATTCCCCGCCAGCACAGAGACCTCCAACGGGTACCGTGCGCCGGCCGAGGGGGAGGTTCGGAAGCCGGCCCGGTCGGTGAGGCCTTGGGCAGCCCAGAGGAGTTGGGCCAGGTCGTCCAGCGCGAGCGGCGCGTCGCGAAATTCCCGGACGGATCGTCGCTTCAGCAGGGCTTGTTCAAGCGACGTGCTGCTCTCATAGCGCGGCTTCGGGAGGGCGGTCTTCTGATTGCGAAGGCTGCTTCCTGTCCGGCGTCCCGTCATATGCGCTCCGCTCACGAAACTCTGGTGCGTTTGTCAGACACAGAAACGCGGTTCGCCGTGGGCTAGGCGAACGGCAGCACCTGCTTCGGATTGCCCACCAGCATTTGCCGGACTTGCTCGTTCGTGACTCCCCGGGCTTTCAGCCGAGGCACAAGGTCCCGGACGATATGCGCATACCCACACCCGCCGTTGGCGTAGAGCTGGGGGGTGGTGCAGACGTCCTGGGAGAGCAACACCTTTTTCAAGCACTGCTCGTCCTGAATCAGATGCATGAGGGCTGTCGAATAGGCTCGATACTCCCCTTCGGGAATGGCTGCCTGTCCGATATCTGAGCCCCACGAATCGAACGCCACGTAAGCGCCGAGCGCAATGATCCGGCGATGAAGCGCCTGGTCTACGTCCAACGGGGAGAAGTGCCCGACGATGACACGGTGCGGGCTGACCCCTTCCTCGTCTCGAAGATATTCCAGCACCTTCACCCGCCATGATCCGTTCCGACAGGGCTTCTTCCAGTCATTGTCAAAGTGGAGCGTCATCGCGGCTCCCGTGCGACGCTGAGCCGCGGCGCTCGCCTTCAACACTTTCAGCTCATCCCGGTCCATGGCCCGCACGTCGGGCCCCGCATTGCTGATGCCGACTTCCCCGATGATGCCGGCTTTGACTTTTGCCGGGCCAATGCCTTCGAGAATCTCGCTGACGATGAGTTCCTCCACAGCCCGTTGTGACCGGCGTGACAGCTCGCGCGGATGCCATTCCTTCTTGTGAAAGCTCGTCCCCATCACGACGTGAACGCCCGTGCGTTCAGCGATGTATCGAAGATTCTCGGCGTGAGCCGGTCCGCGCAAGCCATGACTGGTGACTTCAACGAGCGTGCGTCCCGTCGATTCTTTCACGCCGGACATCGCGAAGAGAGCGAGCTCTCTGACCGCGAGATCCCGGTCATCCAGGGTGGATTCTCGCGGCAGCCGGGGGTGTTGAATGAGCAAGTGTTCATGGACCAGGGTGATCCCTAGGTCGTCCGGGACAATGTCGCCCAGCACGGTCCTCACTTTTCCCGTTACAGCGGACGGAGCATGCGCACCCGAGGAACCGAGGAGCGAACCGCTGAGCGCGAAGAGCCCGGCCAGACTTGCTTTCAGAAAGTCACGACGGCCCGGGAACGAACCGATGCCGCGGTTCTGGTCTCCGGCCATGACAGGCTTACCAAAGCCCGAAATCGACGTCCTTAAAGGGAATGGATTCCCACTGCTCGGTTTCCCAATCAAGGATCGCCACCTCCTTGGAGGCGGGCAGAATGCGCATGCCCTTGGGGCGAACCCAGTTCTTGGACTTCCGAGATTTGAAATACAAATGCGGACGTGCTTGCGCATAATCCCGTTCATGGAACAACTCGAGCAAGCGTAAGGCATCGGAGAATGTCATGGCCCCGTCTCCTCCTGTGCAAGAAGGTGGTTCCGATCACGGAAGCGGCCGGCGGGAAGGGCTCCACGGTTCGGCATCGCCAGATCAAACCCCATGCTCCCTAATTGCAGGAATCGAATCGCCCGCCCTTCCGAAAGCGGGGTTCGCACATACACCTCCCGTCCTTCCCGGCCGGCTCCTTCCAGCCATCCCAGCCCCAGCGTCTCGTTGCCGGCGTCATTGAGCCCGACCAGGAGGCCGGCCAGCCCCTCCGCTCTCAAGCGCTGCACGCTCACAAGGTCCTGGTCGCCTGTCTCCGGTCGGACCCGTCCCCCGGGCGGTGCCAGAATCAGTATCCGGTCGGCGGCCAGCGCCAGCCTTTTTGCTTCGGCAAAATACGCCGTGAAACACGCGGCTCGGTAGGCGGCGCGTTCGGCCGGACTACGGGACCGTGCCGCCGGGGACACGGCGAGGCGATGAATCCGGAGCCCCGGCCGCTCCCTCACGACCGACAAGAGAGGCTCCAACTCCGCCTCTCGTTGGAGCACGACCAGGTGGACGGGATCGAGCAGCTCGATCTTCCGGAGCTTGAGCTGAAACCCGGCGCCGGCCGTGATCAGGCCTGTGGTATCGACGAGCATGATCTCCGCTCCGGCCCTCCTGGCCCGCTCTACGAGCCGTTTGGTGGCAACCAGCATCTGGAGCAAGTGTCCGATCGGAGAGACCGAGCCGACAAAGGACAAGGCATCGCAAGGCAGGGCCTCAAGCGCGAAGGCCCGGCCGGGCCGTTCTCGCAACAGCGCCAAGGCGACGGTGGCGGGCGGCCCGACGGTGGACTGGCCGATATCGGCGTCCACGACAGCCAGCGGGAGCCGGCCTGCATGGCCCAACTGCCTGGCGGCCGTTGTTATCCAGGTGGTCTTCCCGCGGTCCGATGCGCCCAGGACCAAGGCCACACCGGGAGAGTCCGCGATGGCCGCTACGGCCGCTTCCCAGTCGGCAGGAAAGGGATCAGGCGGTTCACGCATGCCCGGTTATCCCTCTTTCGTCCCAGGTGATGGGAATTTTCTCAGACCCGCGCGCGCAGCGACCTCGTGCAGCTTCTCGTGGATGGATTCATTGTTGTACTCGTGGATGTCGGACAAGGCGTAGACGTAGTCGGTCAAGGCGACGAGCCATTCCTTCTGCGCGTCAAGCGTGAAGGGTTTCTCCCGCGCCTGCTCAACGCGAAACGAAGCTTCTTTGAGCCGCGTCACCGCTTCTTCTAAATGCTTGGGTACAGCCATGATCTTCCTCCATACCTCGCTTGCGTGAACCGCTCACTTCGATCAAATGTGAGCGGATAGT
>CAZKHY010000120.1:0-10637 GCA_964552455.1 uncultured Nitrospira sp.
GGGGTCCGCAATCGGAGATGACGAGGCTGCGTTCCATGGAGAAAACCCGTGATGCTTGAACAACGTGCCGATCCCCACGTCTTTATCATCTTGGGAGCGACCGGCGATCTCACGCGGCGCAAAGTGCTCCCCGCCCTCAACCACTTGCGGGTTCAGGGATTCCTGGGAGAAAACGCCCTCGTCGTGGGCGCGGCGCTGCCTGACATGGGCTTGGAGGAGTTCCGTTCCTGGGCCCACCAAGCGCTGCTGGCCGGCGGGGCCCGCGACGACAAGGAACTCCTCCACTGGTGTGACGCGAACCTCTACTATCAGAGCCTCAATCAGGGGAGCCTGAAGGATTATGAGGCGCTGGCGGACTACGTCGGAACCCTGGAGCGCACGCACAACTTGCCCGGCAATCGCGTGCTCTATCTGGCCTTGCCGCCCGCCTCCCTTGCCGGCACCATCGAGGGGTTGGGAGAATCCGGGTTGACGCGTAGCCATGGGTGGGTGCGGATTGTCGTCGAAAAGCCCTTCGGGTATGACTTCCCGTCGGCGCGGGCTCTGAACACCTTGCTGCATCGCTACGTGAATGAGTCCCAGCTCTATCGCATCGATCATTACCTGGGGAAGGAGACCGTGCAGAATATGCTCGCCTTCCGCTTTGCCAACCCTATTTTCGAGTCACTCTGGAACAGGGACAAGGTGGAAAGCGTCCAGATCACCGTCGCGGAGGACCTCGGTGTCGAACATCGCGGCGCGTACTACGAGGGAAGCGGGGCGCTCCGGGACATGGTGCAGAACCATCTGACCCAACTCATGACGGTCGTCGCGATGGAAGTGCCGGTCACGTTTGAGGCCGACGCGATCCGGAACGAAAAGCTCAAGGCGCTTCATTCCGTCGCTCCGATCTCGCCGCAGGACGTCGTCTTCGGGCAGTACACGTCGTGGACGATGGCGGGCGCCACGATTCCGGGGTATCGGGAAGAGCCCGGCGTGTCCCCGGACTCGACCACCGAGTCCTACGTCGCCCTCAAAATGGAGATCCACAACTGGCGCTGGCAGGGGGTGCCGTTTTACCTGAGGACCGGGAAGCGCCTCCCGCGGAAGATGACGCAGATCGCGGTCATCTTTCGCGAGGCGCCCACCCTGCTCTTCCGATCCCTCCCGCCGGGCAGCCTTCGTCCGAACATGCTCCTGATCACGGTGCAACCGAGCGAAGGATTTTCTCTCTGTTTCTCAGTGAAAAGCCCCGGGAAGCCGTTCCAGCTCAGCTCCCATTCGCTGCACTTCGCATACGAGGATGCGTTCGGCCCTCTCCCGGAAGCCTATGAAACGCTCCTCCGCGACATTCTGATCGGCGATCAGACGCTCTTTGTCAGCGCGGAGTTCACGGAGGCCGCCTGGCGATTGTACGGCCCCCTGCTGAAGGGGGAACAGCCTGTGTATTTCTACTCGGCCGGCAGTTGGGGGCCGCAAGAGGCCGATCGACTGCTCGCGCGACGGGGGCATCGGTGGCAGCTGGGCTGGTAGAACACCGACCGGGCAGGCGTCGGAAGCGGGAAAACGCCGGGGGGCGGACCAAGGAGGCTCGGGGCTCATGGGAGTGATCATCGTGAGGCTGGCGTCATGACGACGAGACGGTTGGGCTTCGTCGCGGCCTGTTTGGTGTGGTGCTTTGTGGCTTGTACGACCGACGGGTCGTACGGACAGTTGGCCGCGCACCTGCACTCGCCGAAAGGATTTGCGGAATGGGAACGGCGTGAAGCGACGCTGAGCCAAACCGCGGAAGCCTCTTCGACTCGATACCGAGGTGACCGGTCGCTTCACGCACTCCGGTCGTATGAACAGGCGGTGCGGGCCTATCTGGATCATGGGTTTCTTCTCTACCGGGCGTATCGAGCCTCCCGCTTGGAGCTCCCTGATGGACTGCGGGCCTCCCTTGATCGCCGCACGGACGAGCTCATGGACGTGGCCGACGAGTACCTCAAGCAGGGAAGCACCGCCATGGGCGTGGGAATCGCACGGGAAATCGTCCTCAAATACTCGGACCTCGATGAAATCGACCGGGCGCAGCGCCGCGCGGAAGCGGTGCTCGTCAAATACAGTTATGAAACGGACTACTGAGAGCCCGCCCGCCCGTCTCATCAAGTTTTCTGCTGCTTCTGCCGATAACAGGCTCAGCCCGTTCTGTTGAGCGGCGCGAGCATGGCTGCCTGTCCCGTGGCGCTCTCGCCGTGCTGACCGTTTGTGGTTCTGGGCTCCGAACTCGCCGTTTTCTCGTTGCGCACCGCGGAGGGGTCCCATGAGGTGTCTCACCATGGCCCGGTGGTCTTTCACCGGCCTCACCACGATCGGCGTCTTCGTGCTGATGCTCGATCATCGGCCTGCCCCCGCCGGGAAACCGGAGGCCGGAGTCGTTGCGGCTCCGACGGCGGGGGCTCGCGCGTCGGTCATCGCTCAGGGTGGCGCGCCGATGCTGCTGATCCCCGCCGGTGAGTTCATGATGGGGAGCCCCGAAGGTGAGGCGGACGAACAGCCGGTGCATCGGGTCTCGCTGGAGGCCTTCTATCTGGATCGGGATGAAGTGACCAACAAGCTGTTTCAGCGCTTCGTTCTGGAGACCGGCTATGAGACGACGGCCGAACGGGAGGGGAAAGCCTGGGCCTACGTGCAAGAAGGGAACAAGTGGCGGGAAGTGAAAGGCGCCAACTGGCGGAAGCCCGAGGGGGACGGGACCGAACTCGTGCCGGACCGTGACGAGCACCCGGTCGTGTCCGTGTCCTGGTACGATGCCGACGCCTATTGCCGCTGGGCCGGCAAGCGCCTCCCGACCGAAGCCGAGTTCGAATATGCCATGCGGGCGGGAACCCAGACGGCGTACTGGTGGGGGGACTGGAGTCCGGATTCGCGCCGCGTCGCCAACATCGCGGACGAAACGCACAAGCGGACCTCTCCCGGCCGGCAGTGGCCGATTATGAACGGGTATGATGACGGGTACGCGCGGACCTCGCCGGTGGGATCCTTCGAGCCGAATCCCTGGGGCTTGCATGACATGGTCGGAAACGTCCTGGAGTGGACCGCCGATTGGTACGGCCGGGACTATTATGAGCGGAGTCCTCGCCGGAATCCGGCGGGGCCGTTGACCGGGGATGCCAGGGTCCTGCGCGGCAGCTCCGGGTACAGCGAGCCGCAGAACGCGCGGTCCGCCACGAGGGCCAGCGCGACGCCAACGAGACGAAGCGACAACATCGGCTTCCGGTGTGCGAAGACTCCGTAGCCGTCGTGGCCGAGTCCTTCAATCGTCCTCCAAGATGTGTCCCAACCGTTCCAACGGGGTCAATCGGATCGGGTCACGGTGCTGCTTTCTCCACTCCCACGGCGGGACCGGATCGGGAACGGCCCAGAGTCCTTTGTGCGCGGACCGGGCCTCGGATTCCAAGCGTTCCAGCTCGCCGTCGGCCGGTGCGCGCTTTCGATACCACCAGCAGGTCCCGGATCTCACCAGCTCTCGATTCAGTGATTGACCGTCGGGCAGCCGCACGTCCGCAAGAATCCGCCCATCCCGATCCCGGCCCTTCTCGTCAATCGTGACGTTTTTGTACAGGGTCAGGCCGGCCGTCGTCTCCATCGCTTCCCGGCCGTAGGCTTGATCCTGTTCCGGACAGTCGATCCCGTGGAGTCGGATGCGCTCGTAGCGCCCCTGATACAGGGCCGTGATCGTGTGGCCCTCGTGGACGTTCACCACGTGGGCGACGGTAGGCTCAGAACGAGGCTCGGGGGCGGTGCAGCCGAGCAGGAGGGCGAACAGGACCCCGAGCGGAAGATGGGACCACGGTCGCTTGGGCTTCACCGGCGCGTTACTTTCTCGTTTCCTGATAATTCTTCAGGAGCAGGTCGTACTCGTACCGCTCGCAAGTTTTCTGGGCGTTCTCGAAATAGGGCCATCGTTTCGCACAGATGGTCCGGGCCTCCTCTTCCAATTCCTCTTGCACCAGCTTCTCGAGTTCTTCCACTCGTTTTTCGAGATTTTTGGAGGGTCGGCTGTCTTGGACCGGTTGATCCGGCTTGGGGCCGGGTTTCGTCTGCGGCGGTGGCTCGGCATGCGGGGAAGAGGCGAGCAGGGCTCCACCGACGGCGATGAGAAGGGCGGCTTTTCTCCATCTGCGGGCACTCCCCATAGGCCGGTCTCGCTTGAGGCGCGATTGCGGAGGCTCGCTGGCCCGTTTCCGACAGAGGCTTTCGACCGGGACCGTCGCCTCTTCTGTCGTGGAAGGATCGGAGCGAGGGAAGGCTTCCGTGATCGGGCCGTTCAGGCCCCCGGCCTCAACAGCGTCTGCACCAACCGGTCCAGTCGTTTTTTCTCGTCCGGCTGCACCACTCGGAACCGCGCGCCAAACTCCCGCCGGCTCCCCCATTGGATCGTGGCCAGCTCGATCGCGATCGGGCTCTTCTCCCCGGGGGCATGAATGTACAGCGCCACGTTCGCTCCGGTCTCGACCGGTATGGAGCTTTCCACCGCGCAGCCTCCCGCCGAGAGGTTGTAGATCGAGCCGTCCCGCAACCCTTCGTCTCGATGGGTGGCAAACGACACAGGCAGGTTGACCTGGATGCGAGGGGCTGTCCGTAGCTCGGTCAGATCGTCACCTCGGGCAGAAACGGCTTCAATCCCGGGAAAGGCTAGGCTCTCCTGAGGCCGTCTGTCAAGGGTGCCCGGAGCACGAGGCGGTCAGCCGCGGTGCTCAGCGCGCCGGGACCGGGTCCCGCGCGCCTGGGCCGGCGTTGGCCGGCGCGGCCGGCTCCGTCAGGTAGAAGTACATCTTGACGCCGGCGACTTCCAGGAGGTCCCCGTCCTTGAGGTCCGCGCGGCCTTGGACCGGCAGCCCGTTCAACAGAACGTGTTTGCCCTCCTTCGACAGGCTCACGGAATACTCCTCGTTCCGGCGGCTGATCAGGGCCGCGGTCTTCGGTGCGAACCAGCCTTTGAGCCTGACGGTCGCGCCGTCTTGTGACCCGATGATGGCCAGGCGGCCGGCGAGCTGATAGTGCTTGCGGTCGGTGTGGCCTTCCACGATCTGCAGGACCCCCACGCGCTTCTTGGGCTTGGAGATCTCGACGGGTCTTTCTTCCTCCTGGGGCGATTCCTGCCGTGCAGGGGGCGTCGGATTCGTCGGCCGGTCCGCGGGGGCTGGCTCGGGCGGTGCAGGGGAAGAATTCTGGGCTTCCTGGGGCCGTGCCGGTTGCTCGGAGGGCTCCGGCCCCCCCATTCTGTCTGCGTCCGCGGGCTTGGGCGGAGGAGTTGCGGCGGGAGGAGCCTTGACCTCGTCGTGATAGACGAGCACGTGTCTGCCGATCGTCACCCGGTCGGCGGGCTTCAGTTGTTGCCTGGCCACCTTTTGATCGTTGACGAAGGTGCCGGTGGCGCTCCCCAGGTCTTCAAGAACGAACGCGCCCTGCACCTCGGTGATCCTGGCGTGGTAGCCGGACACGGCCTGGTTGTCGATGACGAGATCGTTGTCGGGCTTCCGGCCGATGGTCAGGTGCGGCCGATCCAGATGGATCTCCTTGAGCACCGTGGCGTTGAACTTCAAGATCACTTTGGCCATAAGGGATGAGCGGTTTGGGTGTCCGGACGGGCCCCGGCGGGCTTCCGCGGCGTCGGGATCCGCCTTCTCCGTCGGAGCGGGTCCGTACTCAAAGCCCGAAATGCTTCTTCAGCCGTTCCAGTTCAGCCGGATCGTATTTTTTCCTGATTTCCATTTCCCGCTTCAGCGCCGCGATCTCCTCGGACAGCTCGAGAAAATCCTTGACCCAGTTGCCCGGGATAAACACCTCGATGTCGAGGAGGCGGTAGCGGAGACCGTGGGAATCCCGTTCCTGCGTTACCGAGACGGCGAAGAGGGTCCGTCCGCCCACGTCGCAAAAGGAGAGCAGCGCCGCGACCGGCCGAGCCGGGTTCACCTCGTCCGGGGAGACCCGCTTGAACCGAAGGGAATACGTATTGCGGTTGTGGTCGAACTCGAGAATGTCCTCTTCCCCCTCCCGTTTGGACACGGGGTTGGACACCGGATCGCAGACCCGCCCGCCGCCGGCCTTGACCCAGCTCGGCGAGTGCTGAACCGGTTCGTACATTTCCAGCAGGCGCCGGCTCAGCTCCAAGCTCTGGGCGAGGGCCTTGCGCTTCTCCACCTGCGCGGGGATGTCGCCCGCGACCCGGCGGAGGTCCTGTTCCAGCGCCCTCAGCCGTTCGTCCAGCGCCCGGCGCAGGGACGCCAAATCGTGAAATTTGAGTTCAGAGCTCATCCGGTCACGGCCGGCCAGGGCCGCTGGCCGGTCCGACGTCCGCGCGTCCAAGCTTATCATCGCGCCGCGATACAGACAACCTCGCCGCGGGCTTTTCGATCCCTGACCCCTGCGGGGCGCCGGCCTCGGAATCGGTTGAACCGCGCGGGCCGGCCATGTAGAGTAGGCGCCGGATCGCCGCGGCCGTCAGGGGGCGATAGGGGAGGGTGGGGATGCAATACCGTCGGTTGGGCAAGACCGGCTTCCGGGTCTCCGAAGTCGGGTTCGGGGCCTGGGGGATCGGGGGCAGCATGTGGATCGGGGCGAAGGACGACGAATCGATCGCCGCCCTCCATGCCGCCATCGAAGCCGGCGTCAACTTCATCGACACGGCCCTCGTCTACGGCGACGGTCACAGCGAAGCCCTGGTCGGGCAGGTGGTCCGGGCCCGGTCCGAGCGGATCTACGTGGCCACCAAGGTTCCGCCGAAGAACGGGCATTGGCCGGCCCTGCCTGGCGACCGCGTGGCGGACGCCTTCCCCTCCTCGTACATCGTGGGTTGTACGGAGCAGAGCCTGCGCAACCTCAAACTGGACTGCATCGACCTGCAGCAGTTGCACGTCTGGCGGGATGAGTGGATGGAAGACCAGAGCTGGCTGGAAGCGCTGCGGACGCTCAAGGCCCAGGGGAAGGTCCGGGCGATCGGCGTCTCGATCAACGACCACGATCCGGATTCAGCCATCCGGCTGGTGGAGAGCGGGGTCATCGATACGGTCCAGGTCATTTACAACATCTTTGATCAATCCCCCGCCGGTCGGCTTCTGCCCGCCTGCCTCCGGCACGACGTCGGGGTCCTGGCGCGCTGTCCTTACGATGAAGGGGCACTGACCGGGACCGTCACGCCCGAGACGACCTTCCCGGAAGGGGACTGGCGACGCGACTACTTCAAGGGGGACCGCAAGGAACAAGTGGCCGCCCGCGCGGCTCCGCTGAAGCAGCTCCTGGGTTCTGAAGCCCGCACCTTGCCGGAACTGGCCCTGCGCTATTGTCTGTCCCACCAGGCCGTGAGCACGGTGATCCCCGGGATGCGGACTCGCAGGCACGTTCAGGCCAACTGCGCCTGCTCCGACGGCCGCCGGCTGAGCGCCGAGCTTCTGAAAACGCTCTCAACGCACGCCTGGGAAAAGAACTTCTACGATTAGCCGTGCAACGGGCTCCCCATGGGGAAGTTGAAGGTCGGCGAGCTCGAGGCGATTTTTCCGCCGTGAACGTGTACGGACGTGCGGACGAAGTCCTGGCCGTCCTCCGCCGCCGCAAATCCCTGTCCACGACCGCCCGCATCGTGGCGATCGACTGGTCCGGGGCGCTGCACCGGGCTGAGAAGAAGATCTGGCTCGCCGAAGTGGTCGGCGGCAACCTGGTTCGGCTGGAAAACGGGCGCGAGCGCGAGCAGATGCTCGCGCACTTGATCGAGTGCGCGCAAGCGACGGAACTCCTGGTCGTCGGGCTGGACTTCGCGTTTTCCTTCCCGGCCTGGTTTCTGAGGCAGCATGGCCTTTCAAACGCGCCGGAACTCTGGTCCTTGGCCGACGCCGAGGGTGAACAATGGCTGGCTGCTTGTCAGCCGCCGTTCTGGGGAAAAGCGGGCACGAAGCGGCCGGAAGGACAGGAGTTCTTCCGGCGGACCGAACAGGACCTGCCGCGATGGGCCCATCCCAAATGCGTCTTTCAAATCAATGGCCCCGGCTCGGTCGGGACCGGCTCGATCCGCGGCATGCCCTTCCTGCTTCGCCTGGAACAAGCCGGCTTCTCCATCTGGCCCTTCGACCCTCCGGGCTTCCCGCTGGTCATCGAGATTTACCCCCGGTTGCTGACCGGGCCCGTAGCCAAGTCGGACCCAACTCAGCGCCGGAAGTACCTCTGGCGCTATCCCCGGCTCTCCCCCAAACACCGCCGCCTGGCGATCGCGAGTGAAGATGCCTTCGACGCGGCCGTATCCGCCCTGGAAATGGCGAAGCACGTTGATGAAGTCGCGAAGCTGGGCCGGAGCCGCGACCCTCAGATCGTCCGTGAGGGCGCCATCTGGTACCCGGATGGCTTGCAAGAGCTGCCGGATGAGCCGTGAAGCGGAGAGCCCCGTTCCTCGAGCGGTCGGCCGGTGGAAGAGCTTCTACGATCGAACAAGTGGAAAAAGGCGAAGGGAGACGACGCAATGGCCAGATTACAAGTCGGAGATGCAGCGCCGGACTTCACCCTGCCGGATGAGACCGGCCGGTTTGTATCGCTGCGCGATCTGCGGGGCAAGCAGGTGGTGCTCTATTTCTATCCCAAGGACGACACCCCCGGCTGCACCGTGGAAGCCTGCGGGTTCCGGGATGCCATTGCCTCGCTCAAGAAGGCAAGCGCGGTGGTCCTGGGCGTGAGCGCCGACGGCCAGGCCTCGCACCGACACTTCATCAAAAAGTTCAACCTGCCTTTCCGTCTCCTCAGCGACGAAGACGGGACCGTGCAACGGGCCTACGGGGCGGCCTGGCCGGTCATCGGGCTGGTGCCGGCTCTGGCCCGTCTGGCCGGTCCGAGACGCCGCACCTTCGTCATCGACCAGGCCGGCCGCCTCAAGGCCATCTTCCCGAACGTCAACGTCGAACACCACGCGCAGGAAGTGCTGGCTGTCCTCAGACGATAAAAGTGATCTTAGCGTCCACGATGATGCGCATGCCGAGCGCCACTGTCAATCGCGTGGTTAGAGCGCTTCCTGTAACATGCCTCGTAATTGACCAAATGTGACTCGCTTTCCCGCATAGCGAATGCCAACCTGAGACACCGAGCAAAGGTCTAGATCTTTGGACTGGATGAACAGAAGCGTATCCCAAATGACCCGGAAAACCTTTGCAGCGTCTTTTCGATCCACACGAATAGGGTTGACGGTCAGTCGGAGCTTCTTCGTTCGGCGAAGCCGCTCAATCACGCATTTCTTATAACTTGAAGTCTTCCCATCGGCTGGGGCTCTCGTCGCCTGACGCACTATCATGGGCGAGGACTTGCCAGGAGAGAAGTCAATCTCCCAAAGGTGATTATGAATTATCGCATTGCGTACGACGAACACTTCTAATAACTCATCATGATTCGGGAGGTCTGAAAAAACGTGCAGCAGTAGATTCGGAATGCTAGCGGGGTCTGAGGGTAAGGCCGTCTTTCGCCTAAACCGTATTCGTGCGACGTATGACTCCAGAACAGCCACCAGCAGAACGACAAATGAAGCAGCATACCCATTTTCGTAGTAATCCGCCTGAGCGGCGTTCGGGCGGGGGCGGCGGCGAGCAAGCCAACGCTCCAGTAAGTCCGCCATCGGCTGGAAATAGGAGGATCCGATCACTGTGATCAATGTGTTGTGCGTCGCCATATGTAATCTTGTGCTCTAACTATGGGTAGACTGATCAGCCTATCTCCACTAGGGAATGGGTGTTGCGAAATACCCTACTTCTTCTCTTGCTCCAACAGCCCGGCGATCTTGCTCCGAAGGCTGGGGAGCTTTTTCTTCATCACGTCCCACAGGATATTCCAGTTCACTCCAAAGTACTCATGGATCAGCTTGTCGCGTGTTGCAGCGATGGCCTTCCACTCAACGGCCTTGTGCCTTTTCTTGAAGTCTGGCGGCAGGTGCTTGACAGCTTCCCCCATGATCTCGAAGCTGCGCGTACAGGCTCTTTTCATGACCTCGTCGCTGACGAACTTTTCGAATGTAAGCGATTTGGCCTGGTCGAGAAGGAAGTCGATCTCGTCGAGGATATGCCGGAGAAAGACATCATGTGACTTCATGCCACACGACCTCTTTATCCACATAGGGCTTGATGTAGGGGCTTAAGCTTCCATTGGTGATAAGGTCAACCTTCTTGCGCAGCAGCTTCTCCAGGTACCTGGAGAGCCCCATGAAGTTGTCGAAAGTCGGGCGGGTAAATTCGACGAGGAAGTCTACATCGCTGGCCTTGGTTTGCTGCTTTCTCGCGTAGGAGCCGAAGAGGCCCAGCCTTGCCACGGCATATTGTCTGAACACATCGTCGTGCTTCGCAATGGCTTTGATGATTTGCGCTCGTGTCAATGTCCTACGCGCCGCCATGATGCCCTCGCTTCCCTGTGCTTACTGTACCGCAGTCGTCTGGCTTTATAAACCTTTCTCTTGCCACCTATCGGCCGATTCCGGACATGGGCGGTTCAGTCATCATCAGCGCCCCGCGCACTCTCAGCTCAGCAGCACCCATCACAATCCATCGGACCTGCGCGGGACCACCCCGACGTGGATCTGAAACCGGCCCTGGCGCCAGTCCTGGACGTAGCGCGTCAAGGTTTCGTGGACGACGGGGAAGGCCAAGGCCTCC
>CAZKHY010000121.1:0-1237 GCA_964552455.1 uncultured Nitrospira sp.
TGGAGAATGTCTCCCGGTAAGCCAGCGTTCTTGCCCCCTTCAGGCGCCATTCTAGATCGGATCGTCTAGGTCCGCTCCATCCGCGACATCTCTTCATCCGCCGTCAGTTCTTAACCTCCTGCCATTTGCCATAGGCCATAGGCTCTTATCTTCCTGCTCTTCCCGCCCCGGCTCGTCTCTCTCGATCCCCGCGTGGACACCCTTACTCTTCGCCGCAGCCGGCAGTTGGCGTTATCGGTCAAAAATCGACGCAAAGGGATATGTCGCGCCGGCTTGGTCGGTCAGGGCCTTTCTAAGCCATTGACCTATCTGGAGGGAGCGGCTGGAGTCCTTGGGTAGGCTTCTTGCTATTCCCCGAGTGGAAGTCGCGACAGCGTGAAGGGTGCTCGTTCCAATCGAGGGGGAAGGATATGGAATCCATCAAACGCCTTGGCAAACGCCTCGGGGCGCCGGTCGCACTCCTCTTCATTCTGGCTGGGTGCGCGGCTGACATCGGCACGCAGTACATGAACAACCTCCAGCAGTACGGTTGCGCGAGGAGCGGGAACACCAGCCAATGTCTGCGGCCCACGTCCCCGCACAATGAAAAGGCCGACACGGCGGCGGGAGCAAGTCGGTATCACCCCTCGGCCATCAACGCCGGCTATGCACCGTAGGCTCTAAGTTCCCTTCCGCCGTCCCTCGTCGCTCGTTCCTCATCTTTCGTTTCACTTTTCACCTTTCACGCCTCACGAACGATGCTCACGCTTCTCGCCATCGGCCATCAGCCATAAGCCATTCGCTCTTCTTCTTCCGCCGCCCATCATTCAGCGTTCATCACTCATCGTTCAGCGCGCGAGCTAGAGGGTGGCGTTGATTGGCGATTTGGGCTAGACTGGCGGCCTTAGAAAAGGTTCCTGCGCCTTTTTGCTTCACTTGCCTCAGCGGTAGATGCTCCATGACCAAAGAACAACTCAAACAACTTGAAGCTGACCTCTGGAGCGTTGCCGATAAACTCCGCGCCAACTCAGGGCTCAAGTCCAGCGCATATTCCACACCGGTCTTAGGCATCATCTTTCTCAAGTTCGCAGATAACACGTATCGGCGCTGGGAAGCAGAAATCATATCCGAATACCAAAAGCTGAAGGGCACTAGGCGGGAGAAACCAATTTCCGAGATCGCGATCGAAAAGTGCGGGTTCTATTTACCAGGTCATGCGGGCTACAAGTATCTCCTCAACCTCCCAGAGGAGAAAAAC
>CAZKHY010000121.1:1337-10628 GCA_964552455.1 uncultured Nitrospira sp.
CTCCCAGAGGAGAAAAACATTGCCAAGGCACTCAAAGAGGCGATGAAAGCTGTCGAAGAATCGGCCGGTTCAATGCCGAACATCTCCAAGGGACGGTTGCTGACGCTGCCAATCGAAGTCCCGCCGCTCTCACTGCAAAAAGAATTCGCCGCCCGCGTATCAGAAATCCGCGCCATGCAAGCCGAGCAAGCCGCCTCACGCCGCCGCTTGGATGACCTCTTCCAGTCCATGTTGCACCGCGCTTTCAATGGAGAGCTGTGACGCTGGGGGATTGAATAGGACTCGGGCTTTTTTCTCCCCTGAGGCGCGTTTCCATCCACTCTCTCGGAGCCCAAGAATTATTACAGACACCGAATCGGCTGATCTCACCACTCCGACGGGGCCCATGCGCACGTACCTCTTTCGGCCGGTGGCGGAGGGGCGCTATCCGGGCCTGGTCCTGTACTCGGAGATCTTCCAGGTCACGGGGCCCATCCGGCGCGCCGCGGCCCCTGCCGCCGAGACCGGTATTAGCGCGGCGTCCCCGGTAGGTGGCGGGTAAGGGGTTGGAGTCTTTCCAGAGCCCGCCAGCATCGCCGACGTCCTCCGTCCCGGCCTTCCGTGAGGGGGTGTAAACAGGTAGACCGCAGAGCCTGGAAGCATTATAATCATCCGCGACAAGGGCCCCTGATCCATGACGCTGGTCATCGACGAAAAAGACATCAAGCGGCTGCCGATCACGGTTGATCCCGAGATTGTCAGTGGCGCACCTGTGTTTCGCGGGACCCGCGTCCCGGTTGAGGCGCTGATCACCAACCTGGAGGCCGGGCTCACCCTCGATGCCTTTCTGGAGAATTTCCCGACCGTGACCCGTGAACAGGCCTTGCTGGTGCTGGAGTTTTCCAAGGCGACTCTGCAAAAGCTGGGCAAGTCGGCTTGAGAATCCTGCTGGATGAATCTGCGCCACGTCTGATCAAAACCCGTTTGCCGCAGTTCACGATCCGCACCGTCCAGGAGATGGGCTGGACCGGCATGAAGAACGGTGAGTTGCTAGCCGTGGCCGAGGGCCAGTTCGACGCCTTCATCACCGCCGACAAGAAGCTTCGCTATCAGCAGAACCTGACGGGCCGGCGTTTGGCGGTCCTTGTCCTTCCCAGCAACCAGGTACCTGTCGTGGCCGCTCTCCTACCGGCCATCGAACAGGCTCTCACAGCCATTCAGCCTGGGACTTTTGTGGACATTCCTCAGTTCTTAGCCAGGGACGCATGACCGGGGAATCCGAATGGGGACCCGCGAGTCTTTTCCCGATCACGCCGTTCTTGCCGCCCTTATCGAGGTGATTCCGTGATTTCCAACGATGACGAACTCCATCAGGCCGAAACGGCTGTGCAGAAACTCTGGCGGTTTTTTGAGCGGGCGAGACAGACGCACGCAAGCACGGACTATGAACGTCTCGCCGCACCGTACCTACTTCAGATTCAGGACCGGCAACAAGAGATCCTGGCCTACCTTTCAACCAGGCCGGAAGTGTTGCGCGCGTAGCCTGAGCCGCCATCCCGCTGAACCCGCTCGAACAAATCCGCCTGATCGCCGCCGACCTTGGCGGGGAGACTCCGGACACGGCTACTGGAGCCTGAGGCGGACCCCGAGCTTCTTGGAGAGCCCTTCGAGGTCCTGGACCACGTAGAAGAACCCGAGCCAGGCATACTCGCCCCATCGCCTGAGCCCCTCCGCTTTGATGCGGTCGATGGCGTCCCGACCGGCTTTCGGCTCCCGTCCGAAAAACAGTTTGCCGAAGACGTCCGCCGACCAGACGTCGATCGGGAAGGAATTGTGGGGCGTGACGATGTCGGCCGAATAGTCGCCGACGCCGGGCAGCTCCCGGAGCTTGGTCTTGGCCTCCTCGGCGGAGAGGCGCACGAGGGCTTCGAGGCTCGGGAAGTCCCCTCGCGCCAGGATTCTCGCGATCCGCACCAGATACTTGGCCCGATACCCCAGCCGGCAGCGGCGGAGACCATGCACCCCCGCCTTGGCGATCCGTCGAGGCGTCGGCGACACGCGAATGTGTTTGCCGTCGAATTGCGCCAGTTCCCCGAAGTGCCGGATCACGCACTCCATCATCTGCTCGCTTCGCTTCAACGGCGCCATCTGAAGCAGCACGGCCAGCGTGGCGGAGGCGAAAAGATGGCTGGCTCCCGTGTCGTGCATCCCGTACAGGGGGGCGAGCGTGTGGCGAAGGATAGAGTCGCGCCGGGCCATTCGGTAGAACCCGGAGAGGTCCTCCGTCACGGACAGTCGCGCGGCGAGGGCGTCCTGAATCGCCAGCCGCTGGGATCGAGGACAGGGATGCTGGGTGAACACGGAGACGAGGATCGCCGGGCGCCGCGTGGTGCCTCGCGAGCGGAGCTTCAGGCCGACCAGTGTGTCTTTGAGGTGCAAGGCCGTCCACAGGATTCCCCGCTCGTACACCTCGAAGGGTGTGAAGAGCGACCAGCCGGCCGGCTTGTGGACGGTGAGCTCAAAGTTGTAGGGCGGGGTGGGATGAAACAGGAGTTGAAAGCGATGCGGCAGTTTCACGGTGGCATCAACGGGATAAGCCGGGACGAGGGTCGCTCATCACGCCGGTTCCAGTCAAGTGCTCCTCCCGACCCGAATCTTCATTATCTTGAGCGGGGTTCTCTGTCGAGGATTTTCTGCGACTCAGGTAAGGCACCGCCGGCAAGCCCCATTTACTAGCTCCGACAGAACAATCCGCTGAATCCAACCACCTTTGCCTCTCCGCTCGCACCACGGTCCATCCCACACCAAACCCGCTCCGCTGAAGTCCGCTCATGAGACCAGCCGGTCGTATGTCGTCAGCATGGCTGCCGATCCGCGACCGCGAGTCGCCCGCGTCAACCCTTAGGCCCAGTCCTCTGACTCGATTGTTTCGGGTCTGATCGAGCGAACCGCAGGGGTTTTTCTGCACACACCCTTGCAGGAGAATTCCTACAGGCCCGGCTTATTGCAAATTCAACCGGTTCGTTTGCTTGGCGGCCCAAGCCAGAAGGCCTGCCCCTACAGTGTCTCCTTGCCGGTTGAGCCGCTTTGGCTCGCCCAAGCGGACGATGATTCTCGACAATTCAACGCGTTCGGGGATTCACGGCGGAGCGGGCCCCTGCGGCACTGTGCTTGCTCAACCAGACCGTGGGTGCGGATCACTCGGACTCTGCCCTCACGGACCGATGATTGCCCGGGAGAGTGCGACGGAAGAAATTATGGAGGAGCGTGTCATGGCGTTGGGAATCACAGAAATCGTGTTGCTGGGGGTCCTGATCGGGATCAGCGCCCTCCTGTTCCTCGTCGTCCTTCCGTGGCTGGCCCTCCAGTGGGGAGGCTATCGGGGGTGTCTCCGGTGCGGGTCCGAGTTGACCGACGGAGCCGGGCATTGCCTGTTCTGCGGCCATACCTTGAAGCAACAGCGCTCGTTGTTTGATGAGTTGATTCAGCGACTGAGCCGGTCGGAGGAGCCGACGGTCCCTGAGACCGCGACCATGCTGCCCTATCATCCATGGGACAAGCATTCCACCGACTCGTAGCGCCGCTCTCTGCCGCGCCCGGGTCATCAAGCCCTGTGTGTTCGGGAACATGATGACCCCGGCACGTCCGATTCCCTGCCGGGCTGGTCAGCCGGCTGTGTAGGAGAAGAAGGAGGTCGCGCCATGAAGACACTACTTGTGACGATGGTGAGTTTGTTGTTCGTGCTGGGGATCGCCGTGCCGTTCGGCTACGGGGCTCCGGTTGCTCCCGATCAGTTCGTCGGCGGCACGATCGAGGAGATCAATCTGGCCGGGCTCAGCGTCACCATCCTGACGGACCTGGGGAAGAAAGAATCGCTCCCGGTCGTCAGCGCCGACATGATCAAAGGGCTGGCCAAAGGCGACTACGTCAGCGTCGAACTGGACGAACAGGGCCGCGTGCTCAGGATCGTGAAGACCACACCGGACGTGAAGAACGAGCCGGAACCGAAAAGCTGATTCGTTCCGGTTCGGAAACGGCTTCGGTTCGGTCGGATTCGTCGTCGGCTGACCAGCAAGGCGGGGTGTTTCCAAGAGCGGACGTTGATTCACGGCGCTGAGCGTGGGGTGAGTTTGGAGGCGGGCGACGGCGCGGAGTCTCTGAGCGAGAGGGACCGCAGCGCGTCGCTCGGGCCGGTCGGTAAGCCGGCGTGAAAAACGGTCGATGTCTACTTTTCCGGGGCACCCCGCAGTCCATGCTTCCCGCCGCCGTTCCCTGACGCTTTCGGTCAACCCTTGCGTCGGGACGGATCATGACGCCGTCCTCCAGGCTGTG
Organism: uncultured Nitrospira sp.; assembly: GCA_964552455.1. Taxonomy (GTDB): domain Bacteria; phylum Nitrospirota; class Nitrospiria; order Nitrospirales; family Nitrospiraceae; genus VGXG01. The sequence continues at coordinate 5,649 of CAZKHY010000121.1, forward strand.
GTCTCTCCCGTAGTCTCGCCGCAACCAGCTTGGCCGAACTGACCGCAACCAACGATCGAGCCCGCTCCGACGGAGTTGAGCAGTGAGAGGCGACTGGTTGCTGCAACGGACGACAACGTGGAGAGTCGTTGACATCGTCCGGGATGTCACGCGGATCGTTTCGAGCAAAGTCCTCAGCCTCGCGAGAGGGACGGCGCCGATTCTCTAACACATTGTGCTGGTCATGTTCAGCGCAGCCATCGCCTTGTCGTTGCCTTTTGCCGTCACGCTGTTCGCCCAGCACTTTCTCGCATACTGGGCGGCAATCGAGCACGAGAAGGCGTTTCTCGTCGCCGCCGAGATCGCGGTCGCGCTGGTGCTGGTCAGTTTCTTCAACTTTGTCGGGAGGAGCCTCAAAGACACTCGGCTGGCCGATATGGCGAGAGGGGCCGGCCTGATGTACTTTTTCCCCAGCCGAGGGCGGTTTGTTCAACGGAAGGTGGGGAAGCTGAAGCAGAAGCACGGTCTCGTGCGGAGCGTCATGATCATCGGGTCAACCGGCTACAGGACATTCGTCGACCCGAAGGGGGAATTGCGGCCCGTGCTGGAAAACTGCCTTGAGGCGAAGATCATGCTGCTGAATCCGGACAGTGCCGGGGCGAAGATGCGGGCGAAGGCCGTCGGCCATCCGCATGTCACCCACGAAAGCATGGGGGAACAGGTCCGCAAGAGCATTGACCTGTTGAAGCAGCTCAAGAGCGCGCAGAAGAACATCAAACTCAAGCTCTATGCCGACCCGCCGCACCTCAAGCTGGCCATCTTGGGCGACTATATGTGGATCCGGCATTATCACACGAGCCTCGATGTCCTGACGATGCCGGAATACGTCTTCAAGCACAATCAAAACGACCACGGTCTGTACACGCTCTTCTATCAATATTTCATGAGGCGATGGGAAAGCCCGGAGATCCCGGAATATGATCTCGATACCGATGAGATCGTCTTCGGAAGCGGTGAGGGGGGCGTGGTGAAACGGGTCAAGTTGGACTGGGCGGACGAGGGAACCCGGTTGATCCGGAAAGACGGCCCGTGACGCGAGGAGCGAGCCGGCCAAGAAGGAACGTCCGGCGGGATTGCGCCGCGTCGAGCGCGGACCGACGCCGAGATCGGGTCAGGGCTCCCTGAACGTCCGCTTGAGCAGGAGCGGGGCGACGAACGTGGTGAGGACCACCACGAGCAGGATGGCGCCGTACTGGGCTTCGTCGAGGACCCGGTAGGCCAGGCCCATGCTCGCGAAGATCAGGCCGACTTCCCCGCGCGGGAGCATGCCCACGCCGACGGCCCACCGGTTGACGCCGGGTGCGGCCCCCAGTCCGGCCGCCAGTTTCCCGATCACCGCGACGAGACCGAGACCTCCGGCCAGCAGCAGGATCGGCCAGTTCCGTTCGTTGAAGGGATTGAGGGAGGCCAGATCCACGGCGGCGCCGATCAGCACGAAGAAAATGGGCACGAACACGTCGGCCACCGGCTGGATCCGCTCCTGGAGATGCGCCTGGTGTTCGGTGCGCGCGAGGACCAGTCCGGCCGCGAAGGCGCCGACGAGGGGCGCGATCTTCATCCGGTCGGCGACGTAGCCGAGCAGGAGCGCGAAGGTGATGGCCGTGATGACGAGCCCGCCCCGGCTGTTCATCAGGTTGACCAGCCGGCTGAACAGGTGGGCGTAGCGGATGCCGATGAGGATGGCCGTCACGAGGAACGCCACGGCCAGCCCGGCGGTCCGGCCCGCGTCCAGCCAGGAGACCGTGCCCGCCGTCGCCAGCCCGATGATGACCGACAACGTGACCAGGCCCAGGATGTCGTCGAGCACGGCGGCGCCCAGGATGATGTTGCCTTCCTTGGTCCTGAGCTTGCCCAGATCCACGAGCACGCGGCCCGAGATGGCGACGCTGGTGGCGGTCAGGGTGGCGCCGATGAAGATGGCCTGGAGCTGGGTCAGATGGAGCGCCAGCGCCAGCCCGTAGCCCAGGACGAAGGGGATGAGGACGCCGATCGCGGCCACCAGCGCGGCCGACCGGCCCACCTTCAGGAACGACTGCAGATCCGATTCCAGCCCGATCTCGAACAGAAGCAGCATGACCCCGATCTCGCCCATGAGCTTGAGCGGCTCGGTCTGCTCCACCCATCCCAGCAGGCTGCCCCCGACCAGGATGCCGGCCAGCAGCTCGCCCAGGGCCGGGGACTGGCCGACGCGGGCGGCCAGTTCGCCCATCACCCGCGCCGAGACGTAGATGACGATCAGGCTCCGGAGGAAATCTTGGAGTTCCACGATGAGGCCGCAGGCCTTTCGAGCGGATGGTTCCGCGCGCTCCGGGCACGATACGTGAAGCGGGCGGGCAAGGCAACGGGTGGCCGGATCACGCGGGGGCCTGCGCGTCGTCGAGCCCTCCCGTGCCCGGCTTCCGGGCGCCCGGTCACGGCTTGATGTGGTTGACGATCTCGGAGAGGTCTTTCGGGTAGAGCGTGATCTCGATGCGGCGGTTGGCCTTGCGGCCCTCCTCCGTGTCGTTGCCGGCCACCGGTCTCGTGTCCGCATAGCCGACCGCCGAGAGAAGGGACCGATCCACCCCCCCTTCCTCAATCAGGTAGCGCACCACGCTCGTCGCGCGGGCGGTGGACAGTTCCCAGTTGGTCGGGAATCTCTCCCTGAGTTTTTCCCCGATCGGCACGTTGTCGGTGTGGCCCTCGATCCGGACCTGCTTGTCGGTCACGGTCTTGATGACGTCCGCCACCTGCTTGAGGACCTTGAATCCCGCCGGCTTCACCTGCCCCTGCCCTGAATCGAAGAGGACCCGGTCCACCATGTTGATCGTCAGCCGGTCGCGCACCTGCTTGATGCGGATGTCGCCCTTGGCGATCTCGGCTTCGAGCGACTTGGCGAGGTCCTCCTGGGTCTTGGACAGGCGCTGGATCTCGGCTTCCTTGGCCGCCCGCTCCTGCTCCAGCCTCGTTTTCTCCGCCTCCACGGCCTTGAGCCGCTCCTCCTGCTGCTGGAGCGTGGCCTGCATGCGCGCAATTTCTTCCCGCGCCGTCGTGGTGCCGCTCAGCAGCCGCTGCTTGTCCTCCCTGAGGATGGACACCTTCACCTGCTCGGTGGCGAGCTTGGTGGCCAGCTCCTTGTTTTGATCGCGGGCCTCGGTGAGGGCCGCCGTGAACTGTTCCTTTTCCTTCGCGGCCGCCGCCAGACGGGCGTTCGCCTCGGCGAGGGTCTGCTGCAGCTTTTCGAGCCTGTCTTGCAGTTTCTTGACCTGGCCTTCAGCCTCCTGCCTGCCGTCCTGCTCGCTCGCGAGGCTCGCGGCCGTGGCCTCCAGGGCGGCCTGGGCTTCGGCTGCCGCGGCCTGGGCGGTCTTCAGGTCCTTGGCCAGCTTGTTCTTTTCTTCCTGCAGGGCGGCAAGGTCTTGCGCGGACTTTTTCTTGAGCGTCTCCGTTTCCTCGGCCGCTTGCTTCTTGTAGCCGTCAAACTCCGCCGCGGTCTTGGCCGCGGCCTTCCGCGCGTCCGCCAGCTCGGCGAGTGTCTGGTCGTGGGTGCCTGAGCTGACGCACCCGGCCAGCATCAGGGCGCACCATCCCATAAACCCCATTCGCAGGGGTGTCATCGGTCCTCCCCGCGCGGGATTCCGCGGCGCTGTCCGTCCCGTGGGGATCGGATCGATGTCGTCAGCATTGGGCCGGCCTGTGGATGTCCCGGGCATCGGTAGGGAAGTATAGAGTATTTGGGCTCGGCATGACAATCGGCCGGGCCGATCCGTCGAGGGAGCGGCGAGCGGAAGGCGCTTCGTTGCCGACGGTGGGTCCGCGGGATTCCAAAGAGGCGACGGGCCGGCTCCTGCAATCACGGAGACTCCGGCCGCCTGTTCCCGGCGGTCCTGCGCGTGGTTCCCGCGCAAAGCGCCCTGATCCTATTGCAGGGCTCGGAGGAGGGTTAACGCGTGGCCGTCCGGCGCCACTTCCGCGTCGACCTTGTCCCCGACGTGAAGATCGGCTTGCAGGACGGTCTCCTGATTCACGCGCAGGCGGATTTCCTTGCCGGTTGCGTCCTTGACCACGTACGTATCGCTCTCAATCTTGACCACCTGTCCCTTGAGGGTCTGGACTGCGCCGGCCGATGGAGCCGGTTTGGGCGGCGCCGGCTTCGGATCGGCGGCGTAAGACGGGGCGAAGGTTCCGAGGCTCAGAAGAAAAGCGATCGCGACCACTCCTCCGGCTTTCTTCATGATCATACCCCCATACCAAGCTTGCTTGAACCGCTCACTTCGATCAGATGTGAGCGGAGAGGTTTTTTGCCGTCAGTAAATATCGACCAAGCTTGCTTGAACCGGCGGCTTCGGAAAGACGAAGATCAAAGGTGGAAGGGAAGGAGAGGGGACACGGCGTGCGCCGTGCCCCCTGAACGGTTACTTCCCGCCCTTGCCGTCCTTCTTCTCGTCCTTCTTTTCGTTTTCGAACGCCTTCGGACCGCTGGGCTGCTTTTTGCCCTGGTCGGTCTTCGGCGCCGGTGCCGGGTCGGAAGCGTAGGACAGAGTCCCCAGTCCGAAACTCAGCGCGACCGCCAGCACCATCACGCTCATGAACCGCTTCATGGCAAACCTCCTTGGGAAATAAAAGTGTGGGTACCGCTGCCCCTTCTCGAAACGAGACGGGCACAGTCTCTTTGCCTCCCGCCGGTGCAAACCCTAGACCACTTAAGAAAGAGCGCCCATCTGTCCGAGGATTGTCGAGTTGTCAACGAGATAGGAACAGGCCGTCGATCGAGCGGATCGGGACCCGGAATACTCCGAAGGACGACCTGACACCTGGATCAACGGGGAAAAGGCCGATCGTCGTGTCCTGAGCGGAGATCCGGACAAGGGACAAGATGTCCCCCGAGGGACAACCTGTTCCAGGGAACATCAGGCGAGGCCGTAGCGACGCAGTTTGCGCAGCAGGGTTTTGCGGTGGATGCCG
>CAZKHY010000122.1:0-10545 GCA_964552455.1 uncultured Nitrospira sp.
ATCCCTGGGCGTCCCCCTGGACCGTGCGGGCCGGGTGCTCGTCAATGAAGACTTGACGATTCCGGGTCGCTCGGACCTGTTCGTGGTCGGTGATCTGGCGGCGCTGGAGCAGGACGGCGTTCTGATCCCCGGGGTCTCGCCGGCGGCCATGCAGGAAGCCCGCCATGCGGCGGAAAACATCGGGCGGGCCTTGCGGGGCCAACCCTACGTTTCCTTCCGCTACCGGGACCGGGGCAGCTTTGCCACCATCGGTCGTGGGGCCGCGGTGGGGCAAATGTTGGGCGGCCTCAAGCTCTCCGGGTTCGTCGCCTGGCTGGCCTGGGTCGTGATCCACATCTTCTTTTTGATCGGCTTCCGGAGTCGCCTGCTCGTCATGGTCAACTGGGCCTATTCCTATGTGACTCTCCGGCGCGGGGCCCGGTTGATCACCGGAGACCCGCCTCCGCCCCTGGCGCAGGGGCGAGCCTGACGAGGGCGAAAGAGGAGAGCGGAGGGGATCGATGATCGACGTTCAGACAGCCAGCGATCTGAAGACAGGCGAAGAGGTTCTGGAAATCGCCTTGACCGGCCAGGCGCTCCAGGAACAGCCGTTCTTGAACAGGGGCCTGGCCTTTACGTTCGAGGAGCGGCGCCGGTTCGGGCTCCAGGGCTTGTTGCCGCCCCACGAAGAGACCCTGGAGGTCCAACTGGACCGGGCCTACGAAGCCTACCGGCAGAAGACCACGGACCTGGAACGGCACATTTATCTGAGGGCGCTGCAGGACGAAAACGAAACGCTCTTTTACGCCTTGCTGCTGGCGCACGTGAGCGAGATGATGCCGATCATCTACACCCCCGTCGTGGGCGCCGCTTGCCAGCAGTTCAGCCGGATCTACCGGCGGCCCCGCGGCCTCTTCATCTCGGTCCCCGAACAGAAGGACATCGAGACCATCCTCGAGAATCGGCCCTATCAGGACGTGGACGTGATCGTGGTCACCGACGGGGAGCGGATTCTGGGCCTGGGCGATCAGGGCGCGGGCGGGATGGGCATTCCCATCGGCAAGCTCTCGCTCTATACCCTCTGCGGCGGCATCCATCCGACGCGCACGCTGCCCATCTTGTTGGACGTGGGCACCGACAACCAGGACCGGCTCAAGGATCCCCTGTACGTGGGGTGGCGCCACGCGCGGGTCCGCGGCCAGCAGTATGACGACTTTATCGACGCCTTCGTGCAGGCGGTGCGCCGCACGCTGCCCCACGTCCTGCTGCAGTGGGAGGATTTCGCCCAGGCCAACGCCGGCCGGATGCTGGAACGGTACCGGGACCGGCTCTGTACGTTCAACGACGACATCCAGGGGACCGCGGCGGTCACGACCGGAACCCTGCTGGCCGCCGTGAACGTGACCGGCTCGACGCTGCGCGACCAGCGCGTGGTCATGTTCGGCGCCGGGTCGGCGGGCTGCGGCATCAGCGAGCAGATCTGCGCGGCCATGGTCAAGGAAGGCCTACCGGAGGCCGAGGCCCGTGCCCGGTTCTGGCTGATCGACCGGCCCGGCCTGCTGCGCGAGGGGGTGGCGGGCCTGCTGCCCTTTCAACAGAGGTTCGTCCGGCCGCGCGCCGCTGTTGCCGCGTGGCAATTGGCGCAACCGGATCAAGTCGGGTTCGCGGACGTCGTCAAGAACGTCCGTCCCACGATCCTGATCGGAGCCTCCGGCGTGCCGGGCGCGTTCACCGAAGCGGTCATCCGCGAGATGGCCAGGCACGTGCCGCGTCCGATCATCTTCCCGCTCTCGAACCCCACCGCCCGGTGCGAAGCCGTGCCGGCGGATCTGCTGGCCTGGACGGACGGGAAGGCTCTGGTCGCGACCGGGAGTCCCTTCGCCGACGTAACCTACAAAGGCCGGACGATCCCCATCGCCCAGTGCAACAACAGCTACATCTTTCCCGGCCTGGGCCTCGGCGTTCTGGCCGCCGGGGCCGGCCGGGTCACCGACGGCATGTTCATGGCCGCCGCGACCGCCTTGGCCGAGGACTCGCCGGCGCGGGCGAATCCGGATGCCCCGCTGCTCCCCTCCCTGCAGGACATCCGCCTGGTGTCGCGCCGGATCGCGGTCGCGGTCGCAGCCGAGGCCCAGAAGGCCGGCGTGGCGGAGCGCAGGTCGGCGGATGAAACAGGCCGGCTCGTGGATCGGACGATGTGGGTGCCGAGGTACCCGAGGCTGAAGAAGCGGGTGATCGAGAGTTTCCAATAAGGAGCGGCATCATGCCCGATGTGAAACCGGCGAAGAACGGCGCGGAGCTGCTGGTGCAATCCCTGGAAGCCCAGGGTGTCGAGTACGTGTTCGGTGTGCCGGGAGGGGCGGTCCTGCCGATCCTGGACGCGCTGGCGGACCACGGTCCGACATTCGTCACCTGCCGGCATGAAACCGGAGCCGCCTTCATGGCCCAGGCCTGGGGCCGGATCACGGGCAAGCCCGGCGTGGTTCTGACGACCTCCGGGCCCGGCTTGATCAATGCGGTCTGCGGCGTGGCCACGGCCACGGAGGACCGGGACCCCCTGGTGATCATCACGGGCCAGGTCCCGCGCGCCATGCGGTTCAAGCAGAGCCACATGAATCTGGAGAGCACCAACCTGTTCGCTCCGATCACCAAGTGGAGCATCGAGGTGGAGGAGCCCAACAGCATTCCGGAGATCGTCGTCAACGCTTTCCGCGTGGCCGCCCGGTCGAGGCAGGGCGCGGTTCATCTGTCGGTGCCGGTGGACGTGTCCAAGTCCGCCGTGACCGCCGAGCCGATCCAGGCCGTCGAGCCCCCGCAGTTGGGCCAGGCCTCCGCCGACCTCCTGGAGCGGGCCGCGGCGCTCGTGAATCGCGCCAAGTTTCCGGCGATCCTGCTGGGGGTCAGCGCCAGCAAGCCTGACGCGGCGGCCGCCGTCCGCCGCCTGATCCGCCGGCATCCCCTGCCGGTCATCAGCACCTTCGAGGCGGCCGGGGTCGTCCCGCGCGATCTGGTAGACCGGTTCGTCGGGCGGGTCGGCTACGTCCGCAACCAGCCGGGCGATCTCGTCCTCCAGAAGGCGGACGTCATCCTCACGATCGGCTACGACACGGTCGAGTACGATCCGACCGAGTGGCACGGGACGACTGCCGGCCGGGTCGTCCACGTGGATGAAAACCAGGCAGGCCTGGACCGTTCGTACCGGCCTGCCGTCGAACTGCCGGGGGACATCGCCCGCAACCTGGATGCCCTCTCGGAGCGGCTGCGTCTCTCCGCGGCCGGGGCCGGGGAGTGGGAAGAGGTGGCCAAAGCCCGCCGGGTCTTGCTGGATGAGCAGGCGAAAGGCGCCGGGCTCTCCGGCAAGCCGGTCCACCCGCTCCGGTTCATCCACGATCTGAGGGACACGATCGGGGACGATGTGACCGTCACCTGCGACACGGGGGCGCACGAGATCTGGATGGCCCGCTATTTTTTCTGCTACGAGCCGAGGCGGCTGCTCTGCAGCATGGGACACCAGACGATGGGCGTGGCCCTGCCCTGGGCCATCGGCGCGGCCTTGGCCAGACCGGGCCGAAAGGTCGTGTCCGTGTCGGGCGACGGGTCGTTCATGATGACCTGCATGGAACTGGAGACGGCGGTCCGGTTGAAACTGCCCATCGTGCACGTCATCTGGCGGGACGAAGGCTACAACCTGATCCAGACCCTCCAGAAGCGGGACTACGGCCGGATCTTCGGCGCGACGTTTACGGATCCGGATTTCGTCAAGCTGGGGGAAGCCTTCGGGGCGGCGGCCTTCCGGATCAGCGAGCCGGACCAGATCGTCCCCACGCTGAAGAAGGCCCTGGCCTGCGACGGGCCGGCGCTCGTGGACATGCCGGTCGACTACCGCGACAACGCCCAACTGGTCAAGGCGATGGACGCCTCGGCCATGCACTGATCCCTGAGGCCGAGTCGAAAAAGGAGCCGATCAGTAAGGGCCGTAGTCGCCGGACGACACGTCCACTTTCCCCCAAAAAGAGCGGTAGACGTAGAGGGAGTAAGCCGCGACCAGGCTGAAGCCGACGAGGAACCAGACCAGCGCCGTCCGCAGTCCGTAGGGGGACGCGGAAGCGTTGGAGACCGTCAGGCTGTAGGCAGGGTCCAGGGTGGAGATCAGCAGATTGGGAAACAGCCCCCAGGCCGCGCTCCCCAACAAGCCAAGGATCAAGAGGCTCGAAGCCAGGAAGGCCGCCGTATCATATCGACGGCGCCGAAAATGGAACAAGCTCCCCAGCGCCCCGACAGCCACCAGGGGCAAAAGATAGCCGATCGGGTGCGCATCGTAATTGCGGCGCAGACCAGGCTGCACCACGGGAATGGCCAGGATCGCGGCCGCCGTGAGGGCCGCGACGGCCCAGAGGCCCAGGTCGGCGACGCGGCCGGCCCGCCGGTGCACCTCGCCTTCCGTCTTCATGGCCAGATAGTTCGCCCCGTGAACGGTGAGGATGGCGGCCCCCTCCAGCCCCATCAGGACCGTGTACCAGTCCAGGATGCCGGGCGCGGGGCCGGGCAGGAAGTCCGTCCAGAGGGCCGTGAAAAAATAGCCTTCCGCATTGAGCGGCACGCCGCGAATGAGGTTGCCCAGCGCCGCGCCGAACACGACCGCCAGCAGCAAGCTCGCCAGGGCGAAGATCCAGTCCCAGAACGTCCGCCACAAATGATTCGCCAGGTGCGACCGTAATCCGAGCGAGACCCCGCGCAGGATCAGCAGCCAGAGCACCATGGTGAGCGCCAGGTAGAAGCCGCTGAACCCGGCCGCGTAGGCCCGGGGGAAGGCCAGAAACAGCAGGCCTCCGCCGGCAAGGAGCCAGACTTCGTTCCCGTCCCAGACCGGCTCGATGGCCTGCAGCGCGGTCCGTCGTTCGGCGTCCGTGCGGGCGACGAAGAGATAGACGATGCCGGTGCCGAAATCAAACCCGTCCAGGACGACGTACAGGGCCAGCATCAGCGCGACGATGGCGAACCAGAGGGTTTCCATCAGGTCCCGCCTCCTTGTCCGGGCTGCCCGGCATCGACCGGCCCCTTGTCGATGATGTTGAACAGGACAAGGGCGAAGAGCAGTCCCAGCAACGCGTAGAGCCCCGCGAAGCCGAGCAGGGTGAACAGGGCGTTGCCGGAGCTGACCAGCGGCGAGGCCCCCTCCGACGTCCGCAGCAAGCCGTAGACGAGCCAGGGCTGACGGCCGAGCTCCGCGGTCATCCAACCGGCCGTGTTCGCGATGTAGGGGAAGGGCGCGCTCAGCATCAGCACCCACAGGAGCCAGGGGGTTTCAAGGAGCCGGCCCCGCCAGAGCATGAAGCCCGCCGTCCCCGTGACGGCGACGAAGAGGGTGCCCAGCCCGATCATGATGTGGTAGGCGTAGTAGAGCAGCGGCACGTTGTCCGGCCAGGTGTCGCGGGGGAAGGCGTCCAGCCCTTTCACCTCGGCTTTGGCCCGCTGGTAGACCAGGATGCTGAGCACCCAGGGAACGGTCAGGGAATTGTCGATCGTGAGGGTCTCCATGTTGGGCTGGCCGACGAGGACCATGCCCGCTCCGTCCTCCGTGTGAAACACGCCCTCGAAAGCGGCTCCGGTCACGGGCTGATAGGCAAAGACCTGCCGTCCGGCTTCGTGCCCGGTCGGAAAGATCAGGAGGACGCTGGCCGCGGCGGCGGCGACCACGCCCGTGCTCAGGAAGGTCCTGGCATAAGGGGCATGGGCGCCCGAGAGCTGGTAATAGGCCCCCACGGCCGCCATGACGAACGCGCTGGTGGCGACCGCGGCGATCATGTTGTGGAGGTATTGCCAGAGCAGCCAGTCGTTCGTGAAGAGGCTCCGGAGGCTGCTCACGTGCAGGGTGCCGTCCGCGGCGACGGCATACCCGACGGGATGCTGCATCCAGGCATTGGTCGTGATGATGAAAAGCCCCGAGAGCCACGAGCCGACGAACAGCATCAGGGCGGCAACCCAGTGGACCCGGGGCCCCAGTTTCTTTTCGCCGAACAGCAGGACGCCGAGAAACGAGGATTCGAGGAAAAAGGCGAAGAGGCCCTCCATGCCGAGGGTCTGTCCGATGACGCCGCCGGCGTACGTGGAAAACTTGGCCCAGTTCGTGCCGAACTGGAACTCCAGCGGGATGCCGGTGGCGACGCCGAAGGCGAAGCTGATCGCGAAAACCCTGGTCCAGAAGCGCGCGGCCCGGTGGTAGTGCTCGTCGTTGGCCCAGAGTGCGCGGCTCTTGAAGTAGACGATCAGCAGGGCCAGGCCCATGGTCAGTTGGGGAAAGAGGTAATGGAAGGTCGCCGTGAGCGCGAACTGCAGGCGGTCGTACAGGAGGGCGCTGGCCATCTCACGCTCCTAACAGGGGGCGGCAAGGGTGAGCCGGAAGCGGCGAGGAACAAGTGTTCTGAAATCCGTCAGCTTGCCCACTTGTGACTTGTCAGCGTCTGAGGTTTGGGGCTTTTCAACCCCCGTTAGGGGTGCGTCATCGTGTCCGGGCGGACGATGGCGTCGAACTCTTCCCCGGTCAAGTAGCCCAGCTTGAGACAGGCCTCGCGGAGGCTCGTATGGGACTCGTGGGCGACGTGGGCGATCTTGGCCGCCTTGTCGTAGCCGATCTTGGGGCTGAGGGCGGTCACCAGCATGAGCGAGTTCTTCACGTAACGGTCGATCGTCGCCCGGTTCAGCTCGATGCCGGACACGCAGTACGCTTCGAATCCATGGCAGGCGTCGGCCATCAGCCGCACGGAATGCAGGAAGTTGAAGATTATGACCGGTTTGAAGACGTTCAGCTCGAAGTTCCCCTGGGACCCGGCCATGGCGATCGCGGCGTCGTTCCCGAGCACCTGCACCGCGACCATCGTCATGGCCTCGCACTGGGTGGGGTTGACCTTGCCGGGCATGATCGAGGAGCCCGGCTCGTTTTCGGGCAGCGTGAGCTCGCCGAGCCCGCAGCGGGGCCCGGAGGCCAGCCAGCGGATGTCGTTGGCGATCTTCATGAACGATCCCGCCAGGGTCCTGAGCGCGCCGCCGGCGAACACGAGTTCGTCGTGCGCGGACAGGGCCGCGAACTTGTTCGGATGCGAGGTGAAGGGCAGGCCCGTCAGGTCGGCGATCTTGGCGGCGACGCGGCGGGCGAACTCCGGGTGCGCGTTCAACCCGGTCCCGACCGCCGTGCCGCCGATGGCCAGGTCGTACAGGCCGGGCAACACGGCTTTCAGACGGTCGATGTCGCGGGCCAGCAGGCTGGCCCAGCCGGACATCTCCTGCCCGACGGTGAGCGGGGTGGCGTCCTGAAGGTGCGTGCGGCCGATCTTGACCACCGAGGCGAAGGCCTCGGCCTTGGCCCGGATGGCCTCGTGGACGCGCGCGACGGCGGGGATCAGCACCCGCTCCACCTGCGACGCGGCCGCGATGTGCATGGCGGTCGGAAAGGCGTCGTTGGACGACTGGGACATGTTCACGTCGTCGTTGGGGTGGACGGGTTTCTTGCTCCCCATCACGCCGCCGGCCAGCTCGATCGCCCGGTTGGCGATCACTTCGTTCGCGTTCATGTTGGTTTGCGTGCCGCTGCCGGTCTGCCAGACGCGCAACGGGAAGTGGTCGTCGAGCGTGCCGGCGATGACTTCGTCGGCGGCGCGCGCGATGAGCTGGGCCTTCTCGGCCGGCAGCTTGCCGAGTTCCTGGTTCACGAGCGCGGCGGCCTTTTTGAGGGTTCCCAGGGCGCGGATCAGTTCGGGCGGCATGGTGTCCTGGCCGATGTTGAAGTGGATCAACGAGCGGGCGGTCTGGGCCCCCCAGTAGCGGTCCACCGGCACCTCGATCGCGCCCATGCTGTCCGTTTCGGTTCGGGTGGCTTTCGCGGATGGCTTGCGCTGGTCTTTCATGTCAATCCCCTTCAGGTTCTTTCTCCGGGCCGAGGCGAAGGATACTAGCACCACGGTCGGAAAATCGTCAATTTGGCTGATTGTGCTTCAGTTTCAATCTGTGATACAAGCGCCTGGGCTTGTTGCTTGACATCGAAGCAAGCCTGCACGAAGATTGATCGTCCCAAATCGAGTCCAGGGCGGCGCACACAATGGCGATCGACGACGTGTTCATCAAGGCCTTTCGGGCCCACCGGCAGCAGGGGAACCTGTTCCATCACGACGCGCGCCAGGCCCACGAACTGTTTCAGACCTCCACGGTGGGGGCGCTGCTTGAAGGTGTGTACGACGGGGAGGTCACCTACGAGGAGCTGGCCAAGCACGGGGATTTCGGCCTGGGCACGTTCAACGCATTGGACGGGGAAATGATCGCGTTCGGCGGCCGGTTCTACCAGATGAAGGCCGACGGCAAGGCCTGTCCGGTCGCGCCCTCGGCGAAAACGCCGTTTGCGGTGGTCATGTTCTTCGACCCGACGGTCAAGGTTCTGTGGGAGGAGCTGACCGACTGGGGCCGTTTCCAGCAGGCCGTGGACAAGGCGGTGCCCAGCAAGAACGTTTTCTACGCGGTGAAGGTCCAGGCCATCTTCGACTACATCAAGGTGCGGACCGTCCCGAGGCAGGAGAAGCCCTACCCGCCGCTCGTGGAAATCGCCGAGCGGCAGCCGGTCTACGTGCACGAAGGCCTGCGCGGGACGCTCGTGGGGTTTCGCTTCCCCGATTATGCCCAGGGACTCAACGTGCCCGGGTATCATATCCACTTCTTGAATCTGGAACGGACCGCCGGCGGGCACGTGCTGGATTTTCGCATGCGTGACGCCACGGTGGAAATCGACGTGACCTCCGATCTTCACATGGAGGTCCCGGACTGCGGCGACTTCCTGGACGCGAACCTGGGCGGAGATCAATCCGAGGCGATCGAGCGAGCGGAGAAGGAAAAGTAACAAGAGGAGTCCATGAGCACGAACGACAAGCAGATCATTTTTTCCTTGATCGGGGTCGGCCGGGTCTATCCGCCCAAGAAGCAGGTCCTGAAAGACATCTACCTGTCCTTCTATTACGGGGCCAAGATCGGCGTCCTGGGGCTGAACGGGTCGGGCAAAAGCACGTTGCTGCGGATCATCGCGGGGGCGGACAAGGACTACCTCGGCGAGATCACCATGTCGAAGGGTTACACGGTCGGCCTGCTGGAGCAGGAGCCGCAGCTCGACAAGAGCAAGACCGTGAAGGAAGTGGTGGAGGAGGGGCGTCAGGACATCGTCACCCTGTTGCGGGACTATGAAGCGGTCAGCAACAAGCTCGGCGACTGTACGCCGGACGAGATGGACAAGCTGCTGGAGAAGCAGAGCCGCCTTCAAGAGCAGATCGAGGCGGCCAACGGCTGGGAGCTGGAAAACCAGCTTGAGGTCGCCATGGACGCCCTGCGCTGCCCGCCACCGGACACGAAGATCGAGGTCCTCTCGGGCGGCGAGCGTCGCCGCGTCGCCCTCTGCCGCCTGCTGATCCAGGAGCCGGACATTCTCTTATTGGATGAGCCGACCAACCATTTGGATGCGGAATCCGTGCAATGGCTGGAGCAGCACCTCCAGCAATACAAGGGGACGGTCATCGCCGTCACCCACGACCGGTACTTCCTGGACAACGTGGCCGGCTGGATCCTGGAATTGGACCGGGGCCAGGGGATTCCCTTCGAGGGGAATTACTCCTCCTGGCTGGAGCAGAAGCAGGCACGGCTGGAGAAGGAGGAAAAGGCCGAGTCCAAGCGGCGCAAGACCCTGGAGCGCGAATTGGAGTGGATCCGCCTGTCGCCCAAGGGCCGCCACGCCAAGGGCAAGGCCCGCATCACCCGCTACGAGGAGCTGCTCGGGCAGGAAAATGAAAAGGCGGCGGACGACCTGGAAATCTACATCCCGCCGGGCCCGCGCTTGGGGGACGTCGTCGTGGAGGCCAAGGGGCTGACCAAGGCTTTCGGGGAGAAGCTGCTGTTCGAGAACCTCAACTTCACCCTGCCCCGCGGCGGGATCGTGGGCGTCATCGGGCCCAACGGCGCCGGGAAGACCACCCTGTTCAAGATGATCACGGGCCAGGTCAAGCCCGATGCCGGCGCCCTGCGCATCGGCGAGACGGTCAAGCTCGGCTATGTGGACCAGGACCGGACCCTGGACCCAAAGAAGACGGTCTGGGAGGTGATCGCGGACGGCTCGGACACGATCAAGCTGGGCAAGGCCGAGGTCAACTCGCGCGCCTACTGCGGGAAGTTCAATTTCGGCGGCACGGAACAGCAAAAGAAGGTCAAGGACCTCTCCGGCGGCGAGCGCAACCGGGTGCACCTGGCGCGCATGCTCCGGGAAGGGGCCAACCTGATCATACTGGACGAGCCGACCAACGACCTGGACGTGAACACCCTGCGGGCCCTGGAGGAAGGGCTCGAGCGCTTCGGCGGCTGCGCCGTCGTGAGCAGCCACGACCGCTGGTTCCTGGACCGCATCGCCACCCACATCCTGGCCTTCGAGGGGGACAGCAAGGTGGCCTGGTTCGAGGGCAACTACAGCGAGTATGAAGCGGACCGGAAGAAACGGCTGGGGAAGGAAGCGGAGCGCCCGCACCGCATCCGGTACCGGAAGTTGAC
>CAZKHY010000123.1:0-10540 GCA_964552455.1 uncultured Nitrospira sp.
GAGAAAAATCTACCAAGCCAAGTACACCGGCTGGTACTGCACGTTCGACGAGCGGTTCTGGACGGAGAAGGACGTCGTGGACGGGCTCTGCCCAGACTGCAAGCGACCAGTTGAGCGGCTCAGTGAGAGCAACTACTTTTTCCGGATGAGCCTGTACCAGGAGAAGCTTCGCGACCATATGAAGGCTCACCCTGGACTGGCTGATACTCCAACAGCCTTCATCCGGCCACCGTCGCGCTTCAACGAAGTCTATAGTTTCCTTGAGAAGCAGCAACTGGGAGACCTGTCCATTTCGCGCCCGAAATCTCGTTTGTCCTGGGGTATCGAACTGCCCTTCGATCCGAACTACGTGACTTACGTCTGGTTTGATGCCCTGGTGAATTATCTTTCAGCATTGGAGTACCTGGCTCCTCAAAAGGACCCTAACAAAACCCCGTTTGAAACGTACTGGCCAGCCACGATCCATCTGGTTGGGAAGGATATTCTCACGACTCACGCCGTCTACTGGTCCACAATGTTGATGGCGCTGGGCCTGCCGCTCCCCCAGACCATCTTCGCCCACGGTTGGTGGACCGTGAACGGCGAGAAGATGTCAAAGAGCCGCGGCAACGTCGTAGACCCCAACGCCATCGTGGATGAATTCGGTGTCGACGCGTTCCGGTATTTCCTCCTGCGCGAGGTCCCATTTGGTCAAGACGGAGATTTCTCGCGGCAGGCCATGATCGGGCGGGTCAATGGCGAGTTAGCTGATGGTCTCGGAAACCTTTTGAGTCGTACGCTGACGATGATCGAGCGGTTTACCAACGGCAAGATCCCGCCTTCGACGAACGCAATCCAAGGGAACTTGGATGCCCAATTGACCCATGAGACCGGAGAATTGACCGCTCTGGCAATGAGTGACACAAAAGACCTTCGCTTCAACCGGGCGCTTGAGGCAATTGGGGAGTTAATCCAGCGGTGCGACCAATACATTGATAAGATGGCACCCTGGACTCTGGCCAAAAAGGCGGAAGACAGGGACCGGCTTCATAGCGTATTGCACCGTGTGGCAAAGGCGCTCGAGTTTCTTGTTCCTGTCCTCTACCCATTCATGCCACAGACAGCCATCGAGATGGCTCGCCAACTCGGCCTGAACCCTCGCCTTAAAGACAGGAAACTTGAGAAGGATGAGCTTGTCCCTGGCACTGAGATACTTAAGGGTACGCCGCTGTTTCCAAGGATCGTCGACACCGGAGGAAAGCTTTCACTAGAGAGAAAGCTGGAAGCAACGCTAATTAAGGGAGGCGCACGCGTGACGCAGGAGAACGAGACACGACCGACGGCCAGCGCTCCGGCGGCGACGACCCAGCCGGTCATCCCGCCGCCGGTCGCAGCGCAGATCACGATAGAAGAATTCCAAAAAATCCAACTGAAAGTCGCCAAAGTGCTCAGCGCCGAGCTGGTGCCGAAGTCCGAGAAGCTGATCAAGCTGCAGGTGGACCTGGGCGGCGAACAGCGTCAGATCGTGGCGGGCATCGGCAAGAAGTATGAACCGGAAAGCCTGATCGGCCGCAAGATCGTCATCGTCGCCAACCTGAAGCCGGCCAAGCTGATGGGGATCGAATCGCAGGGCATGGTCCTGGCCGCTGGAGACAAGGAAGTGGGGGGACTGGTGACGATTCTCGAAGAAGTGGACCCGGGAACCAAGGTCAAATAAGCCCAAGGGCGCACCGGTGTCGATCTGGTTGAGACTGCTCAGTTGGTGGTTCCTCTGTCCCCTCCTCCTGGCGAGCACCGCCCAGGCCGCCGACCCGCCTGCCGAGACCCTGCAACCGCCACCGGTCCCCGTTGCGACGGAGGTCGTGGTCCGGGTGGTCGCGCACGGAGCCATGGTGATCGGAGACGAGGTGGGCGGGGCGCGCGTGACGATCACCGAGGTCGCCACCGGTCGCCTGCTCGTCTCGGGCCTCCAGCAGGGAGAAGCAGGCGACCAGAACCAGATCATGCGGACGCCGCGCCTGATGGAGGAGCCCCGTTACTCCTCCCGCCCGTCCGGTTTTTTTCACGCCACGCTGCACCTGACTCGGCCCACCCTGGTCGAGATCGCGGCCCAGGGGCCGCTGGGCTACCAGGCCGCCATGCAACGGGCCAGCAAGACGGTGCTGCTGATTCCCGGACAGGATCTGACGAATGACGGGGTCGTGCTCCATCTGTACGGCTTCATCGTCCAGATCGAGCAGCCGGCCCCCGGCGAGTCCTTGATTGCGAAGGACGACGTGACGCTGAAAGCCTCGGTGCGGACCCTGTCCGGCTCGCTGGTCCGGCCCCACAGCGACTGGGATTCGCGCAAGGTCAAGATCTACGGCGAGGTCCTGATCGGGGATCGGATCGTGGAGCGGCTCCAACTGTTTTACAGCGGAACCAAAAGCAGCTTCGAGGCCCCGTTTTTCGTGCCGACGCCCGTTGAGGCGCCGGACGGCGTCACGCTCCGCGTGGTGGCGGCGGACGGCGCGGGCGGGAACTTCGGGATGGGCGAGGCCAACTTTCCGGTCCTCTCGGAGCGGCTGAAGCCGCGCAAGAAGGAGTGACGGCTTGACGAGCGCGTGAGGGAGTCATGAACCCCAAGCAAAAACAGTTCTCGATCTGGTACATCTTCATCGCCATCTGGGCCCTGATGTTGTTCCAGATCTTCGTCACGCCCTTCTTCAATCCCACCGAGATTCCCTACAGCGAGTTCAAGGCCGCGGTGGTGGCGGGCAAGGTCGAAGAGGTCTCGATCTCCACCTCGATCATCCACGGCCGGATGAAACCGGAGAAGGCCAAAGAGGGGCGTGCGTTCGACACCATCCGGGTGGAGGACCAGGACCTGATCCGCGAACTGGAGGCGCAGCACGTCAAGATCACCGGCGTGATCGAGAGCACGTTCCTGCGCGACCTGCTGTCCTGGGTCGTGCCGATCGCCTTGTTCGCCGCCTTCTGGCTGTTCCTCCTGCGCCGCGTGGGACAAGGCCAGGGGGGGTTCATGACGGTCGGCCGCAGCAAGGCCAAGATCTACATGGAAAAGGAGGTCAAGGTCAGCTTTGCGGACGTAGCCGGGGTGGACGAGGCCATACAGGAGCTGCAGGAAGTCATCGAGTTCCTGAAGACGCCGGAAAAGTTCACGCGGCTGGGGGGGAAGATCCCCAAGGGGATCCTGCTGGTCGGCCCTCCCGGCACCGGCAAAACCCTGCTCGCCAAGGCCGTGGCCGGCGAGGCCGGCGTCCCGTTCTTTTCGATCAGCGGGTCGGAGTTCGTCGAGATGTTCGTCGGGGTGGGCGCCGCGCGCGTGCGCGACCTCTTCCTGCAAGCCAAGGAGATGGCCCCTTGCATCATCTTCATCGACGAGCTGGACGCGCTGGGCAAGGCCCGCGGCATGGGCCCGATGGCCCACGAGGAGCGGGAACAGACCCTGAACCAGTTGCTCGTCGAGATGGACGGATTCGACCCCCGCGCCGGCGTCATCCTCATGTCCGCCACCAACCGGCCCGAGATTCTGGACCCGGCCCTGCTGCGGGCCGGCCGCTTCGACCGGCACGTGCTGGTGGACCGGCCGGACAAGGCCGGGCGGCTGGCCATTTTGAAAGTCCATGCCCGGGGGGTGCCGCTGGCCCCGGAAGCGGACCTGGGTGCCATCGCGGCCATGACCGCCGGCTTCGTCGGCGCCGACCTGGCCAACCTCATCAACGAGGCGGCGCTCCTGGCGGTGCGGCGCGGCAGGGACCAAGTCGGAACCGCCGACCTGCAGGAAGCGGTGGAGCGGGTCATCGCCGGCCTTGAAAAGAAGAACCGGGTCCTGAACCAGGCGGAAAAGGAACGGGTCGCCCATCACGAGGTGGGCCATGCGCTGGTGGCCCTGTCGATCCCCGGCGCCGACAGCGTGCAGAAGATCTCGATCATCCCCCGCGGGATCGCCGCGCTGGGCTATACCCTGCAGCTCCCCACCGAGGACCGGTTCCTGATGACCAAGTCGGAACTGGAAAACAAGGTCGCCGTGCTCCTGGGTGGGCGGGTCGCCGAAGAGATCGTCTACCATGAAGTCTCCACCGGCGCGCAGGACGATCTCCTGAAAGCCACCGACATCGCCAAGAGCATGGTCAAGGTCTACGGCATGAGCGAGAAGCTGGGGCAAATCAGCTTCGAGCGGGACCGCCAGCCGCTGTTTATCCAGACGGGCCAGCCGCAAGGGCCGGGCGACTACAGCGAGGCCACCTCCCGCGAGATCGACTGCGAAGTCCGCCGGATCATCGACGAGCAGCACGATCGGGTCAAAACCCTCCTGGACTCCCGACAGGCGATCTTGCGCGACGCGGCCAGGGTGCTGCTGAGCAAGGAGACCATCACCGGCGACGAGCTGAAGACGATCATCCTGAACGCCGGAGTCAAACCGTGACCGGACCAGCCCGCGGCATCCTCTTCGACCTCGACGGGACCCTCATCAACACCTGGCGCCTCTACATGGAATCCTTCCGGCTCACGCTGGAGCCGCTGGTGGGGCGTCGGCTCGCCGACCGGGAAATCCTGGACCTCCACCCCCATGCCGAGCGCCGTCTTCTGCTCAGTCTGGTGGATGACGCGGCGTTCACCCCCGCCTTCGACCGGTTCCTCACCCACTACGCGTCTTTGCACGACCAACTCTTCGGCGGCCCTTACGACGGCGTGCTGGACATGTTGCAGCGACTCCACGGACAGGGCTATCTGCTGGGCATCGTGACCGGCAAGAGCCGGGAAGCCTGGCGCATTACCTCGACCAGGCTGGAACCCCAGGCCTTCGAGCAGTTCTTCGACATCGTCTTGACCGACGACGACGTCCGGACCCCCAAGCCCAGCCCGGAGGGACTCTTGATGGCGCTCGACGTGCTGGGCCTGGAACCGGCTCAGGCTTTTTTCATCGGCGACTCACAGTTGGATGCGCAAGCCGCGGCGGAAGCGGGGCTCCCCTTCGGCGCCGCCCTCTGGGCCCAAGCCCGCCCCGAAGGGGAACGGTTCGCCGACCTGGCCGAACGACGTTCAGCCGCGGAGTCCTTTGCCGATCCCGCGCAGGCGACCGCCTATCTCCTGGCCTGGAACAATCGGAACCGCCGAAGGGATGAAGACGCGGAGGAGGCCGTCACATGAGCATCGGCACGAACAGATCCCGCCGGCGCCTGCGGTCCTCCAGGAAGGTCCTCGCGCTGCTCTTGTTCGGCTCACTGTGCCTGCTTGGGCGGCCTTTTGCAGGATCAGCGGTCTTCGCCCAGCATGACCACGGGGCTCATCGAAACCCCGCCGACATCGAGCAGTACCTCGAACACCTGGACAGCTCCGAGCGGGACAAGGACCAGAAACCCTCGCTCGTGATCGAGGCCCTGGGGGTGAAACCGGGGATGGCGGTCGCGGACCTGGGTTCGGGCTCCGGCTACTTCACCAGACGCTTCGTGGAAGCGGTGACCGACACCGGCATGGTCTACGCCGTGGACGTCGAGCCGCAGATGCTTGCCTACGTCAAGGAAAGCGTCGTCCACATGCACACCGCCTACTCCGCCGAGTTCATCCTGGCCCAGCCTGACAACCCCAAGCTGCCGATGGACTCGGCCGACCTGATCTTTCTTTGCAACGTCTACCACCATCTGGAAAACCGGACGACGTATTTTGCCAATGTCAAATCCGCCTTGAAGGCCGGAGGCCGGATCGCCGTCATCGATTTCTACCACGACGACCGGTCCGGGAACGTCGGCTTCCCGAAACGTCATTTGGTTCCGCGGGAAACCGTGGTGACGGAGATGATCCAGGCCGGTTACAAGCTGAGCCGCGAGCACGGATTCCTGCCCCGCCAGTATTTTCTTGAATTCGTCCCAACCGGCTCTTGATAAAGCCGCTCCTTGCCCCCAACCGGAGATCGTGAGAGACTAACACATGGCTTCACCGCCCACCTATCAACAACTCCGGCACCGCTTGCACCTCTCGCTGGCGCTCAATGCCGTCATCATCCTGGCCGAGGTCGTGGGAGCCTTGCTGGTCAACAGCATCGGGTTGATGGGCGACGCAGGCCACAACCTGATCGACCAGGGATCGCTCTTCCTGGCCCTCTATGCCCACGTGCTGGCCGCCAGGCCCGCCACTCAGGACCGCACCTTCGGGTATCACCGGGCCGGCATCGTCTCGGCCTTCGTCAGTTCGTTGATCCTGCTGGGCACCGCCGCGGCCATCGGCTTCTGGGGCGTGAAACGCCTGGTCGCGCCGGTGCCGGTGGCGGGAGGCTGGGTGATCGTGATCGCCCTGCTCAGCTTTGCCGCCAACCTGGGAGTCGCCCTCCTGCTCCAGCAGGGGGCCCGCGAAGACCTCAACATCCGGAGCGCCTTCTGGCACATGCTGGCGGATGCCTGGGTGTCGCTGGGCGTCGCGGCCAGCGGCGCCGTGATCCTCCTGACCGGCTGGTCGGTTTTGGACCCGCTGGTCAGCCTGGTGATCGCCGGCGTGATCGTGAAGGGGGCCTGGCCCTTGTTCAAAGAGTCACTGGAGGTGCTGCTGGAATCCACGCCGCCCGGCATCAAGACCGTCCACGTGGTGGAGGCGATTCAACGGGTGCCGGGCGTGAAGAACGTGCACGACCTGCACATCTGGGCCGTGGAGCCCAGGCTCGTCATGCTGAGCTGTCACGTGCTGGTGGAGGGGGACGACTCGCAACTCACCGACGCGCTGCTCCGCACGATCCGCTCGCGCGTCGCGGCCGAGTTCGGCATCAAGCACTTGACGATCCAGATGGAAACCCAATGTTGCCACCCCGAGACCGTCCACTGCGACCTGAACCAACTGACCGGCCACGCGGAGCTACGCGGTTGACAAGCGGACAAGTTGCAAGTGGACAAGGCCAATGAGCTGACAAGTTGCAAGTTCGCAAGCTGGCAAGTATCGGAGCTTGTCACTTGTCAGCTTGCCAACTTGCAGGCTTCGCTCTGAAGACCGGCCACCGGATCAGCAAGCGGGCCACGCCGGCGCCGAGCACCCCCCCGATGACCCACCCGCCCAGCACATCGGTCACGAAATGGGCTCCCACATAGACCCGCGAGAAGCCCACCAGGGCCACCAGCGGCCAGGTCACCCAGCCGCTCGCCGGATAGAGCACCTGCGCGAAGGCCGCGGCCGTCGCCGTATTGAGCGCATGGTTGGAAGGAAAACTATAGGTGCTGCCGCAGCCGGTGAGTTGGTGGACCGACTCGAGAAGATTGCAGGGCCTGACCCGCCCGACCCAATGTTTGACCTGGGCGCCCAGGAGATCTCCCAAGCCGATGAGCCCGGCGAGCACCGCCGTCCCGACGAGGGCTTCGCGCCGCTCCTTCCAGACCCAATAACCGAACACCAGCACCCCGGGAACCAGCAGACTGCTGGCCTGCGCCAGCACCAGCATGGCCCAGTCCGCAGCGGGCGACTGCTGGGCCAGACCGTTGATCGCGTTGAACCAGGCAATGTCCAGATCCAGCTTGTCGTCCCCCAACGGATACATCCGGCTTTATTTCGTCCGGAAATGGATTCTGACCGTCAATTCTCCGTCCACCGGCTCATCCCCCTTCAACTGGGGATCGAATTTCCACTTGTTCAAGGCCGTCAGGCCCGCGATCGTCAACTCCCGATGCTTCGCCGGCTCCAGCACCACGACCGTGACTTGCGCGTCCTTCGAGACCAGCATGCGCGCCTTCATCCAATCATCCAGTTCCTTCCCGTCCAGCGCGGAGGGAATGGCGGGCCAGGGCGTGTAGGTCGGCACCGGACCCACCTGCCGGTCCTTGTTCAGCGACAGTCCGTGCACATGAATGTCCGGGAGGACCACATCCGGAGCGTCCGCCGCGTGATCCGACTGGTGGGTCGCCTCATCCCCCTGCGCGGCGGCGCCGAAGGCCGGCCACAGAAGCACCAGGCACCCGATGAACGACACCAGTCTGAACCGTCCCGCCATACTCGCCTCGGCTAGAAGAACCACTGCCCGCGGACAAAAAAGGAGCGGGGCAGGCCTGCGTGGGCGACCCCAAGCCCGATGCTGCCCTCGCCTGAGTTGTAGAAGTACCCCTGGTTGAACAGGTTGACGATGTCGAACCCCAGCAAAAACTTCTGGGTCGTGGCGATCGGGATCTCGTGCGTGAACGACGCATTGTACGTCGTATAGGTCGGCATGTGCGTCGAGTTCGTTCCTCCTCCCGGCAGCGCCGTACGCAAGCCCGAACTATACAGCATCTCCCCGGATATCGTGTTGCGCTCCAGAAACCGGTAGTTCAGGACCGCCGAACTCGTCATCATCTGCATGTGATCGGTGAACACCCCGCCCGGACCGTTGATGTCGTTGATCTCGGACTGTTCCAGCAAAAAATGGCCGGACTGCAGCCCATAGCCCTTGGACTGTCCCCAGGCCACATTGGCCCGGCCCGTCAGGTTCTCGGTCACGTTGACCTTGAGGATCGTGTCGATGCCCCGCTGCCACCCATAATTGAACGCGAAGTAGTTCAGCAGGGGGGTGCTCCCAAACTGGCCCGAGTCGCCCATGTTCTCGTTGAGCTTGTAGTACCCGACGATCTGCAGGGTGGCCACTTGGCCGAACGCATGATACCATCCGACCTCGAAATAGTGCGACCGTTCCGGTTTCGGCGCGTTGTTGGTCAGATTCTCCGGCTGCGCCGTGGTTCCGACGGTCCGGGGCACCAGCAGCGCCACGGACTCAAGGCTCGGAGGCGTGAACATCCGGCCATAAAAGGCGTGGAACGCGTTGGACTGGTTCAGCTTGTAGGTCGCCCCGACCCTGGGGCTGATCTGCCAGGAATCGGTCAGCGCTTGCGCTTGGATGTAGTCATACCGTAGCCCGACGTTGAAGGTCAACTTGTCGGTGGGCGTGTACTGGTCCTGAACCCAGAATTCCTCGCGCCATCCGATCAGCCGGCGGTCTCCGTCGATCCCGATGACCGGTCCGGTCGGATTGCCTCCCCCGTCCCGCGCGAAGGCGAAGAGACGGGTTTTGTTGACCGCCTGGGTGCGGTCGATCTGGAACCCGTACTTCAACAGATGCTGCCGGTGCGGCTGGTTCGTGTAATCCAGCCTGACGCCGAGCGAATAGGCGCTCCGGTCCTGGCTGCCTGCCGAAAAGGGTGCGGCCGGGTTCTGGGTGTAGCTCAACACGTTGAGCGGGTCCGTGACGAAGGTCGCGCGGGTCTGGCGGAAATAGCCGGCCAGGCTGAAGAACTGGCTGGCATTGACGTCGTGCCGCCAGACCATGTGCCCGTACTGATTGTTCTCTTGCTGGAACTGATTGACGGCCTGGGAGGCCACCGGGTTGAACCCCGGGTATTGGGCCTGGATCAGCCCCACGACGGTCGGATCGGTCGTCTGTCCCGGGCTCGTGGGAATCTGGTATTTGGCCACCGAGTTCAGGAACAGCCAGGTGAAGTTGTTGCGATTGTCCCGCTGGTAGTCGCCGCGGAGGTACGTCTGGTTCCGCTCATGCTGATCGTGAAACACGGTCTTCCCGAGCGTGGGCGGCTCGATCCCCCGATTCGTCGAGACGTAGCTGTTCAGCACGTAGTAACGGAACTTCTCCCCGATCGTGCCGCCGTACTCGAAGGACGGGTTCACCGTCTGGTTCGACCCGCCAAACCCCTGAAACGATCCGAACCCGGGTTTCGTGCCGCTCTTGCTGGTGATGTCGATCACCGCGGCGGTCCGGTTCCCGTACTGCGCCTCCAGCCCGCCCAGGATGATGTCGGCCCGTTCCCACGCCCGCGGGCTGATCACGTCGGCGAAGGTCGTCGAGACGGTGTCCGGAATCGGCACCCCGTCGATGCGGAATTGGAGATTCGCATGTTCCTGACGGATGTGGGTTTGCTTGAGCGGCGCCTGGACCGCGCTCGGGATCGTGTACAGCACTTCATTGATATCGTTGTTGTTCCCCCTGGGCAACTGTTCGATTTCCTTCCGGCTGAGGGAATAGGTTTCGCTGGAAGCCTTGTACTGAATGGGGGGCAGCGGCGACAGGATATCCAGCGCGATGTCCTGCGTCAGGGCCAGGGTCAGCTTGAGGGGAGCAGGCTTCTCCGTCTCGATCTTCAGCACGACGTACTCGCTGCGGAACGTCTCGAGGACGGCGCTGACCGAATAGGTCCCTTCGGCCGGCACCGTCACTGAGAATTCCCCCGCGTCGTTCGTGACTTCCTCCGCGACGATCTGACCTTCCCGGTCCCGGACCTCGACAATAACCTGGGGGATCCGCCTGAGATCCTGGTTCTGGACGAACCCCGTGATCGTGCGTGCGTCATCGGGGGGCTGCCCCTCCTCAGCGCGCGCCGGTGAAAGCCCTTGCGTGGATAACAACGCCGTGAGCAAGGCCGGCCCCAATAAGAGCCGAATAAAGCCAATGAAAGATGACCGCATGACATCCTCCTGATCACCGAAAGAGAAACAGCACGGACGGGAACTGGTCCCGTCAAGGTGCCATCTCCAGACTTGTGGCTAGGGCGATGATCAGGAAAGAGGAGGCGCGCGGGAAGGAGTGCCGGAGATCAGACTG
>CAZKHY010000124.1:0-10533 GCA_964552455.1 uncultured Nitrospira sp.
ATCCCACATATTCGAAATAGGCCTCCCGCGATTCCCGCAGTCCGACCCGTTCCAACCGGCCAGCTGGAATCGCCTTGACCAGCAGCCTCCAGATCAACCGGACGAGATTCTCGCCGGTCGGAGCGAGCAGCGACAGCTCAGGGTCCTGGCCGAGGTCCTTGTGATTGAACCGGGCCACGACCTGCTCCTGCACGGTCCGATCCAACGCCGGAATATCCGTCACCATCCCGGTCTCGACGTCGATGGGACCGCCCACCGTGACCTGGAGCGCGTAGTTGTGGCCGTCGAGGTCCTGCGGGGCGCTGTCTTTTCCGAACAGGCGTCGGGTTTCCTCCATTGAAAGCCGGTGAGCCGCCGAAAAGTGATACCGGCGGGTCAGGCTTGCCCGGCCTCCGATTGCCGTGACATCCGCACAGAGATCCTCGTCTTCATAGAGCCTGATCCTCTCCAGTTGTCCTATTTCTGGACGGGTCGCGAGAATCCGCCACAGGACACCCGCAAGATTCTCGCTCGTGGGGATCGCCTTCGTGAAGTAGGGAGTGTCCAGATTGAGATGCTTGTGGTCGAATTCCTCCAAGACCTCCTTCAAGACCTGCTTCAGGTCATAGAGGTTCACGACCATGCCCGTCTGTGCATCCACCTCCCCGGCGACGGTCACCTCCAGCATGTAGTTATGGCCGTGGCCCGGCTCATTGTTGCAAGCGCCAAAGACAGCCCGGTTGCGGGCTTCGTCCCAGGCGTCGTTCTGGTAGCGGTGGGCCGCCGCGAATTCGATCCGCTTGGTCAAGAGAACGCGAGCCATCTCACTCATCCACCCGGTAAAGAAAAGGCCGGGATCTCATCGCACCGTCACGGTGGATGACCCCGGCCCTTGAGAACATCACCACGGCAAAACGATCGCCGCGACGCTGCTTATGCGCTGAACGAGCTGCCGCAGCCGCAGGTGGTCTTGGCCTGCGGGTTCTTGATGGAAAAGCCCGACCCCTGCAGGCTGTCCACGTAGTCCACCTCCGCCCCCTGGAGCAGCGGCGCGCTCTGCGAATCCATGATGACCTTCACGTCCCCCTTCTCGATCACCGTGTCGTCATCGGCCGTCTTGGACTCGAACGCCATCCCGTATTGGTACCCGTGGCACCCGCCCCCCCGCACGTAGATGCGCAGGCCGACCACGTCCTTTTCTTCCTTCATCAGCTCCCGAATCTTCTCTTCCGCCACCGGCGTAATGGTAACCATGTACCTCCTCCGTTTATCCCCTCAAAAGACCCGTACGATATCGTCTAAACTATAAAACCGGCAGCCACTGAAGTCAACTGGCTCGGGAAAACTCTTTCCTCCTTGGCTGCGACGAAAACCAGGAGCGCCCGTCGACTTGCGGCTCCATTCTCCCTGTTATTTCGAGGTTTTTGACATCATCGGCATCCCTAAGTCCGTCAACCATTCCCGGCGGAGCTCCTCCGGAACGGCGGCTTGGGCCTTGTAGGCGGCATGGTTCACAAGGATCGAGGCGGCCTGCCCATCGAACAACGCAGCGACAAAGTCCGTGGTGGGCCGAAACCGGACAAAATGGACCGCGCTGATCTTGTCCTCCTTGCTGTGCCCTCCTTCGAACTCCCCATACAGGGTGAAGGGCCCGACGGCCAGCGCGACCGATTCGCCCCGATCGATGCCCTGGAACGAATCCAGATCCCGCTTGATCCGATCGGATTCCGTGATCTCGATGAACAAGGTCGCGCTCAGCTCCCCCTCGGCCGGAAGCAGGGCGTTGTACACATCCAGCTCCTCCTGCACTTTCACCGGATCGAAGATCCTCTCGACCCGGATCATCTCCTGAATCTGAAACTGGATCGTGTCGCGGTTTTCGAAGAGCAGGGTGATTTGCTCCCCCACCGAAATGCGGCGCCGCCGTTTCAGCTCGATGATCCGTTGACGGAACGCCTCCCGCTGCCGCTCATACTCCACGTACGGGATGAGGTCCTCTTTCGTCAGGGGCTTCATGCGGACAACCCGTACGCGTCCCGGACGATCTGGATGGGATGGAGCGCCGGCCGGCCGCCGGCGTGGCGTGGGGCGCCGGCCTGGTCCAGTTGCAGCGCCGCCAGCGGGCAGTCGGTCGCGACGAGGTCGGCGGGGGTGTTTTCGATCTCCCGCACCACTTTCGCGGCGATCTTCATCGAGAGGTCGAAGAACTCCCGTTTGGCCCCCCAGGTTCCATCGTGCCCCGAACAGCGCTCGATCACGTCAACCTGAGCCCCGGCCAGCTCCATCAGCTCTTTGGATTTGAACCCGATGTTCTGGTCGCGCAAGTGGCAGGGCACCTGATAGGCTACGCGGCCCGGTTTCTTCGTGAAATCCGTCGCCAGGGTTCCGGCCCGCTTCAGACGCATGAGGTACTCGCAGATGTCGAACGTGCGCTGGGACAACCGTGCGGCCTCTTCACCCGGCACCAGATAGGGATACTCCCGCTTGAGCATCAGACTGCAGCTCGCCACCGGCGCAACGACGTCATAGCCCGCATCCAGCCAAGGCCCCAAGGCACTCAGATTGGCCTTGGCCGCCGCAACGATGGCATCGGTATCGCCCAGGTCGAAGGAAGGCATGCCGCAGCACCGCTGTTCCGGCATCACCACGTCGATGCCGTTCTTTTCCAGCACCTGCACGGTGGCTTTGCCCACATCCGTGGCCTGATAATTGACCAGGCAACTGGCGAAGAGCGCTACCTTGCCGTTCGACCCGGATGGCCTGCTCGACCGACCCCGCCTGGCCCACCACCGCGGAAAGGTCTCGGCCTGAAACCGGAGCACCTGCCGATCGCGATGGACCCCCGCCACCCGTTCCATCAACAGGCGCAGCCACGTAACGCCCATCACCCAATTGGTCACCGGGGCCATGAGGCTCCCCAGGCGACCGATCAGGTCGGTCTTGATCAGCAGCCGGTCGCGCCAGCCGGCCCCTCGTTCGGCCACGACCTGTTTCTTCCAGGCGATCATGAGACGGGGAAAATCGATCTCGTACTGGTGCGGGGGCGTATAGGGACAGTGGTTGTAACAGAGCTTGCAGTAGTAGCACTCCGCGGCTACTTGCTCGAGGTCCGCCGAGGCCAGCTTGCCCACATCGCTCTCGTGAAGGTCCAGACGGTCGAACAGCGTATTGAAGGAGGGACACAAGTTGAAGCAGCGCCGGCACCCGTCGCAGACCTCGTACACGCGCCGCGTTTCCTTCTCCAGTTGCGGCCGGCCCCAACCGGGGGAGATGAGATCAAAGCCTTTCACACGCTCGGTCCCTTGTCAGTGAGGGGGATGGGGGGCGAGCGAAGTCGCCCCCGCCGAATCGGACTCGTCAGACTTGCTTCAAGCTCTCCAGGCCTTTGGTGAAGCGGTTGGCGTGGGAACGCTCCGCCTTGGCCAGGGTCTCGAACCATTCGGCTAACTCCTGGAACCCTTCCTCCCTGGCCGTTTTGGCCATGCCCGGATACATCTGGGTATACTCGTAGGTCTCGCCTTCGATCGCGGACTTGAGGTTCGCTTCGGTGTTGCCGATCGGCACGCCCGTGGCCGGATCGCCGACCTCCTTCAGAAAATCCAGATGGCCGAAGGCGTGGCCGGTTTCTGCCTCGGAAGTGTCCCGGAACAGGCCCCCGACATCGGGATAGCCTTCGATGTCAGCCCGCCGCGCAAAATACAGGTAGCGCCGATTCGCCTGGGATTCCCCCGCGAACGCGTTCTTGAGGTTCTCGTGACTCTTGGTCCCTTTCAAGCTCTTGCCCATGGCTTCCCCCCGTGAGAATGAATGTGTGAAAGAACTACCTATGCCGCTGACGAACCGACCGTGACGCATGCTTGCCTGCCCGGCAGCAGGCCGCGCAGTATCCGTGGAACTCCACCCGATGCCCCGTGACTTCGAATTCAGTCTTCACCCGATCCGACACAGAGAGGCGATCCAGCGCTTCGTCCGCCAGATCCTGAATCCTCCGGCAGCCCAGGCAGATCAGATGGTGATGCGGGCTGATATTGGCATCAAACCGGGACCGATCGCGCCAATAGTTGACCTCGTGCACGAGCCCGGCTTCCCGCAAAACCCCCAGGGTGTAGTAGACGGTGTTCGGCGAGATCATCGGATAACGCCGCTTCACCTGCCGGTGCAGGTCCTCCGCCGTGGGGTGACTCGTCGTCCCGGCCAGAACCTGATAAATCGCGGCGCGTTGCGGCGTCATCTTCAGCCCGCGCGCCCGGAACCGCTCCCGCATCTCGTCCTGGGTCAACCTCATCTGATTCCTTGATAGGATTGATTCCTACATAGCACAGCGCGGCCGGCCGGTCAACGGACAAAGGATGGAGGCAGGTCACAGAGGGTGCGCCGGGCCGGGCGGCGGACGAAGATGGCGGTCAATGCGATTCCACGGTCTCCCGTCCACTACTCGCCGTACACCGGTAATTCATCGGCCATCTCGGCCAGAGTCCGGTAGGCCTGATCTTTCGTCGAAAGCAAGGGATGGGCAATCGGCCAGGTGATGCCCAGGGCCGGGTCGTTCCAGATGATCCCTCGTTCGTCCTTGGGCGAATAAAAATCCGTGCAATTGTAGACCATTCCGGCCGTTTCGCTGAGCACACAGAAGCCATGGGCGAATCCGATCGGAATATAAAGTTGTCGTCTGTTTTCAACTGACAGTTCGGTGCCAAACCATTTGCCAAAGGTGGGCGATCCCCTCCGTATGTCCACAGCAACATCGAACACACTTCCTTCTACCACCGAGACGAGCTTCCCTTGAGCCTGCCTAATTTGATAATGTAACCCTCGCAAAGTTCCCTGAACGGATCGCGAAAAGTTGCTCTGAACAAACGGGCCCGCGATGCCACCATCTGCATACTTTCTGGCGTGGCAAATCTCCAGAAAAAATCCCCTCGGATCAGGGAATACGTCAATTTCAACAAGAATGACTCCTCTCAACGAAGTTTCGATAAAGCGCACGCCGCCTCCCTCTGTGCATTAGCCGCGAAGCGTGCCCATAATACCCCATCCTTCTGTCGAAAAGAACACCCAGGTTGATTTTGACGACAGTCCCCTGTTACGTTTTGCTTACAAGCGGCAATAACGAGAGCGTGAATTTCATGCCCCCCCTCGTCGGTTACCACTGGGTCCGCCTGTTTTTATTCGTAACCATTCCGGGGCTTTTATCTGCCTGCGCGCCAGCACGTCCCCCGGTGCTCCTAGACCTGACGCATGATTTCGGGCAGGAAACGATCTATTGGCCCCACAACAAACACTTCCAGTGGGAAAAGACGGACTGGGGGATGACCTCCGCCGGGTACTGGTACGCATCCGCCGATTTCTCCGCCTCCGAGCACGGAGGCACGCACATGGACGCTCCCATCCACTTCGGCCGCGAGCGGAGAACCCTGGATCAGATTCCGCTGGAACAGTTGACGGGCCCCGCGGTGGTGATCGACGTGCGGGCTCAGTGCAGCAAGGACGCCGACTACGAATTGACGGTGGAAGACATCACGACGTGGGAGTCGCGCCACGGCCGGATCCAGGCCGGCGCTCTGGTCCTGATGCTGTCCGGATGGGGATCGCGATGGCCGGATCCGATGAACTACCTCGGCAGCGCCACACCGGACGACCCGCGCTCGCTCCACTTTCCCGGCTTCTCCCGTGACGCCGCCGAGTTTCTCGTGACGCAGCGAGCCATTCGCGGCGCCGGAATCGACACGGCCAGCATCGACCCGGGCCGATCCCGCGACTTCCCCGTTCACCGGGTGTTGAACGAGGCCAACGTCTATGCGCTGGAGAACGTGGCGGCGCTCGATCGGCTTCCGCCGCAAGGGGCCACGGTCTGGGCTTTGCCGATCAAAATCAAAGGAGGCACGGGGGGGCCGGTCCGCATCATCGCCGTTCTTCCCTGACAGAGGTCCCCATGTTCCCTTACCTGTCACAAAAAGCGGGCGGTCTCAACCGTCGGAGGGCTCCGGATAGAGCTTGTGAAGCCGCTTGATGAGCGGGAGGGCCTCAGGGGTGCTGGGACGGGTCGGCTCGCTCGGAGGATGGTCCCACGTCAGCGTGGAAATCCCGGCCTCCGTCAGGAGGCTCCGGATCGTTTCGACCATCGCTTCAAGGGTGACTTCGGTGCCAACGCGAAGGTCCAGCACCCGTTCCTCGTCCCTGATCGGAGGAGGGCTGTCGTGGATCAAGGCCCAGCACCGGTCAAAAATCATGGTTCGGAGGGGGTCCGGCACATTCAGGGTCGGCAGACGGGAGGTGCAGAGCGCGCTCACCAGGAGGACGAACTGAAGGTCCGGCATGCCGGGACGGTGGATATCAAGCGATTGCATGGGACAACCCTTAGCAAACCCGACCGGGCGAGTCAACGGCTTTCGCTTCGGTTCCCGCCTCATCGGGGCGCCGTGCGAAGAATGACCGCAGAAGGGGAACGGACGGTATGGTGACAATCACGCTGATGGGGCAACTGCAGACGACTGACGGCGAGCATGATCTCGCCTGCGAGGTTCCCGAACCGATGACCGTGAGGCAGCTCATCCAACGGCAGGGGGAGCCTCTGCGACCGGTCTTTGATCTCATCAAGCAAAAGAAACTGCTGGTGACCGTCAACAAGCGCATCGCCAGCGAAGACACCCGCATCCAAGACGGCGACGCCATCAAGCTGGTGGCCCATGATGGCATGGGAGGCAGCGGCCTGGCCCCTTCATTATAGCCATAGCCTCCAGCCAGGCTCTCCGCTTCCAAGGCCCGAGAGCGGTCGCCCCGCAGTCCAAACAGAAAGGGCCGACTCCCTTCCGGGAGCCGGCCCCTTCGTGGTCAGCCATGACGTTGTAATGAAGTCTTGAACCGACAGGACCGCTCAGGTCAACGCTTGCCGAGAATGGCATCCTTAGCGGCTTTGGCCACGCGGAACTTGACCACCCGCTTGGCTGGAATCTTGATGGCTTCGCCGGTCTGAGGGTTGCGTCCCATGCGGGCCTTCCGGTTTGCCAGCACCAGCTTGCCGATCCCCGGGAGCGCGAAGGTGTTCTTCGCTTCCTTGTACGCAAGAGTAGCCAGATCATCCAGAAGCTGCGCCGCAGCCTTCTTGGTGATACCGGCTTTCCCCGCCAGGTGATCTGCAATCTGGGACTTTGTCATCGCCTTTGCCATACGGACCTCCTCACTATCCTAAAGGTGAACTGCGGCAGAACTGTGTCGATTCAACCAAAGAAACCGATGAAGAAAGCCTTGCCAGGATCCCCCAAATCACGAGGCCCGTACCATCAAGCCGGTCGAAAGTGTAACGAAAGTCCCCTACCCTGTCAACCACAAAAAGCGCAACAGACGGGGAAATCCTGAAGGTCCGGCGGATGCCCCTGTGGCCCAGTCTTGAACCACGAACGTGGAGAGAGTACAGTACCAGCAATCGGGCAGCATTTTCCGGACACGGAATCAGTTGACGAGGAGCCATGGGTAAAGAACTTCCAGTCGTGCCATCCCCGCCCCAGCCTCAACAGCCTGGGACGACCGAGACCGCCGTCTACTCGCGGGTGTTTTGCAGTCGAGAGAACTCTCCCCCGCTCCGCCTGCTTCTGGATTTCCTCAAAGCCAAGGGCCAGATCCCGCTGATTCCCAAGGTGGACCCTGCCGCGCTGGACGACTGGGCCTGGGTGCAGATCTCTCTCGGTTATCACCGCGAACGCAAACCGATCCAGATCTTCTGCACGCGCGATCGCGGGAGCTACCAAGAAGACTTCGAGAAGGAGCGCGCGCAGTTCCTGAACCGGCTGTCGATTTTTGACGACATCGAAGCCCAACTCGTCCGCGAACACGTGACCCGTGCGCGGTTCATCGTCACCACCCGCTTCGTGCAGCCCGATATCACGGACGAAGGCTACGACTTTAACGGCTGGATCCTCGAGTTTTTCCAGGAGAACTGCAACGGGATCGTCCAGGTCGACGGACAGGGATTTTTCTCGCCGAAAGGGGACTTGGTCGTCGAGCTCGAAGACTAACCGGCCCGGCCATGCGCGCCCCCCTCCAATCCCGCCCAGGATTCTTGGCCCGCACCGAGGGCTGGTTTGCCCGTGCCAGGGCCTCTCTTCTCGACGCACTCCCCTGCCAGCGCGGATGCAGCCGCTGCTGCATCGGTCCCTTTGCCGTCACCACGCTGGACGCGGCTGAGTTGCAACACGGGTTGGCCGCGCTGGACCAGTCGGTCCGCCAAGCCATCGGGGATCGGGCGCACCGCCAAGCGAGCGCACTTGAAGCCGAGTTCCCCCGCTTTCGTAAAACGCCCTTCCTAGACGGATGGAGCGATCCCGAGGTGGATCACATCGTCGAACGGTTCGCTGACTTACCTTGCCCCGCCTTGCATTCCGATGGCAGTTGCCTCGTCTATCCATTCCGCCCGGCCACCTGCCGAACGATGGGGATTCCCATCGAGAGGGACGGCATGGTTGAAGGGGCCTGCTCAGTCCAGACCTTCGTTCCGATCCGCCGGCTGAGCCGGTCGTTGCGGGAAGAAGAACAGGCCCTTGCGGCGCAGGAAGCAGCCGTACTTGCTGCATTGGAGCAACCCGCTGCCGCAGGGGGAGAAGAACTGTTACTGACCTATGGATTTCTGCCGGACCGCATTTCCCTCGCTCGCGAATCTAGACAGACCCCTGAGCGGTGTGCTAAGGTGTCGGCCTCCTTGCTCGAAGCGGACGCGCCTGTAGCTCAGCGGATAGAGCACTAGCCTCCGGAGCTAGGGGCCACAGGTTCAAATCCTGTCAGGCGCACCATTGAACCGTAAGGCGTGAACGGTGAGGCGTGAAAGGAAAGAGCGACGTAGATCCCTTTCCCTCCTCTCCCAACGCCTAACGCTTCACGTCATCGTATCGGTGGGCCGTTAGCTCAGCTGGTAGAGCAGCTGACTCTTAATCAGCGGGCCGTAGGTTCGATCCCTACACGGCCCACCAACAAAATCAAACACTTAGACCGCACTGGCCACCGCCTCGCCAGTCGGCTGTGACTGATTTGTGACTGCCAACCGGTCCACGGCCCACCGTAAGCTCTCAGGGCTATGGTGGGCGTAGCGTTGCGTCATGATGGGCGATTTGTGCCCCAGTAGCCGCTGGATGGTGTACAGATCCACTCCCTGCTGGGCTAACCGCGTGGCGAACGTATGGCGGAGATCATGGAAATGAAACTCCTCGATCGTCGCCTTCCGCAGAGCGAGGCGAAACGCCCGTCGCAGATGCCCGCCCTCAATCGGCGCGTACGTCTTGCTGCAGAAGACCAGCTCCATTTGTAACGAGCGGACCCTCGTTTTTTCCCGCAGCACTGCGAGTACGGTAGGATTCACAGGAATCGTCCGACGCTCACCGTTCTTTGACCGGAACACGGTCACCGTCCGACGCGTGAAATCCACGCCGCGCCAGGTGAGCTCAAGAATCTCGCCCATCCGCATCCCCGTACCCAAGGCAAACACCACCAAGTCACGCAGCCACGGTCCGCAGCCCTCCAGCAACCTTTTTTCTTCCTCCCTTGAGAGCCAGCGGTCCCGTTTGTTCTGCTCCCGCTCCATCGCCACACGGCTGACCGGATTCTCGCGGCACCACTCCCATTCTCGAATCGCCAAGTTGAAGGCCTTTTTCATACAGGCGAGTTCGCGATTAATGGTGGCAGGTTTCATCCCCTCCACATATCGCGCCCGCTTGTACTGATTCACCAAGCTCGGCGTCATCTCGGCCAAGGTGTAGTGGCCAAAAACTGCCACCAATCGCTTGATGAATCCCCGGTAGCTCCGCTGGCTTGCGAGTTTAACCACATGCTCCGTCTCAAACCGCGCCATCATCTCGCCGAAGGTCCGCTCCCGTTCCTGTCCGACCTCAAAGAAGCGGCCCTCAACGATCCGCGTGCGAATCTTCCCAAGGATCGCTTCTGCCAAACGCCGATCGGAGGCACCGGTTGATTCCCTGATCCGCTGCCCTCCATGGGTCACACTCATCCACCAGACCTTTCCACGCTTAAACAGCCCCATCCGTCTCCTCCTTTCTGATGAGGCCTGATTTGGGTCTGATTTCCCCGTGGGACCTATTATGACCTTGTTGCCGCAACCTCGCAACGTAGACTTTCAGGCCGGCGCTTGCACCTCTATCAGATAACCGCGACCGAGACACCGGCACATCCCTCCGACCAGCCTCCACCCACGTCTCGATTTCTTCTCTCGCAAAGCGCACGAGTCCATTCAGCTTGATGCAAGGAATCTTTCCCTGAGCCGCCCAGGCATAGAGTGTCGAAGGCTTCACCTGGAGCTGTTTTGAAAGGTCTTTGATCGTCAGCAACATGAAGGACGCTCCACTCTAAACAAGAGGGGGGAAGTCTTCGACATCCCCCCGCTCCCCCCTATCTACGCCCGCGTCACCGCCGGCGTCAGACCCTCAAGCCCCAACACTGGAGGGTGCGGGCCGTGGCCACAGAGCAGCGGTCCACGCCCTCCCGGTCCCCTCCCTCCAGGCACCCTCCCCTCCGGTCCTGCCCGCTGCGAGAGCCCCCGCCCGATTGACCCCT
>CAZKHY010000125.1:0-4831 GCA_964552455.1 uncultured Nitrospira sp.
TGTAGTGTTTGAACTCCAGCAGGTTGTGGAAGGGGTCTTCCAGGAAGAAGGTCGCATGCTCGATTTTCGTGCCGGGGAAGCGGCGGCGTGGCTGCTGGTAGAAGGAAAGGCCCTTTGCCTTCGCGCGATCGGCCAGGGCTTGCCAGTCTTGCTCTGACGTGAAAATGAGCCCGAAGTGGCGCGGATAGATACCCTTCTGCGGCTCCAGCGGCTGATCCGTAAGCTGGGCCACGATCTGATTCCCATTCAACTCCATGATGACGGAGCGGCGCGACTCGCGTCCCAGTGCACAACCCAGCCCGTCCACATAGAAGCGCTTGGCCTCCTCGATGTCCGTGACCGGAAAGGCGAGATGGAACAACGCTCGGCTCATTTCATTCGCCGCCTGGGTCAAGGTTCAGGTTTAGAATACTGGATCGCAACCCTCAACCTCAACCTTAGCCTTACCCTATCTGAAGTGGTCTTTGACCACCGGCTTCCCGGTTCCGCTCCAATGGCCTGCGGCCATGCGCGGCGTATTGTGCCTGATCGCAAACCGGCCGTTCTTGGCCAACACCAGCGCGCCGGCCTCACCTTGGACACGTGCGCCCACTCTGGCGAGCACGAGCCGGACCGCTGCGGCGGGGCCGGTCCCGCCGGCCAGACGGTCAATGATCTCCTTGGCCACAGCGAGGCGGATGATGCTCTCGCCGAGGCCGGTCATGGACACGGCCCCTGCCTCGTTGTCTGCATAGACCCCGCAGCCGATCAGGGGCGTGTCGCCCACCCGTCCCGGCAACATCAGCGCGATCCCGCCGGTGGAGGCGCCGGCCGCCACCGTGCCTTCGCAATCCAATGCCACCGCCCCGACCGTCTCCAGCCCGGCCTTGCGGCGCTGCGCCAGCCTCTTGAACAGGCGGAGCGTCCTTTCTGAGGAGGAAGCCGACAGCCCTCGACGCCGGACCTCCGTCTGGAGGGCCCGCTTCTGCGCTGCAGTCGGCGGCTTTTGGCGCTCCAATCGGAAGCGCCGGGCAAAGGCCGTGGCCGGCGCTCCCGCCAGCAGAACGTGTTCCGTCTCCTCCAGCACGAGCCTTGCCGCGGTGATCGGGTGCAACACCAGCTCGATCCCCGCCACGGCCCCGGCCCGGAGTTCGCGGCCTTCCATGATGGAGGCATCCATCCGTCTCGCTCCGTCGAGTTGGAGGCGGGCGCCGGCGCCGGCATTGAAGAGGCCTGAGGCTTCCAGCACACGGACGGCCGCCTCGACCGCTGTCAGTGAAGGAGCCCCGCGGCGCAAGAGGTCGTAGCCGACAGCCAGTGCCTCGGACAGACAGGCCCGTTGCGCCTTGGTCATGGCTCGGGCACCGGCGCCGCCATGGGCGAGGATGAGAGGGCGCTTCGTCATAAAGTCGGAAAGTCGAGAGTCATCGAGTTAGGAGTCATCAAGTCATAAAGTCTGAAAGTCTTCAAGTCAAAGGTCGCGCACCCATGACTTTATGGACTTTATGACTTTCAGACTTTGCGACCTGCTGGCAGGCTTTGACGTTCCGCGCGTCTTGCTTAGTTGAGGAGGATATCCTTGGCCTTCCGGTAGGTCTGGTCCTGCATGCGGTCTAAATCGGTGCGGACGAAGCCCAGCCCGGTCACGCACAGCTCGAAGTTCTCGGAAAGTTTTTTGAACAGGGGCGTCTCATCCATGGAGGCCTGCTCGTGGAGCCGGGCCACGATCCCGTAGGACCGTTTGCCGGTCTTCACGTAGTCCACGAGAAAATCCTTGTGATAGATCAGGCCCGCCGTCTTCAAGCGCCGCAGGTATTCCGGAAAGAGGCCGGCCATGAAAAGCGTGAAGTCGCCGATATGTTGATGGACTTCCTGCTCCCGATCCAGCGACTGGGCTTCCAGGAGCACCTCCGACTCGAACAGCAGATCCACGACCGTATCGACTCGGGCGCCTTTCTTGTTTTTGATGCAGTAGAGTTGATCGGTATGGGTGAACTCGACCAGGAGGTTGGAGACGTACTCGGTCACGTTCACATCGGGCCAGCCCAGCTTCTCGGTGAAGCTTTTCTCGGTCAACGCGCCGAACAGCCGGCGCAACGGGTGATGCTCAGGTATCCGGCTCTCCATGATGACCCCCCGATACGTGAAGTATGCCAGCCTCCAATCCATGAGGCAAGAGGTGCGCCGCCGAAGGTCGCCCCTTGCTTGTCCACCTGTTGCCTCTATCGGCTCCTCCGCTGAAGACTTGAGCGTTCAACCGTCGATTATTCCCCTCGCCGGCTGTCGAAGAGAAAAGTCACGGGCCCGTCATTGAGCAGCTCGACCTTCATGTGGGCGCCAAAGACGCCGGTTTCGACGGGGAGGCCGCGGCTCCTGAGCCCCGCCGCCACTTGCTCGTAGAGGAGGCGGGCCTGGTCCGGAGGAGCGGCCTGGTCGAAGCCGGGCCGGCGCCCCTTGGCCGTATCGCCCAGGAGCGTGAACTGGGAGACGACCAGGAGGGCCCC
The DNA here is from genome assembly GCA_964552455.1 of uncultured Nitrospira sp. Lineage (GTDB taxonomy): Bacteria > Nitrospirota > Nitrospiria > Nitrospirales > Nitrospiraceae > VGXG01. The sequence continues at coordinate 2,484 of CAZKHY010000125.1, forward strand.
GCCCACGTCACCGATCGACAAGTTCATCTTCCCCTGCTGGTCGCCGAAGATGCGGAGGGTGGCCAGCTTCTCCACCATGGACCGGACGTCCGGCTCCCCGTCCCCTTTGGCCACCCCCAAGAGCACGAGGAGGCCGGGACCGATCTGCCCGACGGTCCGTCCCTCCACTTCAACCGATGCGCGGCTCACGCGTTGGATCACGGCTTTCATACTCTACTCGTTCCTCGTATCTCGTCGTTCGTATCTCGCAAGCGCACAACGAGATACGCTTCACGCGCGACGACTGCTGCTCCGCAGCAGTGCCAGCGTGCCCTCCAGCGTCAGCAGACGGCGCTTGGCCGCCAGACCGCAGGAAAAGCCGCCCAGCGAGCCATCGTGCGCCACGACCCGATGACAGGGAACCACAATGGGCACGGGGTTCGCCCCCAAGGCCAGTCCCACCGCCCGGGCATAGCGCTTCCCTCCGACCTTCGCCGCCACCCATCCATAGGAGCGCACCCGCCCGTAAGGGATACGGAGGGTCGCGCGCCAGACTTTCCGTTGGAACGGCGAGCCCTGCGCGAGATCGACCGGAACGTCCAGGCTGCGGCATTTGCCCTCGAGGAAGGCCGTCAGTTGTCTTCGCGCCTCCTGCAGGACCGGCGTAAGGGACGGGGCATGAGGGGTGAGGCTTTGCGCCTGCCCCCGCGCGATTTCCGCCTCCACGGCCCGCCGAGACCGATGGGGCAGCAGGATCCGGCAGATCCCGGCGCCGGCACGACCGGCCGACGCCGCGATGCCCATCCAGCCCCACCTTGTTCTGAAGATGAGCGAGGCGCGCGCGGATTGCCGTCCGGCGTTCATCATGGTCTGCGTCCCAGCTTTCGCTTGAGGATGTTCACCACGACTTCCAGTTCCTCCGAGCGCATCACCGCGTGGACCCCGAAGTAGCCGGTGACGCTCAAGCCGATGCCCACGAACAGCATGACCGTCTTGGCCGTCCAGTCCCCCTGGTGGGTCCAGACCGCCGCCCCGGCCACCCAGGCGGAGGCCAACCCCACCGGCAGGCTGGCCACGAGCACGCGTCCGGCCGACCGTCCCACGGACGGCCAGTCGATGCCGCCCAGCCGCCGGTTCAACACCGCCACCAGGATCGCCCCGTTCAGCATGGAGGCCAGCGCCGTGGCCAGAGCCAGGCCCGCATGCCGGAGCGGCCCCATCAACAGGAGCGAGAGCAGGATGTTCGCGCCCACCGCCGCGACGGCCGAGAGGGCCGGCGTCCTCGTGTCCTGCATGGAATAGAAGGCGGCCACGATGATCCGCACCGAGGCGAAGGCCCAGAGCCCCACCGCATAGCAGAGCACCGCGGTCGCGGTCGCCGCCGTGTCGGCGGCGGTGAAGGTCCCGTGCTCGAAGAACAGGTGCACGATCGGGCCCCGGAGCAGGATGAGCCCCAGCATGGCCGGAAGGATGATGAACAGGATCATCCTGAGTCCGAACCCCAACGTGACGCGCAGTTCGTCCAGCGAGCCGCGCGCCGCCTGCGCCGACAGCGTCGGGAGGATGGCCGTGGCCAGCGCGACGCCGAAGATGCCCAGCGGGAACTGAATCAGCCGCATCCCGTAGAACAGGTACGTGGGGGCCCCCGCGAAGAACGACGCCAGGATCGTGCTGACCGTGATGTTGACCTGCGTCACCGACATGCCCAGCAGCGAGGGCACCAGCAGGAAGCCGATCCGCTTCACGCCCGGATGCGTCGGCTCGAACCGCCAGCCGAACAGCAGCCCGCGGCGACGGAGCCCCGGCACCTGCATGAGGAACTGCGCCGCCCCGCCGAGCACCACCCCGACGGCGACCCCGATGATCGGCTCGGGGAGAAGGGGCGAGAGCAGGAAGGCGGCGGCGATGATGCAGACGTTGAAGATCACCGGAGACAGAGCCGGGGCCGCGAAGGCGCGGACCGAGTTCAGAACCCCCATGGCCAGCGCCGCCAGGCTGATGAAGAGCAGGTAGGGAAACATGATCCGGGTCAGCCAGGTGGTCATGGCCAGCCTGGCCGGATCCTCGTGGAACCCCGGCGCGAGCAGCCAGACGATCGCGGGCGAGGCCAGGATGCCCGCCAGCGTCACCGCCGTGAGGATCGTCAGCAGGGTTGTGAAGACCGCGCTGGCCAGCTCCCAGGCCTCCTGCCTGGCGCGTCTGGTGTGGTACTCGGTGAAGACCGGCACGAAGGCGGAGGACATCGAGCCCTCGGCGAAGAGTTCCCGTAATAGATTTGGGATGCGGTAGGCGACGAAGAAGGCGTCGGCGGCGGGCGTGGCCCCGAACAGGCGCGCCAGGACCATGTCACGGATGAAGCCGAGGATGCG
>CAZKHY010000125.1:4931-10453 GCA_964552455.1 uncultured Nitrospira sp.
GGAGCGGAACCGTGGCCGTTCCCCCGACGCTGATCGTCATGGCCACCGTCTCGGTCTGTCCGTCCAGCGGGACCGGACAGCAGGCGACGTGCCGTCGCACCCGCTCCGCCGAGGCCTTGACATCGCGCACCGGCGGGGACAGGAGCACGATGAACTCTTCGCCGCCCCACCGTCCGATCACGTCGCTCGGCCGGCACTGTTCCTGGAACAGGTTGGCCACGGTCCGCAGGACCCGGTCGCCCACGGCATGGCCCCACCGGTCGTTGATGCGTTTGAAGTGATCCACGTCCGCCAGGAGGACTTCGACCGGGAGCGCGTCGTGCGCGGCCCGCCGGCACACCCGTTCCGCTTTCTCCAGCCAGCCCCGCCGGTTCAGGAGCCCGGTCAGATGGTCCAATGTCGCGAGATGCTCGAACCGCTCCTTGAGCTCCCGATATTCCTCTTCCCGCCGCTTGGTCTCGGTCACGTCGGTGATCGTCTCCACGACCTGCACCCGATTATCGCGGGACCGAATCGGGGCCCACTGGACCAGGAGCCACCTCCCATCCGGCAAGGGGACCTCGGCGCTCGTCGTCCTGCCGGTCTCCAGCGCCTCCTTGGCCCGGCAGAATCCGCACCGAGCCGGCTGTCTGGGAATATTGGTGAAGCAGGTCTTTCCCGTGATCTCCCCCAGGAGATCCCGCCCCCGGTTGTTCTGGAAGAGCACGTCCCACCGGTCCGTGTCGATCAGCGAAATGATCGCCGGGCTGGCGTCCATCAGTTCCCGGATGCTAAACCCTTGCTCGGGTGCGGCTTCCTGTGCGACGGGCTCCATTTTCCGCCTTTCAAACGTTCGGGTTACGCGGCATAGATGTACTGAACCAGCCGCTCCTGATCCCAGCTTCCGATCCCCGTGAACTTCATGCTCACCTGGGCCGTCTGATCCGCCTGCGCTTGCACCCGGACCACCTGGGCGCGCGCGGCGACGACCCCGTCCGGCAACCCGATCCGGACGGACAGCGAGTCTCCCACGTGCACGGGCTTGGCTATGGTGAGCCGGAGGCCGCCGCCGCAGAGATTAAGCGGCGTCGGATGCATGGCACCCGGCATATGCTCGCTGTCGGACCAGCAGGACAGAGGCAGCATCGTGTCGACGCGGACATGCTCACGGAGATCCACGCCCGGCCAACTGGTGGACGTCCTACTCATGGCGTCACCTTCTTTTTGAGAGGTGCTGTGCCGATTTCGGTGTTCCCGGGGGAGCCTGCGCGGCCCTGGTAGGCGATGCATGATGCCGCCGACTGCGCGCCCTGGCCCCCTCTTGCCGGAGTCCCCCGGCGAGGGGTCTCCGTACCCAGGACACCTCTCTTCATCGTCCGGTCAGGGATAAAACTTGACCCCTCGGCGGAATTTTCCGTCCTGCCGCTCCGTTAAGCGTCCTGGGCGGAAGAGTGTGCCGGCGGGAGGTTCGTCCAAGAGGCAAGCCGGAGCCGTGGAAACGCGAGGGACAATCAGCGAGGGGGGCCCGGCAGATCCACGTGCACGTCGACGTGGGGATCGGAAAAAGCCGGAGGCATCGGCGGGAAGGGGTGGGCGTCGATCACCGCCTGCAGGCCCGCGTCATCCACCCGGCGATCCCCCGAACTGCGCTCGACCTGAACCAGTTGCGCTTCGCCGTTGGCATAGAGCCGAAACCGCACCCGCGGGCTCCGTCGCACCGTGGATTTTCCTTGTTGGCGGACCGCTTGTTTCCAGCTTCTGCTGATGCGGTCGTTCACCGTCTTCCAATAGGCACGGCTCTGAATCATGGGAGGCGCCGGCAGCAGCTCCTCCTCTCTGATGGTCTCCTCCGAGACCGCTTCAGGGTCCAGTTGCACCGATTCGTGCGCAGGGCCCGCCTCGTCCTTGACCGCCGGGGGCGGCTCTGCCGTTGCGTTCGGCCCTGCGTCGGCCGGCCGGCCCACCGTCACATAGACCGCCTGCTTCAGCAAGGGTTCCAGCCCCATGCCGCGCCGTCGGGCAAAGACCACGTTGATGCGAATGGCCTTCTGCTTGGCCGCCAGAAGCTTCTCGGCATAGGGTTCAAAAAAGACCGACGCGGTCAAGGCTTTCTGCTCCTCGTCGCGCGTCATGGGAACCAGCCTTGTAGGAAAGGCATCGGCTTCCACGATCGCCACCCACTCATCCTTCTGCGCGACCGGCTTGCCGGTCAACTGCACCGAGAGCGTCAGCTTGGCGCCGGGCAGCAGGACCCCGTTCGCACCGCCGTCGAGGATGTCGAATCGCACCGGCTGATCCGGTGCCGGCGAAGAGGGAGGAGGCGCGGCCGGCGCAAGAAGGGGAACGATCAGGCTCAGGGAGAGGCAGCCGGGGAAGACGCCTGCTCGCAGAAGCTTGAACCAACTGGGTCGACGCATGAGAGCCTTCCTGCAGCCGCCTGCGAAGGGCCGGCCCGCGCGGATGTCAGGGCGACGCCTCGTCATCTAACACATCGCGCGGAGACTCTCAAGTCTCGTGTTTGAGAGGTTCCTCTTGATTAACAAGACCGCCTGGGGTATTTTTCTATCACCCCCCTTTTTCACGGTAGCAGATTTCCCGATCGCCCGGCTTCCTGAAGGGCTTGAGACCGACCCGGCTCGAGGTGGGGCGCGCACTCAACCTTCGCTGAATCGAGGTGTTGACATGAGGCTATGGTCCCGTCGTCTCGTCTTGATGCCAGCCGGGCTGGCTCTCCTGGCCTTGCTGGCCGGCTGCGGCGAGCGGATGGTTTCCTCTTCGGCAAAAGATCAATCCTTGGCGGCAGGCCCTCCTCCCGCCCAAAAGCCGGTCGCACCGCCGCCGCCCGAAGAAGTCCGCGTCACGGAGCCGACGCCGCCGCCGCCCGAACCGGCCGCGCCGCCGCCATCCCCCGCCCCCGCACCGGTCGAGCAAGCCCAAGAATCGCCGGCGGCGGCCCCGCCCGCTCCGCCGGTGCCGGTCTCCCGACTGGCCGACTTGTCGGATGTCTTTTTTGACTATGACCGTTACTCGGTCCGGGACGACGCCAAAGCCGCGCTGGAGGCCAATGCCCGTCTGCTCAAGGCGGAGCAGGGCTGGAAGCTGGTGGTGGAAGGGCACTGCGATGAACGGGGGACCCTGGAATACAACCTGGTGCTGGGCGAACGACGCGCCAAGGCGGTCCAGGAGTTTCTGGCCGATCTGGGGGTTCCCGCTTCGCAGATCCAGGTCACCAGCTACGGGAAAGAGCGGCCCTTCTGCACCGATCATACCCAGGGTTGCTGGCAGAAAAATAGGCGGGCGCACTTTGTGGTGCAGTGATTCCTTCTCGACCCCCTGACTGCTCTGTGTCGTGGCCGTCCCGCGCTTGAACGTCGGAAGAGGATCCGGTGCCCCTTTCGAGGAGAAGATTCCACCCCTTCGTGCTGCCGTCGGCTCTTCCGGGAAGCCTCTTGCTGCTGAGCGTTGCCTGCAGCACCCCTCCCTCGCCCGAGCCGCCCAAGGACGAGGGGCTTGAACGGCAGGTCCGGGTCTTAACCGAGCAAACCCGCGCGAACGACGCGCAGATCCGGAAGCTCTCGCAAGAGTTGCAGGCCCTGCAAGCCGCCCTCTCCTCCCTGGACAATCAGATCTGGGCCAGACAATCCGCCTTGGCGAAAAACCTCACGGAGGTCCGGAGCGACCTCCTCCCCTCCCTCACGGGGCAAGTCGAGTCTCTCTCCCACCAGCTCAAGACGGTTCATGAGCAACTCGACGACCTGCAGAGCACGCTCACCCGCGACCGGACTGAACGGACCGGCAATGAAACGTTCGAGACCTTTACGCGACAGGGCATGGCCGTCCAACTGGAGCGGACACAAGCCCAACTGGCCCAGTTGCAGGCCGCGACGGCGGCGCTCGCCGCCAGACTCGACCAAGCCCAGATCGAACAGCAACAAGCCTTCTCCGCGGAGGCAGCTTGGCTGGGGGCCCTCGCGGGGCAGCTCGAACGGTATCGGCTGGGCCTCAGCGGCAAGCGCCCGGCTCCCCGTCCGCCGGCTCAACCGGCTCCCTGATCCTCCTTTTCCATGCAGCGCCGCGCGGCCATGCGTACCGACAACATCGTGCTTGACAGGCGGTCAGGGAGAGCCTAGCCTTGCCGTCAACCTGCGGCAATACCCGTTTGTACGGAGGGCATTCATGAGAACCGGGAGCCTGGGAGCCATTGCACTGGGCGGCTTGCTGGCCACGGGCTGCGTCAGCACCGCCACGCACCAAGAGACCCTGGACGAGCTGGAAGGCGTCCGGAAACAGCAGGCGGCCACCGCCGGTCAGCTCGAAGCCGGCCGGCGCAAGACGGCGGAGCTTCAACAGGCGCTGGAGGCGGAACAGAAAGCCAAGCAGGCGCTCGAAGAACAGATCAAGGGCCTCAAACAGGCGCAGGCCGACCAGGCCCGGGAGAACGAACGGCAAATGGCACAAGTCGCCGCCTCCGCCCCGGCGGCGGACGTGGCCCCTGTGCAAGGTGCACCCGACCAGATCAGGATCTCCCTGGTCGCCCACCTGCTCTTCGAGTCCGGCGACGACCAGATTTCCCCGGCCGGCCGCGAGATCCTCCGGCAAATCAAGGACGTCCTGAAGCAAGCCACCGACAAGCAAATTCGCGTGGAGGGCCATACGGACAGCAAGCCGATCAAGCCGTATCTGAGAAGCCGGTTTCCGACGAACTGGGAACTCTCGACGGCCCGGGCCACCAGCGTCGTCCGCTATCTGATCGCGGAAGACGGGCTAGACCCGGCGGTGCTCACGGCGGGAGGGTACGGGGACACCAGACCGGTGGCGAGCAACGGCAGCGAGGAAGGGCGCCAGCAGAACCGACGGATCGAGATCGTTCTCTATCCCAAGACCGTGGCCGAGCAGGCGAGCCCGCCCAAAAAGGACTGACGACGCACGCCCGGAACGATCGGCCTCCGATGAACTCCCGTCCATGACGCGCAAGGCTGTCTATGGTCTTCTGTCCCTCTGCCTGGCCGCGGCCGTCTTCGGCGGCTGCGAGGCGATTCAGCGGGCCTCTAAGGAACAGACCGATGCCAGGATCGATGAGGCCATTGCCAAGTATCGGGCCGCGGCGGCCAAGGTGCACCTGGGGGACTCCAAGGAGGCAGTGCTGGGGCTCCTCCAATTGACGCAATTCACCCTCCAAAGCAACGAGACCAAGCCGCCCGAAGCCTTTCCCACGGAAACGGCCTCGGGTGATCCCAGCCTCATTGAGATTTACTTTTTTCGCTCCAGCCGCCACCCCGACGAGGCCGGCACCGACCGCCAGGGCTTTCCCCTCCCCGACAATTTCACCCCTTACATTTTCACGGACGGGGTCCTCACGGGAATCGGGTGGACGGACGTGATCTCGCTGAAGATCCGGAAACCCGAGCACCAGGCACCGCCCCCGAAGACGTTTCCCTGTCAACAGATGGGCCCGTTGGCCGGCTGCTTCTAGGTCGGCTTCATCTTGCTTACCTCCCCGCTCCTCTGTACCATAAGGGCCGCTCGCGGGACACTTCCTAGAA
>CAZKHY010000126.1:0-6527 GCA_964552455.1 uncultured Nitrospira sp.
CAGATGCGGTTGCGCCCGCATCCCTATGAATTCTTCCTCTACTACGACGTGTAACTTGCTCGTTTCTGAACCGAAGATAGGCTGTAGGAATTGAGTGGTTCCTGCAACATTAGGCGACCATCCGCTGGACCCTCTGAAGTTCTTGCAGACACGGGCGGAACCACCTATTCAAGGCCTCTGATATGCACGCGGTTACCCATGATGGACCAAACAGAGTTCCGAGCAACGCACGGTAATGGGCTGTCCGACGGGGAAGGAAACTGAAAGGGGATTGGAAAGTGAGTTGTGAAGACTGCCTGAGTGCGAAGGAGCAAGGACGATGAGAAGCCGAAAGAGGAGATACGCTGAGCTTAGGTCTAGAGCTCTGCTGACCGTGGCGGCTGCCGTCATGCTTGTTCTGGAGAGCCTGGCAGGATGCTCGACTCTTGAACGGCAGGAGGATCTGGAACGGCTCGAGAGCAAGCTAGCATCCCAGGCGTCGGCTGAGGATTACCTCGCGGCCTCGTTACTCTATCAGAGGCAAGCGCAACGGTTGGAGATTCAAGCCGCCCGGTATGAGCAGGAGGCTGCCGCGATTACCACCTTGGAAGATCCAAAAGAGTTCCGACGCTCTGGCCTTATGGTCGTCGCACAGCTACGTCGCAAACAAGCCGAAGACTTCCGGCAGCTTGCGGCCGATCATCGCCAGAAAGCGGAAAAGATGCTGCGCGAACAGAAGCCGAAGGAATGAAAGTGGCGGTTCGGCCTACTCCCAAGTGGGAGGCATCACACCACCGAAACGGGACAAACAGGCAGAATGAAACTGAGAGGTGATTTCATGAAAGCAGCGACGCACGTCTGGCAATTGGTTGTCGTATTCATGCTGATCGTTTGGGGGGGGGGCAGCGGCGTGAGCCTGGCTGGCGAAAAGCAGAAGATTGCGGAGGTCCTTCCGCACTATGAGCTTCTCAATATACGCATGACGGAAATGATGGATAAGATTAAAACGGCGAGGCTTGCTGGACACACCATTGACAGAAAACCGCGCCTCGATTTGCGCAAAGATCTGCTGGATTTCTGTTTCGAGGTTAGAAGAGATATCCAAGCCCAGGGCTCAGCCGCGCACTCGAAGAAGACTTCCGTTCATGACCCATCGAATTTGGTAGCCATCACCTATGCGTGTGAAGCTATGGAAAAGATGTTGGAGGTGGAATACGACCTTCAACAGAGCAATCCGAAAACGGCTGATAGTCTCCAGAAAATCCAAGAAAAATACGAGGAAATTTGGAAGCTCGCTGATAGTGCTGCCAGGATGTCACCAGAAAGGCAAGAAACTATCAAGCGATCAAATTAAGGTCACAAACAGAAACATTGAGTGAAAGGCATAAGTCCGAACAGATGCACAGGCGGTATAACGCCGTGACACCTGCTGATCTGCACCAGGCAGCCGCAAAACTTAACACCTCTAACACTTGCCAATTCTGCCCCAACAGGGCAGAATGCAACTGCTTGTAATTCCAGAGTCGGGGCGTAGCGCAGCCCGGTAGCGCGCCTGCTTTGGGAGCAGGATGTCGGAGGTTCAAATCCTCTCGCCCCGACCAAAGTGTGAAAAGTTCCAATTGAGAGTCGAGAGGATTTGAAGCCGGCGAGCGCCGACCGAATAGGGAGGAAGAGGCGATGTCAGCCCGGCAGCGAGCCGGCCGGTCAGAGGCGCAGGCGGAGCCTGGCGACGGAGACCTAATCCTCTCGCCCCGACCACTCCTCGCTTCGCTTGTGGCTATTGAGGTGGCACACCCTCCGATAGGCGCAGCCGCCGAACGTCACAAGCGATTGTATGTCTCGCTTGCTCGTCGTTTGGCGCGACAGGTGCTCACCGACGGCTGTTAATCAGGCAGTGGCGCGCCAGCACGTACCAGTGGGCCATGGCATTTGATCGCTAAGCAAGGTGTCGCTACGCGACTTCATCCCTTATGATGAAGATGGGCTTCAACCTTTTCCGGTGCCCCAACGCCAAGACGTGGAGGTCCCTGGCGCGGCACTGCCCGTTGGAATACGTCCCGATGTCCCTGTCGCGCCAAGATACGCGCCCGTAGCTCAGTCGGATAGAGCACCGGCCTTCTAAGCCGGTTGTCGCAGGTTCGATTCCTGCCGGGCGCGCCAGTCTTTCGCGGCCGTTTTCACTTATTCCATCCATACTCCCTCTCGCAGCAATCCACCCGTTCAGGGCCGATTCGAGACGCGTTGGTCCGCTCCGTGCTATTATGATAAATATGCGTAGATGTCTCGTCCGTTGACCGGATGGCCAGAGCAGAAGTGACACCCATGCCTGATCCGAAGTTCCGCCGCCAATTTTGGTGGTTGCCCGCCCTCCTCGTTCTGCTCGTCGTCATTGCCCTGGTCATGGGGGGCACGGTGTTTCGTTATGTCGAGGCCGACCTCGTCGCCAACTCAGGGGGCACGCTCGCCCTGGCGGCGGCGGACATCGCCGACAAGCTGGACCGGATTCTTTTCGAACGGTACGGCGATGTCCAGATGATGGCCTGGGCCTTTGAGGCGCGCACCGATAACGCGGCGTACCTGACATCCTACCTGGCCGGGATGAAACAGGCCTACCCGGTCTATCTTTGGCTGGGGGTCACGGATCCGCAGGGCCGCATCGTGGCCGCGACCGATCCGGCCGGTATCGGCCAGGATCGCAGCGATCGCCCCTGGTTTCAAGCCGTGCGGGACGGCCTGCCGGTCCATGTTCAGGATGCCCAGCCCGTCGAGGACGCTGGAGGGGTTCTGGCGATCGGCTTCACGGCCCCGCTGAGGGGGAAAGAAGGGAAATTCCTCGGCGTCGTGACCACGCGAGTAGGGCTCCAGGTGCTTGAGGACGTCTTCGCCCGGACCACGCACGCCCTTGAACTGTCACGCGGGACCTCGGCCAAGATCGAATGGCAATTTTTGAACCGGAACGGGGACGTCATTCTCGATTCCATCCTGCGCCAGGAAATGAAGGTGAATCTCAGGCAGCTTGGGTTGCCTTCGGCCTTGCTGAGCCTGGAGGGGGCATCCGGCTACGTCCAGGAGCAGCACCTTCGCCGACGCGTTCCGGTCATTACCGGCTATGCCAGGACCGGCGGCTACGGGCGGTTCACGGGCCCGCAGTGGGGCGTGCTGGTGCGCATGGACCGGAGCGAAGTCCTGGCTCACGTGAGAGCCATCTTGTGGAAGCTGGGTCTGGCCGGAACAGTCCTCTGGGTGCCGCTGTTCGGGCTCCTGCTCTGGAGCGTCCGGCGTCTCCGGGTCGAATGGGGCCACGCCCATGAGTCCGAAGCCGCGGCCCGTGAGAGCGAGGAGCGGTTCCGGAAGACGTTCGACGACGCGCCGATCGGGATGGCGACCATCGGCGAGGACTTCCGGTTCAGCCAGGTGAACAAAGTCCTGTGCAACATGCTCGGGTATACGGAGAAAGAATTGAAAGGCAAGACCTTCCGGGACGTCACCTTTTCCGAAGACGTTGAAAAGGGGATCGACGACGTCAAGCGGTTGTTTCGAGGCGAGGAACGAATCCTGGAGATGGAAAAGCGGTATGTGCGGAAAGACCGGACGATCATCTGGACGCACCTCACGGTCACGGGAATTCGAGACCGGGCCGGCCGGCCCCTGTACAACCTGGCCATGATCGAGGACATCACCGAACGGAAACGGGCGGATGAGCGCCAGGCAACGCAGGTGGCCGTGAGTCTGGCCTTGGCGGAATCGGCCACGCTGGGCGAGGCGGCTGAACGGGTTCTCAAAGCCGTCTGCGACACGATGGGATGGGAGCTCGGCCTGGTCTGGCGCGTGGACCAGGAGGCTTCCTTGCTCCGCTGCGAGACCCTGTGGCAGAACCCCGCGCTCAAGGCGGACGAGTTTGTGGCCTTGAGTCGAGCGACGACGTTCCCGTCCGGGATCGGCTTGCCGGGCCGGGTCTGGGCCAGCGGGGGGCCGGCCTGGATTCTGGACGTTGTCCGGGATCCCAACTTTCCCAGAGCCCCGGTCGCAGCGAAATCGGGGCTGCACGGAGCCTTCGGTTTTCCGGTCAAAGGCCGTGACAAGATCCTGGGCGTCATCGAGTTCTTCAGCCGCGAGATCAGACAGCCGGACAACAACCTGCTTGCCATGATGGCCGACATCGGCTTGAAGATCGGCGCCTTCGTCGAACGGATCCATGCCGAATCGGAGCGGGAGCGGCTGACCCAGAGCCTACAACTGCTCCTGGAGTCCACGGGGGAAGGCATTTACGGAATCGACATGGAGGGGCGGTGCACCTTCATCAACAAAGCAGCGGCGAGGATGGTCGGCTATCAACCGACCGAACTGCTGGGACAGTCGGCCCATGCCTTGATCCACCATAGCCGCGCCGACGGCGCGCCCTATCCGGAAGCCTTGTGCCCGATCTACCAGACGTTCCGGTCAGGCCAGAACTGTTACGTGACCGATGAAGTCTTCTGGCGGCGGGATGGATCGTCGTTCCCGGTCGAGTATACGTCCTATCCCGTCCGTGAGAAGGGCGTCGTGAAGGGGGCCGTCGTGACCTTCCTGGATGTGGCCGAGCGGCGGCGGGCGGAAGAGGCGGCGCGGGCCAGCGAGGAACGGTTCCGGCTCGCGATCGACCATGCGGACGACGCGATTCTGTACCTCGATGGACACGACGCAATCGTCTGGGCGAATCAGCAGGCGTCGGTCATCACCGGCCAGCCCCTGGAGGCTCTGGCGGGGAACTCCCTCATGGCCGCCTTTGCGACGCAGCCGATGGCCAAGGCTCAGTTGGCCTCCATCGGCCTGGGGAAGCCCGTGCCGCCTGTGGTGGAGTTCGAGGTGTTTCTGCGCGACGGAACCTCCAGGTGGCTGGAAGTCACCGTCACCCACGTGCGAAAAGGAGAAGACGTGGTCGGATGGCTCCTGGTGGCTCGGGACCGGACGGAACGCCGGCAGATCGAGCGGCAGCTTCGACAGTCTGAGAAGATGGCGGCCCTCGGGATGCTCCTGGACGGCGTCGCCCACGAACTCAACAACCCGCTGTTCATGATCGGCGGGTTGGCCCAGCTGGCCGGCGAGAAAGTGAAGATGAAGCGGTACGACACCCTGGCCGACGACCTGGCTTCGATCCGCGAGGCGGTCAACCGTACGACGGAAATCGTCCAGCGGACCCTGGCGGTGGCCCGCCGCGCCAAGGCCGGCGGCGAACCCTGCCAGGTCAACGATCTTGTCCAGCAGACGCTCGATCTGGCGACCGATGACCTGGCCGGCGCCAAGATCACCTTGCGCAAAGAGTTCCAGGCGGACCTGCCGGCGGTCCTGGCGAATCCCAGGGAACTGAGCCAAGTCTTCCTGAACCTCATTGACAATGCCAGGAAAGCGATGACTTCCGCGCAGGGGCGGGGGACGCTTACGATCAGGACGACCCTCACCCCCCACCAGCCGAAACCCTGGGTCGAACTCCGTGTCGCCGACAACGGGCCCGGCATAGCGCCGGAGTTGCAATCCCGAATCTTCGAGCCGTTCTCCACCGCTCAACAGGGGAGCCAGGGGACCGGGCTGAGCTTGGCCCTCTGTCATCGTATTGTGACGGAGCTGGGAGGGACGCTGACGGTGGAGGGGAAGGAGGGCCAGGGCGCCACCTTCGTCGTGCGGCTGCCGGCGTTGGACGTGACCGCACCGTGAAGCGCGGATTGTCGAATTCGATGGCAACCAGCCGGCATCGGCATTAAGATGATCGTAAAAAGAGGGGGCTATGGCGAAGATTCTGGTCGTCGATGACGAGCTGATGATCTGCGATCTCCTGCGGGCGGTGCTTTCCCGGCGAGGCCACGAGGTCGTCACGACAACGGACCCGCGGGAGGCCCTGCGGTTGTATCAACAGCACCGTCCCGGCGTCACCCTGTTGGACCTCTCCATGCCGGGCATCGACGGGTTGACGGTGCTCAAAGAGATCCGGGCGCTCGATCCGCAGGCGGTCGTCATGATGCTGACGGCCCGGGGATCCGAAGAGATGGAAAACCGGGCCAGGCAACTGGGGTTGACGGATTTTCTGCGAAAAGGCTTCTCCCTGGAAGTGCTGGTCAAAGCCCTGGATCGCGCCCTGCAACAACCGGCCCTTACCTTCTCGGCCCTCTCGGCCAGGACGCAGGCCCAGAGAGGAGCCTCGGCGAGCCGGGGCGGCCCTGCGGTTCTCGTGGTGGACGACGAGGAGATCATCCGAGGGCTGCTGGGTCAGTTTTTGACGTTGAAAGGCTATCAAGTTCGCATGGCGCAGAACGGCTCGGAAGCGCTGAACATGGTCGCGCAAGATCCGCCGCGGATGGTCATCCTGGACATGTACATGCCGGGGATGAACGGCGTAGAAGTCCTTCGCGAGCTGCGTGCCAGGCGGTACGAGGGGGGCGTGGTGGTTTTGAGCGCGAGCCAGGACGAGCATCTCTTGCAGCAGACGTTGGATCTGGGTTCCGTGGATGTCCTGGGAAAGCCGGTGGATTTGGAGCGGCTGGACCTGGTGCTCCAGGTCGGCCTGGCCCTGACGG
>CAZKHY010000126.1:6627-10047 GCA_964552455.1 uncultured Nitrospira sp.
CCGGTGGATTTGGAGCGGCTGGACCTGGTGCTCCAGGTCGGCCTGGCCCTGACGGGACCCTGCTCGTTGATTTGGGGCGACGAGCGGAGTATGGTTGGGCTGACCGACAAGTCCGCTCCGTTCCAATTCATTGCCGACCCCCAGGCAACCAGGCTTGTGCGCAGTTCCAGACTCTGGCTTGGAGGTGCACTATGGGACCGACCAAAGTCGTCGTGAGGGGCGATGCGCTGTATGACGCCAAGACCGGCAAGCTGGTCAAGGAGGGGCTGACGACTCCGGAGGCCCGCCGGGACTATGCCGCGCACCACTATGTCGTTCTGCCGGAAGCCGACGACGCCGGGAAGCCTTGGGAACTGAACGGGCAGCCGGTCTATTGCCTGCGCGGGGTCCGGTACGAGACGCTTGATGAGCATCAGCCTCACCTGGCCCGCTGTCCCGACTGCGGAGGCATGGGGATCAGAGTCGAAGAGGTGTCCGTGGAGCGGGATTGCATCCGGTGCGTCGCCTGCGGCCACGAGTTCGACGCCCGGCTGGAGATGATGGAGAGCTGAGTGAAACAGAACGGCTCCGGCTTCCGCCCGCGCAAGGCCGCCCGCAAGACCAAAAAGTCCAAACCATTCGTTGAGCCTGGCTCCAAGCGGCGGTTTCAGGCCCGCCTCTTGAAGTGGTACAAGCAGCATGGGCGCGATCTCCCCTGGCGCAAGACGTCCGATCCGTACAAGATCCTGGTCTCGGAGGTCATGCTCCAGCAGACCCAGGTCGAGCGGGTCATTCCGAAGTACCACGAGTTTCTTGAGCGGTATCCGTCGTTTCAGCACCTGGCCGCGGCGCCGGTGGAAGAGGTGCGGGCGACCTGGTATCCGCTCGGGTACAACATCCGTCCCCACCGCCTGCACAGTATCGCCTGCGAGACCGTCGTCCGGTACGGGGGGACGCTGCCCCGCGACCAGGACGAGCTGCTTTCCTTCAAGGGGATCGGCCGGTATACGGCCGGCGCCGTGCGGTCCTTTGCGTTCAACGAAGATGCGCCGATCCTGGATACGAACGTGATGCGGGTGTTGCATCGGGTGTTCGTCGGGTCCGGCGACCCCAAGGCGCAGAAAGCCAGGCTGTGGCGTCTTTCCGAGACCTTGATTCCCAAGGGGAAAGGGTATGATTTCAATCAGGCCTTGATGGATTTCGGCGCCGTCCTTTGCACCGCTCGCGATCCCTACTGCCTGCTGTGCCCGATGAAGGATTTCTGCAAGAGCTATCCGTTCGACCGACCCGCAAGGCGCAAAAGGTGATGCGGCCGACGGGAGACGAGCGACGTGGGACGGTCGTTCAAGTGGCGGCCGGGCTGATCACCCGCGACCGACGCTACCTGATCAGCCGCAGGAAGGCGGGGGTCCATTTGGGAGGCCTCTGGGAGTTTCCCGGGGGCAAGCGCGAGCCGGACGAAACGCTCGAAGCCTGCCTGCGCCGGGAGTTGCGGGAGGAACTCGGCATCGAGATCACGCCGCCGGTTCTTTTTCGGGTCGTCCGCCACGACTATCCGGACAAAACCGTCGAGCTGCACTTCTTCCGCTGCGCGATCGCGGCCGGGGAGGAGCGGGCGCTCGGCTGCGAAGAAATCCGCTGGGCGGAGGCCGGCGAGCTGGCCGACTTCGACTTCCCGCCTGCGGACGGCGCGTTGATCGAGGCCTTGCAGAATGAGATTTCCGAGTGAGGCGCGCCTCAAAGACGGCACCCCGGTTCAACTGCTGCTGGCCGATCGGCAGGACGTGGAGCCGTTGAAGCGGCTCTATCGCGTGATCGTCGAG
The DNA here is from genome assembly GCA_964552455.1 of uncultured Nitrospira sp. Taxonomy (GTDB): domain Bacteria; phylum Nitrospirota; class Nitrospiria; order Nitrospirales; family Nitrospiraceae; genus VGXG01. Next base: position 8,430 of record CAZKHY010000126.1, read on the forward strand.
GAAGGAACGTCCTATCCCCACGAGCGGTTTCCGGACGACGAGGATTTTCTGGACTACTGGTTCAGGGGGAAGAGCACGGTGGCCGTCTATCTGCGGGACCGCCCGAGAAGCGGGGACATGCTGGGCGCTTTCTACCTCAAGCCGAACTGGCCGGGACGGGCCGGACAGGTCGCCAACGCCGGCTTCGTCGTGGCGCCGGGCTGGCGACGGAAGGGGCTGGGCTGGCTCCTGGGCGCCACGATGTTGCAATATGCGAAAGAACTCGGATACAGGAGCGTGATCTTCAACCTGGTCTTCTCCGAGAATCTGGTTGCGCGGCTCCTGTGGAAGAAGCTGGGGTTTTCCGAACTGGCCGTGATCCCCGACGCCGTGCGGAAGAACGACGGCTCGTATCAGGATGGGATCATTATGTTCCGGTCGCTGATGGAGGAAAGCAGTCGGTCTTCAGCCGTCAGCGATCAGCCAGAGGAAAAAGAAGGCGGGTCTTCGGACTGAGAGCTGACGGCGAACGCTGAGGGCTATTCCATGAAAGTCGTGCTCGACATCGAGACGATCCAGGCGCCGCGGGAGGAATGGGCCCGCCTGGCGGGACTGGTTGCGGCCGCCGGTCCAAGCGAGTGGGGTGAGGTGGCCGACAACTTGTTCGATCATGCCGAAGCGGAGCAACGAAAGCGCACCGAAGACGAACTGTACGAAAAATCCTCCTTCGACGGCACCTTCAGCCGGATCGTTTGCATCGGTCTGCTCGTGTTTTCCGACCAGATGGAACCGCAGGGGGCCGTGGCCTGGTATGGGGCCGATGAAAAAGAACTGCTGCGGCAGTTCTGGGCAAAACTCGCGCAGATTCGTCCGGCCCTGTTCATCGCCCACAATGGCCTGGGGTTCGATCTGCCCTTCATCAGGAAGCGATCCGTCATCCACCAGGTCAAGCCGAGCGTCGAGATCAGCCTGGCCAGGTTCCGAACCGAGCCGGTCTACGACACGATGGCGGTCTGGAGCAACTGGGAGACGCGCGGCTGGATCAAGCTGGACGTGCTGGCGCGGGCCCTCCAGGTCGAGACCAAATCGGGCAGCGGCAAGCAGGTGGCGGACATGTGGGCCAAGGGACAGGGGAAGGAGATTGCCGACTATTGTCTGCAAGATACCTACGTCACGTATGCCTGCTACTGCCGCATGAACTTCCGGGAGCCGCTCTCACGCGAGGTGGTGCTGCTGGGCAGGGAATTGGTCGAAGTGACGTGATCGCCTGCGCTAGGGAGTCGCGTCCGCCTTGGGCGGGGCCGGCTTTGCCTTCTTCTTCGAGGGCTGCTTCGGACGGTCCGTTTCCTGCTCGGCCAGCTGCTTCTTGATCGTCTTCAACTCCTTCTTCAAAGCCTCCAACTCCGCTTCGACCTGCTTCCCCGTCCCGCTCGGGGAAGGAGGGGGCTGGCTCGGAGGGGCGGCAGGCGCTTTGGCGCGTCCGACGTCAGCAGGCTGAGCGGGTTGGGAGGGCCGGGCGGCCGGCCGGGGCGGCGGGGCCTTCGGGCTCGGCGGTTTGGGGCGCAGTTCGTAGTCCATGTCGCGGGGTGTGAGGCGCGATGCGCCGGAACGGCCAGGTCACTGGAGGGACTCGGGATGG
>CAZKHY010000127.1:0-10003 GCA_964552455.1 uncultured Nitrospira sp.
CCGGCTGGACGGTGGTGGGACACCCGGGTGCAAGAGCAACGGCTATTTCAACAAGGAAGCAGTGACCGCGACCTTTTACGACGAGCTGTGCTACATGCTGGCCCGCCAGATGGCGGCCCCCAACTCGCCCCAGTGGTTCAATACGGGCCTGCACTACGCCTACGGCCTCTCCGGGCCCTCTCAGGGGCACTACTACGTCGATCCCAAGACCCACAAGATGGCCAAGGCCGTCAACGCCTTCGAGCATCCGCAGCCCCACGCCTGCTTCATCCAGTCGGTGGACGACGACCTGGTCAACGACGGCGGGATCATGGACCTCTGGACCAGGGAGGCGCGGCTCTTCAAGTACGGGTCCGGGACCGGGACGAATTTCTCCAAACTGCGCGGCGACAACGAACCCCTCTCCGGCGGCGGGCGATCCTCCGGCCTGATGTCCTTCCTGAAGATCGGCGATCGGGCCGCCGGCGCCATCAAATCCGGCGGGACCACCAGGCGGGCGGCCAAGATGGTCTGCCTGGACCTGGACCATCCGGACGTGGAGGAGTTCATCGAGTGGAAGGTCGTCGAGGAGCAGAAGGTGGCCGCCATGGTGGCCGGCTCCAAGATCTGCGCCAAGCGGCTCAACGAAGTCCTGACGGCCTGCCACGTGCCGAACGGGAACGGAGGAACCAGGGTCGAGATCGATCCGGCGCAGAATCCCAAGCTGAAAGACGCCATCCGCCACGCCCGGCAATCGGCCGTGCCCGAGGCCTATATCCAGCGGATGTTCATCTATGCCCAAGAGGGGTTCACCCACTTCGTCTTCCACGAGTACGACACCAACTGGGACGGCAAGGCCTACCAGACCGTGTCGGGGCAGAACTCCAACAACAGCGTGCGGATCCCCAACGAGTTCTTCGACGCGCTGGAGAAGGACGGGGACTGGCCGCTGAAGCGCCGGACGGACGGCAAGATCGTCAAGACGATCAAGGCCCGCGAGCTCTGGGACAAGATCGCCTGGGCCGCCTGGATCTGCGCCGATCCCGGCACGCAGTACGACACGACGATCAACGAATGGCACACCTGTCCGGAGGACGGCCGGATCAACGCCTCGAATCCCTGCGTCACCGGCGACACGCTGGTGGCTACCGCGGACGGTTGGCGGAGGATCGATGAGCTGGTCGGCAAGTCCGTCCGGATCATCGGGGCTGACGGCCAGCCGCACTTGGTCACAAAAGTGTTTCCCACGGGCCGCAAGCCGATCTTCGAACTGACAACCAGGTCCGGCTATCGAGTCCGCATCACCGATGACCACCGGGTGCTCACGGTCGGCCGCGGCGATGTGGCGGTGAAGGATCTCACCACGGAGGACCGGTTGTTCTTGCAGGGGCCAGGGTTTGGCCGCAAGACAATGCCGGCGAATCTGGCGGTCGGTGTCGGAGTGGCGATCGGGGACGGCTGTCTCACCAGCTCGGTCGTCCGTGGCCGCGAAGAGGACATCATCATCCTATTGATGCACGCTAACGAGGCCGGAGTCCTGGCCTCAGTGGCCGAGGCGGTCAATGTCCAGAAGGCGGCCCTCAAGGCGGTCGGATCAGTCGGCCGCAACGACGGCGTGAGCGTGACGCGGAGCGCAACCGGCGCTCGGCTCTCCTTCGGTTCCCGTCCCGTGGTGGACCTGTTCCGCCAGTTGGCCGTGTTGGATGAAGGGTCGGAGCGGAAGCGGTTCACGCCGGCCGTCTATGAGCTGGACAAGCCGGCCCTGGCGGCGGTCCTGCGCGGCCTCTTCACCGCCGACGGTACGGTGGCCAACTATGGGGACAAGTCCCAATATGTCGCGCTGGATTCCACATCGATCGAGCTTCTGCGCCAGGTGCAGCTGTTGCTGTTGTCCTTCGGAATCAAATCCAAGCTCTATGAGAACCGCCGGGGCGGCGCGACGACTTCGGCGCTCCCCGACGGCCGGGGCGGCACGCGGGTCTACCCCGTGCAAGAGATGCACTCGCTCCGGATCAGCCGGTCCTCTCGGTTCCTGTTCGAGCGGGAAATCGGGTTCCATCCCGAAAGTCCCAAGTCCGCGGCTCTTGCCGAACTGAACGCCGCGGTCGGCACGTACAAGGATGAGCTGACGGATGGAATAGCCTCGATCGAGCCGGCGGGTGAGGAAGCGGTCTTTGATCTGACGGAAGAAGCGACGCACCACTTCGTCGCAGACGGGCTCGTGGTCCACAACTGCTCGGAGTACATGTTCCTGGACGATACGGCCTGCAACCTGGCCAGCCTGAACCTGGGGGAGTTCTACAACGCGGACGGGCAGTTCAACCTGGAGGACTTCCGCCACGCGGTGCGGCTCTGGACGATCGTGCTGGAGATCAGCGTCCTGATGGCCTCCTTCCCGAGCAAGGCCATCGCGCAGAAGAGCTTCGTCTTCCGGACGCTGGGCCTGGGCTACGCCAACCTGGGCACGATCCTCATGAGGCTCGGCATCCCCTATGACTCGCCCAAGGCCCTGGCGATCTGCGGCGCCCTGACGGCGATCCTGACCGGCGAGTCCTACGCCGCCTCGGCCGAGATGGCGGCCGAGCTCGGGCCCTTCGAGGGTTATGCGAGGAACCGCGAGCCCATGCTGGGGGTCATCCGCAACCACCGTCACGCCGCCTACAATGCGGCGCCGGAGGAATACGAAGGGCTCACGGTCACGCCGAAAGGCATCCAGCCGGAACATTGTCCGCCGGACCTGCTGCTGGCGGCCAGGAGGGCCTGGGACCGGGCGCTGGGGCTGGGGACGGCCTACGGGTTCCGCAACGCCCAGACCACCTGCATCGCCCCCACCGGCACGATCGGCCTGGTCATGGACTGCGACACGACCGGGATCGAGCCGGACTTCGCCCTGGTCAAGTTCAAGAAGCTGGCGGGCGGCGGCTACTTCAAGATCATCAACCAGAGCATCCCGCCGGCCCTGGCCACGCTCGGCTACACGGAGGCGCAGATCCAGGACATCGTGACCTACTGCTCCGGCCGCCGGACGCTCAAGGGCGCGCCCTTCATCAACCACGAGGCGCTGCAGGCCAAGGGCTTCGACGGGGCGGCGCTGGACCGGCTGGAGGCGGCGCTGGGCCAGGCCTTCGAGATCCAGTTCGCGTTCAACAAGTGGACCCTCGGCGAGGACTTCTGCCGGGAGAAGCTGGGCCTCACCGACGCCCAGTTGAACGACCCCGCCTTCAACATGCTCAAGGTCCTGGGCTTCACCCAGGAGCAGATCGTCGTGGCCAACGACTACTGCTGCGGCACCATGACGGTCGAAGGCGCGCCGCACCTCCAGAGCGAGCACCTGCCGGTCTTCGACTGCGCCAACCGCTGCGGCCGGACCGGCCAGCGGTTCATCGCCGTGCAGGCCCACATCCGGATGATGGCGGCGGCCCAGCCCTTCATCAGCGGCGCGATCAGCAAGACCATCAACATGCCGGCCGACGCCACGGTCGAGGAGGTGAAGGCCTCCTACCTGCTGGCCTGGCATTCCATGCTCAAGGCGGTGGCCCTCTACCGCGACGGGTCCAAGCTCAGCCAGCCGCTCAACGCCTCGACCGACTCGGGCGAGGTGGCCGAGGCGGTGGCGGACCGGGACGTACAGGCGGTCGCTGAAAAAATCCTGGTTCGGTATCTGGCCAAGCGGCGGCGGATGCCGGAGCGGCGCGCCGGCTATACCCAAAAGGCGATCGTGGGCGGCCACAAGATCTACCTCCGGACCGGCGAGTATTCCGACGGCACGCTGGGGGAGATCTTCCTGGACATGCACAAGGAGGGGGCGGCCTTCCGGAGCCTCATGAACTGCTTCGCGATCGCCATCTCCCTGGGGCTCCAGCACGGGGTGCCGCTGGAAGAGTTCGTCGAGGCCTTCGTCTTCACGCGGTTCGAGCCGAACGGGCCGGTGAAGCTCAACGACCGCATCAAGATGTCCACCTCGATCATCGACTACATCTTCCGGGAGCTGGCCATCACCTACCTGGGCCGCTACGACCTGGCGCAGGTGGTGGACGACGACCTGCGGATGGACTCGGTGAAGAAGGACGATCAGGACCCGGAGTGCATGGGCGGGGAGCCGGCCGATCCGCAATCGCTGGCCTCCCAGGCGATCAGCACGGACCTGTTCCCGGCCCGGCGCGGGAACGGAGTCGGCGGAGGGAACGGGCACGGCAAGGGCAACGGCGGCAACGGAACCGTCGCCCGCAAGGTGGAGCTCAAGCGGGAGACGCTGACCTACACGACGGTCGAACTGGCGCGGCTGAAGGGGTACGAAGGGGACCCCTGCCAGAGCTGCAAGGAGTTCATGCTGGTGCGCAACGGCACCTGCCTCAAGTGCATGAACTGCGGCGCGACCAGCGGCTGCTCCTAAACGGACAGGGGGACCTGTTCAGGAAGGTGCCTATGATGCAGAAGGGTTCCAAGACGATAGAACAGCTCGGGCAGGCGAACGAGACGGCTTTGGGCCCCGGCGGCGGGCCGGCGACGGTGCTGCTGGTGGACGACGATCCGATGGTGCGGGAGATCGTGCGCGAAACGCTCCTGCTCGCAGGCTATCACGTGCTGGAGGCGGACAATCCGGACGGGGCCTTGCAGCACTGCCAGCAGCACCGGGGGCCGATCCACCTGCTGCTGACGGACGTCCAGATGCCCGGCATGAACGGCTGCCGGCTCGCCAACCTGGTGGCGATCGCCCGGGAGGAGACGAAGGTGCTCCTCATGTCCGGCTACGCGGACGACGCCGTGCTCCGGTACGGCATCGAGCAGTTGGGGGCCGCCTATATCCAGAAGCCATTTTTGCCCAGCAGTCTGCTCAACACGATCCGTGCGGTTCTGCAGGCCGGCGCGACGGTGCCGGCTTGAGGGGGGAGAAGCCGTGGCGCAAACGGCCGGGGCGTCTCATCGGGGAAACAAGTCAGGGATGAACATGCTCTCTCGTGAAACGGCCATCGAATCGCTTCATGACCACGTCGTCAGTCTGGTGGCGCAGCGCTGGGCCAAGTCCTTCCAGTGCAAAGTCACGATCAAGTCGAGCGCCGAGAAGGATGGCTGGGCGGCCGATAAGCGCGATCCCGACATCATCGGCTGGCAGTACAGCCCCGCCGGCAACCGGGTCGAATGGATCGCGGAAGTGGAGACCGAGGAGTCGCTGTCGCACCCCCAGACCCGAGGCCGGCTGCAGGACCACGGAGCCATGGGCGTTCCGTTTTACCTCTTCGTTCCCCAGGGCTATCGGACGGTCGCGCAGCTCGTGGCGATGAGGGCCGGGATTCGTCCCAACGGCATTTACGAATATACCTTCGTCAATGAGACGTTCCAGCTTTCGTAAACGAATAGGCTGCGGCGGGGCCGGGCGGTTTGGTACGGTGTGGTGCGGCCCCTTCGGACTTCATTTAGCGGGCCTGTTCCGCCGCCGTTCCCAAGCGGCGCATCCGAAACCGCGCTGTCCTTGCTGTCCGGCTCCCAAGCGGGAAGCGTCGCGGAGAGGCTTCCGGCGCGGCTCGAAATAACGGCAGCGCCCAAGGCGCTCGACTTAGTCCAGGAGGGGATGTGGCCGACCGCCGCATCCCCTTCGTACTTTTAGGAGAGTAGCTTCTCCAACGTCATCATAGGTTAAAGCCAGCGCTGGAGGCCCATTAACGACATCTGATCAGGATCGTGCTAAAGTTGTAGCCTGTTCTTAGTTGTGCGTGAAGGCGATAGAGCAATGATTGAAGACAAATTTGATGTTTCTTTTGTGGCGACAATGGCCCTACGTGAAAAACAGATTCAGCAAAACTATAGGCCCATCATCGCCGTCCATAAGTGGTTTGCTCGCCGCCCAGGCACGTTATTCCGCTCCTTGCTCCTGTCAGAATTCGCCCAGGGTTCTCTTCGCGACCATTAATTTATGGTCAATAATCGAAAGGGAATTCGAATTGCTGACCCATTCATGGGAGAGGGCACGCCATTATTTGAGGCACAGCGATTGAGGTGTGACGTCATAGGGGATGACATTAACCCTATGGCTTATTGGATCGTTCGCCAGGAGATTGAGCAGTTGGATCTGAGTGCCTATCGAGAAGCTGCCATTCAACTCACTCGTTGGGTCGAAAAGAAAGTCGGCTGTCTTTACAGAAGTCGATGCCTTGAATGTGGTTCGACTGACGCGCACGCAAAATATTTTCTGTGGGTGAAGGTACAGAGATGCCAGCAATGCAGTAGAGATTTCGACCTTTTCCCTGGTTATCTTCTCTCAGAGGATCGGCGTCATCCAAAGAACATATTCGTGTGTGCCCAATGTGGCGAGCTAAACGAAACAGTAGATAGGAAAAATCCAGGAAAATGTCAGGCGTGCGACTCGAGACTTTATCTGTCGGGGCCAGCAAAACGTAATCGTTGCAACTGCTCACATTGCGGTGAAGTAAATAGCTATCCAAATATCAAGGCCGGACCGCCAAGGCACCGCATGTTCGCCATCGAGTACCACTGTCCTCAATGCAAAACTCGGCAGCATGGTCGGTTTTTCAAGAAACCGGACAAAGATGATTTAGCGAAATTTGCAGAAGCTGAAGTGACATGGGCCAAAACGAAGTCGGTTTTCGTCCCTGACGATGAAATCCCAGGTGGTGATGAAACTGACCGTCTCCATAGATGGGGTTACCGGTACTACAAAGATATGTTTAACGCGAGACAAATACTGGGGCTAGAATTGAGTTGCCAGTGGATTGAAAAGCTAACCAATGAGAGGGTGCGGAATGCTTTGGCAACTAATCTTTCCGACCTTTTACGCTATCAAAATATGCTTTGCCGGTATGACACAATGGCTCTCAAGTCTTTGGATATTTTTTCCGTCCACGGTTTCCCAGTCGGTCTAGTTCAGTGCGAATCCAACATCTTAGGTATAGCCAATGGCAACCAAGGAATGGTTGTTGGTAGTGGCGGCTGGGTAAACATAATTGAAAAATATGCCAGGGCCAAGGCCTATTGTGAGAATCCTTTCGAGGTGGAGCTTCAGAATAGAAGGGAAGTTCGCGTGCCGATCTCTGGCGAGTGGATAGGAGATCGAGGAAATGGAAGCAGAGGGGGCAAGTCACGTAATGTTACTTTGCGTTGTGAAAGCGCTACGCTTGCTGGCATTCAGCCGGCCTCGCTTGATGCGGTTCTGACCGATCCTCCTTACTTTGGCAACGTCCAATATGCCGAGTTGATGGATTTCTGTTATGTGTGGTTGCGCCGGTTGGTGGGCACTACGACGGATGCTTTTCAGCCAATTTCAACGAGAAACGCTAATGAATTGACCGGGAATGTCACGATGGATCGTGGGCTACGGCATTTCACTGAAGGGATGTCAGAAGTATTTTCTCGAATGGCTAGCGCTCTGAAACCGGGATCGCCTTTAGCTTTTACTTATCATCACAACACTCTAGAAGCGTATTTCCCCATTGCAATTTCTATTCTGGATGCGGGATTGACTTGTTCTGCTTCTATTCCATGCCCGGCTGAAATGGGGGCCTCAATCCATATCAAGGGGACTGGTTCATCTGTGGTGGATACCATTTTTGTTTGCCGTTCGCACGGAAAGCTGCCAGCTCGGTGGATTGTTAATGCCGCCGAAGGGATTGCGGGTCTTGTTCGTGAAGATATTGCTCGACTTCGTGCTGGGAACGTGACACCAACGCGCGGTGATATGCGATGTCTTATCTTCGGGCATCTCATAAGAATGGCCATTTGGCGTCTTAGGAAATCCTGGGATCGAACGATGACCATTGAGGATAGATTTTCGGTCGTTGCTAGTCAGGCGCAGAGACTCGGAGGGCTTAAAGATGTTGAACGCTGCCTTGGTGATGATCTTCTCAATGCCCCAGTAGTCCAAAGCGCAATAGTACGGGAAGGTGAAGCCGTGTATAGAGCCCGCCGCCATGAAATTTCCTTTTGAAGTTCCGTTCGATCAAGTTCAGGCGAGTCCTGATGAATATGTCTCTGCTGTATTTTCTTGCCTGGAATCAGAATTCCTTGTTTTACCTAAAGGCGATGGTTTTCTTGAATATTCGGTGTTCGAGACCGGGTACGAAGCGTTAAAGCGGGCTACGGAAGGGTTCTGCAATATAACGCCAACCAATATGCTCCGCGCTACATGCGAGGTGCCAATCTCTATCATTGTCGTGAGGACCATGCTTGGCTTCACACCACCCGAATGGGCGTACTTGGCTACTCAACGCACTGGGATCGAATTCAGCCAGGGGTTTATTCGCACGCTGGACCGAAAAATTCGCATGGACCCACTCAGGCCTGTTGCAAAGAGTGGACTGACGACTGAAAGAGTCAAAGCCCTTATAGAAACTGCCTGTCAACTGCTAGCCGAAGGCGCGCCTCAAGTTGAACCGGATAAGATTCACCGTCTGGATAAAGTGGACACCAAAACTGGCTCCGATGCTATTCGTGCAATGGCAGGAATGGGAGTCCCATATGCCATGCTTCTATACGAGCGTTTCCTCGGACGCCCTTTTGCAGGACACCGAGATTCGGTATCGGAACTGGTTGGCGATAGCATGGAGTCTGCGGTGGAGGACGTTCTGAGCAAGGCCGGAGTCAGTTACCGGAAGACCAAACGGGCGGAACGTATTGCGGGGTTTGATCAATCGCCTGACTTTATTATTCCAAGTGAGTTCAATCCGCAAGTGATAATCGAAGCAAAAATCACTGAAGACGACGGCACAGCCCGCGACAAGGTAACTCGGGTCCAACATCTTGGCGAGCTAAGCAGAGCCGGACAGCCTTCAGATCAGCCGAAATATGAGGTTATCGCTTGTATTGGCGGACGAGGTTTCGGTGTGCGACGCGAGGATATGAGAAAGTTGCTTTATTCCACGAGAGGGAAAGTCTTCACCCTGAAAACATTGGATAGGCTTGTTGAGTGCAGTCGTCTGAAAGAGTTCAAGTCAAAATGATCCCTTTCTGCTTTCCTGGCAAGCGTTAACAAGTTTCGGTATGAGATTTTTGTATATTGCGGAAGCGTGGAAGTGGAACAGAGACTGGATCGCGCGAGTATTGAGCAAGGCTGGCGCTCCCGCGGTTTCAGTTGCGGTCTCTGGGTTGACCCGCCGGGGCAGATGTGGGAAGACTATGTGCACCAGACCGATGAACTGGTGATGGTTCTGGAAGGCGAATTGGAACTGGAGATGCAAGGGCGGGTCTTCAGGCCGAAAGTGGGGGAGGAAGTTCTGATCCCCGCCAAGGTGACTCATTCGGTCCGCAACGTCGGCGGGACGACCGCGCGATGGCTGTATGGCTACAAGAGTTCATAGTGGTTTCGACCGCAATCCCTGCACATGACCTGCTTGAAGAGGCACATGACCTGCTTGAAGAGTAAGAGAAACTAATGGCAGTGCAGGCGGAATCTCAAATGGAACAGGCTGCTCAAGTGGAGCGGGATTTCGAGACCTATAAAATCCTGCTCGATCTCTGGTCCAAAGAGAATCCGATCAAGACAACCAAGCTCCAGGTGCTGCTGGTGGTCAATGGTCTGCTGGTCTCGGCCATCAATGTCTCCGGCGGGGGGTTTGCCGCGAACAAATGGTTCATGTACCTTGCCGGTGTGGTCTTCAACCTGATTTGGACGTTTTCGATTGGACGGACCGCTCTATTTCAGGAAGCCTGGCAGGTCAAGCTCAGGAAACTTCGCGAGCGCTATCCCACTGATCCTAGGTTCTCGATTCTGGAGACCAGGGAGGACAGGATGCAGGCTGCCTGGATTCTCCGCACCTTCGGCGGTATCTCGTCGCGATGGTATCTGCTGTTTTCTCCGTTTCTCTTTGCCATCATCTGGCTCGTTATTTTTGTTTTTTCCAGGAATAATTGATTGAGATATGAATCTGCGGAACTGAGGCACTGGACCGGCTGATGTAATTGGAAGGGAGGCGGACAGCAAGATGCCAGCAACAATACAATTGGTGATCCGAGAAGAAAGCAAACCGGGCACGCTGGCGCACGTGGCGTCGGTGTTGGGGGAGGCGGGCGTCAA
>CAZKHY010000128.1:0-9968 GCA_964552455.1 uncultured Nitrospira sp.
CACTACAGTTTAAGGTGGAACAGCAACGAGACTGAAACGCACGTCAGTGAGCCCGATCAGTATCCCAGCGGCAGTTTCCTGAAAGAAAACGTTTAGCGCAGATTATGCTGGAGGCCTGTCTATCACGTTGATCACTTCAGGTCTTGGAATTTACCCCCAAGATAGTTACATCATAGACCGTCATGCAGTGATCAATCTATCGACCAATGACCGTTGTCAAATTTTTAGTGGGTATTCGATGCTCTAGCGTGACATAATCCTACGGAGGATGTTTTGAAGCGCTTTTTTGGGCACATCGAATGCATAACGAAGCTGAATCGCCACGTACTGTTGGACCAACCCTGCTCGATCCAGCGGTCGATCCTGCTCTCGATACACGCTCAGTTCGTAATCATTCCATCGGACAGCTAGCCCAATGATCCAATCAAGCTCAGAGGGTCGAATCTGACTCGATGCCGTCCGGTCTGTAAACATGTTCATGTCTCCGTATACGATGAGGCGGTTTTCATAGAGATCCAAATCAAAGTGACCGACATACCGGTATTGAGCTAACCCCGTGTTATCCGGACGCGCAAAATAGTTCTTATTGAAGAATAGCCAGCCTGGCCCAGCATAGAAGGTAAGATTTTGTTTAGGTAATATTCTTTTCCACCAGGCCCAATCCGCCGTGGCTTCGACACGGTAGGTCACGAGCATGTCCGCATAGATCTGTTGCAAGCCGCTCTGGTCCAGCGGCTTGTCTCGCTCGTATTGGACCCGCCAGCCCCAATGATCCAGGATGCCAGTCAGCGCATATGTGTCATCCCACTCGCTCAGCTTCACCCAGCCCGTCTGCCGATCTGAGAAAAAGTTCTGATCCGTATAAAAGGTCAGATACTGTTTATACAGATCTGTTTCGAGGTGGACCATATGGCGCATGGCCACTAAACCGGTGTTATTGGGTCGAGCGGTGAATGTCGGGTTCGAGATAAAGGGGGCGGTCAGCAGATAGCCCCCGATCAGTGTTTCTTCTTCTGGCCTGGCTTCTGAGGTACTGTCCTCTTTGTCCTGTTCCATTGATGGCAGGGGACGACCATATTTTTCAAGTGCATACACGACATCGGAGCCTGTTCCCAGGGCCGCACAGATGATGATCTGGATAGCAGTGGACTTGAATACGGCAACGAACCGAACGACCACGGCCCCAAGCCGGTTGGTCGCTAGCCTATCTGTGATCCGCACAATCGGAAACGACACAAGGCACCTCTCCGCTCGGCTTGGACGGAGAGGCGGCAGGAGGGAAGGACAGGGCAGTTAAAACATCACGGTCCTACCAGGCTCATTTCCAAGCAGGGAAATGGCTGAAACCCTTTGCTGACAACTACCGGTTGGGTCCATACAAGGTTCCCCAAAGAAAAGATCCACGCGCAGAGTCTGTCAGATGCAAACGTTGCCGCTTATACACTCGATCATCGGTCCCGTCAAGGACATTTGCACTACCCACAAATAATATTTTCCTGTTCCGAACGACCATCTAAAAAGCGATTCCGACTGATACTGCCATGGCCAATTTACGATGCAAGGCAATTGCGAAAAATTTCATCACAGTGATCCTCGTCCTCATAGGACGAGGGAACCGAATCATACCGAACGCCTTCGACGCGATCGTTCTTCAGCCCGAGCGTTGCCCAACATCCATGGTGAATGCGTGGGACGCTACTTTTCGATCCAGAAAAGGACTCTTCCAGGATCGATGCTTCCTTGTAGTAGCGCAATATCGTCAGGTCACCCGTTACACTCTCCTCGGGCTTGACTAGGGCACAGGCCTTGAGTTCCTGTTTTGTCTTCCCGATCAGGGCCCTCTGCGTGGGAGAGGGAGGCGTAGCTTCTCGGACCGTGGTTGCGCATCCACTGAGTCCGACTATAGCTAACATAAGCGGTACGGCAAGCCCATAGCCACTCCTCGCCAACAAGGCGGTCCTGTTGTTCATAGCCATCTTGCGAGTCCCCTTTTCATAGTGAACGCAATAGCACACAGAAAGAAATTTGTTGATAGATGCTAAGAAAATGCCGGGAAAATGTAAAGCTGAAGGTTGCAAGACATCTTTTCCGATAAGCAACCTCTTCGTGTTCATTTTTTTCCCAGATGAACCAAGAACAGACGACCACAGTGCCCTTGCAAGAGCATCAACCTGATTAACCTATTCCGCCTGTCTCTTGGTGACGCTCCCGCGCGATGTAAGTTTTGTCGATTGAGCCGCGTGCGCTAAAATTCAAAGACGAAATTCGTCCAGAAGAAATTGTTGTTCGAGACGACCCCGTTAGCGAACGTCTCCACGAAGGGGTTGAGGTCGGTGATCTGGCCAGGGTTTTGAATGCGCTGGTAGGTGTAAGCGAATGTGATCGAATAGTGCTGCGACCACTTCCAGGTCAGGTCCACGGCCGCTTCGCGCTTTTTCTCATAGACCGGATTGCTCTTGCCCCGCTCCGAGTAATCGAGGTTCACCCCCAACTGCCACTCCTCAGCCATGTGCCGGGTAGCACGAAGGAAGTAGTCAATGCCATCCGTGCCCACCCAATGGCCTAAGGGAAACCCGCGATACCGCATCCCGCTTTGATAGAAGAAATCGTTGTACCACACGTTGGGAATCCCCGTTTTCCGACGGGTCAAATCCGTGTCCGCATATTCCAGGCGGAGATCCGTTGAATCTCCGCGAAACAGTTGTGGAATGTATATCCCGCCTAAGACCGCCGCACGGCTTGGGAGGGGAAACTGTGACCATTTGTCGGTGGACCCGATCTCGCCATAGGTTTGGAGGCCTGCGGGAAAGGGAATCAGGTAATCCACATGTGGAATCCGTGCGGTGAAATCGAACATGGCTTGTTCCTTCACTTTATTCGGCCCCAGTTCATTGGGGGGATTGGTATAGGCATGAATAACGGCTCCTGGAAAGGACTGGGGATGGCCCCGGCCGTCGAATTGCGTCATGCGGGTCACGCCCAGTTCCAGCCAACTGGCTGGCAGATACGTGATGCGTAAGCCAAACACTTTGGCCCTCGGAAAATCGCGGTCTCGATCCAGTTGCGTGAGGAAGCTATTGATCTTCCACTGGCCCAGGTCGCGGAAGACCCACGGCAACTGAAACGGCCCCTCACTCCCCAACTTGATCATGTCCATGGGGAAGGCCTGGTCCGAGAGCAACAGCGTCCCGTGATAGCCAGGCCCCCACCACTGCGTGCCACGGCCCACTTCGAGAGAGACGTTGGCCAAGGTGAATTTCGCCATCAGTTCCTTCATGTAGGCATTGTGCACGTTATTGGTCGCGCCTTGACCCAGAACATGAGGATCGGTGATGTACTTGGGCTGGGCGACTAACGACAGATGCTCACCGAGTTCGAACCATCCGCGGAAGTCCGTCTGCACCTGTTCGCCGTTCGCATAGTATTCGCCGCCCCGGTTTTCGCGGAGCCGCACGCCGCCATGTCCGACCGAAAAGGCGTCCGCTTCGAGCTGCACGTGGCCGCCGTAGCGAAGCCAGCTACTCTTCGCCCCGAGAGCCGGCGCTACCGCACCGACAGCGGTCAACTCAGGCCGAAACTCCCCTACCAAGCGTTCCAGCAACGGGCCGACCACTTCTTCCTGATCATCGAGTGACTCCGGATGATCCGAGGTCTGTTGCAGCGCCCGCGCCACGTATTGTGCAGCCTGCTTGCGACTGTAGGGACGAGTGACGATCATGGCATGGTCAATGAGTCCCATCGTCACCAGACGGTCAATCGCCTCATAGGTCCAATGATGCAGCGGGATATTGACGGAGGCATCAACCGAGAGCGGCCACACCACCAGACTCCAGGCCAGGAGGCCGAGGCCCTTCCTGGCAGTCCCTTTCATCCACCTGATCCAATACATGCTGAACCGAAGGTCCTCGAACCACACCACCCGCACTCTGAGGAAAAGAAGGAACGGGTTCCATAAGGTCACGAGCCGCCCAAAGACTGCCAAGAGTCCCCTGCGGCCTCCGCTTTAAGGCCTATTATTTCAAAACGCACCCTCCGCCGGTTTCATCAAGCTCTTTCCATTCGAACCTCGCGCGCACTAAACATTTGGCATGCTCGATCGCCAATCTTGTGAGAGAAACAACGCCCTTTTCTGGACTTAGGATTGGACGGGGGTACGAGGCACTGCCACGCCATCGAAGTTCCCCCGTGACCACATCGATACTGCGAACCGTCACAGAAACGAGGAACGCGGAACCTGATTTGTCAAATCTGGAAAATAACGGACCGGCATTGCGAGCCTCCCTATCACCAGGGTAGTAGCCCGCTTGGTCTACTGCACTGGGCGTGAGCGTAACTTCAGAGACAATGATACGGTCAGGCTCCAGCAGCTTTGCGGCAGCTACGATATTTTCATCAGGCGATGTTGTCGTAGCTCTCTGCTTGTCGAGGACTGTCTGCAACTGGGCACGTCCAATCACCGTATGCCCATTTTTCTGCATCCCATCGACAATGGCACGTTCACTCACCGAGTTATTACTCCAGACCACAACACGCCTCGGCGTAGTGAGGGTCTCCTGGGACACGGGGATATGATAGCCAGTCGTGACCGGGTAAATTGTGTCGGCACAACCAGCGAGAGCAAGGGTCAAGCCCAGCATCGCCCAGACCATGCATTGCTCAATGAAGACGGGCTCCCTCTGCCATTGTTTCAGACGAGAGATGCAAAATGCTCTTGCGCTGCTTATGCGTCGATCTATCCCGTTCATGGCTTTCATCGTGCTTTCCCGTTGTTCCAGCTTCTTTAACAGGTTGCGGAAAAACTCTCTGACACCCTGGTCCGAAGCCCTATAAAGCTCGATCTTCGTTAGAGTAAGTGAAATGCCTCAGGAATGGACGTTCGCCAATTGTGATCGATATAAATGCGCTTGCGCGTCACCATCGAGGTCATCATCGAATCGCCGAAACTGTCCCCTGGAAGGGGTCGCAAAACGTTTTTCCGCAGCCTGTTAAAGGACCTTAGGCCCCTGGAGGCGTGTTCCCACTGACCTTTTCCTCTACACGGCCAGTTTCTGACTGAGGAACCTGTTCGTACCCTCGTTTCTGATAATCAGCGACGCAGTTTTGTTGGAGCGATTTGATTAATTGGCCGACGGTTGGGTCAAACAATGGATACAAGTCGCCCTCACACTGGACCGTTCGTCCGGTGGTCGGATGCTTCAAGGAAATGGTGGGCACCATGCCACAGGCCGTTAGAAGCATGAGCGCGCAAACGGGATATACGATTCGCATACGCCGACCTTTCTGTGTGAAGGGCTCACTCATGAGCGGTCTTCCGTGGCTTATTTGATTTCCTTGGGGACCTCGAAGTCTCGGTGGTTATTAATCCTCTGGAACTCCACTATCTTCTTCGGAATCTAGGGTTTTACATGCGGTGCCATTGTTCGGATGTACGCGACCACATCCTTGATTTGATCATCGGCTAGAGTCTCGTTCCAGCTATGCATCTCCGTGAACATTCGGCCTTGCCGGATGGTCAACCACAGCTCGAAGTCATCCTTGACCCGGGAGGAATACGAGTGAAAGTTGGCGGGCGGAACCTTGAGTGTGCCCGCGTCAGGCCCTGTACCATCCAACGCCTTTCCGTGACAGCGTAGACAATGTCGTTCATAAAGAGCTTGACCGTTCGCAGGATTACCAGGATTCGTCTGGGCTAGGATCCATGCACTGCTCCAGAGCAGTGCACAGGTTCCAACGGTGATGTGGAGAGCGATTTTCAACCCATTCATTTTTTCTCAAGGCCTTCAGGAAACCGAGTGAGTTCCCAGCCTTGCCCTTCAGGCTTCTAGAACCTATCTCAAAATTGAAAAAGCTCCATTCCGATGAAAGTCGGTTGGGCAAGTTGGGAGCTTTGAGGGCCGTTTTCCCAGGAAAACAGCAATTCGTTCATGACTCAGGACCGTCATGGAACTCGCAACCCCGGTCGGCAACCGATTTTGAGATAGGTTCTAGTACCAGCCGTCATGATGATAAGTTTCAGGGGACCTTGTCCTTCTTCCCTCTTTGGAGTCCGCAGAACTGCTCAACGGAGACGATCACCGTTGAGACCATATCCTCACGAGGTGCCCCCAGATGAGCACGACCGTGCTTCTCGACAAGATCCACAAGGTGCCGGCCCAAGAGGTGCTGGGTATCCAGGCAGACATTCAACCGGGTTAAGAATTGAGTATCGGGAGTATCATCGCCTAACGCCTGGCCTAGCAGACTTCGCCAGGCATCGACGACGCCGATCACATAGGCCTCTCGCTGCTCATGCGGCAGATACTGCCATTGGTCCCACGTCGTGGCCCCAGCGGATGATGTGCCGAATCCGATACCTAGCAGGAGCACGACGAGCATAGGCCTGCACGGCTTTTGCCGAGAAATCCCTCCGAAAAATGCGCCTCCGATGCTCTGCCCAATGGATTTGACTGTGAGGGTCATGGGGGGAGCTCCTTCCCGACCGCGCTCTCGAGCTGGAAGAGATTGCGCTGGTAGCCATAGAGCACATCTATGTAATTCCGCTGGATGGCGGCGGCCGTCCGGGCTGCATCGAGCAGGTCGAGAATCGTGGCCCCTCCCCTTTGGAAGGCGCCTTCGATAATGGCCACGCTCTCCCGCGCGTCTTTGACGACCCCCGCCCGATACACTTCGACCAGGCGACGATTTTCAATGAGGGCGAGATACGCCACCTCCACGTCGTTGTCCACCTGCAGCAGGGTTTTCCGGAGATCAGCTTCGGCTGTATGGATTCCCACCTCAGCTTGCACGATTCCCCCTTGATTGCGGTTGAACACCATGAGGGGGATGCTCAGCGTGAAAAAATACATCTGCTGGAGGTCGGGGCCTGTGGGGCCTTGGATCGACACCCCGGGCCCGAGACTGGGGTCCGGGTAGCGGTAGGCCCGTGCCAGCTTCCAATCAGCTCGGCTCTGGGACACAGTGAGTTGTTTCATCCGAAGATCGGGCCGAATGCCCAACGCGAGGCGATGCAGGACATCGAGGTCCAGGTCCACCCGGTGGTACTCCAAATCCGTGACCAACTCCAGCTTCGTGCTCGGTGGGAGGCTCAACACCGTCCGCAAATCAGTGAGAGCCGCGGCCCGTTCTTGGAGCGCCTGGATCACGTCGCTCTGAAAATCGATCGTTTGCAGTCGGATGCGGACCAAGTCCACTTCCGCAATGTAGCCCTTGTTGAACCGAATCGTGTTGACCTCCAGAATCTTTTTAAACCGTTCGAGGTTTTGGTTCGCGAGCACCAGGCGTTCCTCCGCCTCGCCGACCCGAAAATAGGCGTCCTTGACCGTGAAGGTAAGCTGCCGCAGGGTATCGGCGAAGTTCGCCTCAGCGGCTTGCGTGCCGAACTGTGCGCTTTCGATGCGGTACCCACGTTTGTTCGCCAGCTCAAAGAGCTGCTGCACGTTTGCGCCCACCTCGGTTGAGCGAATGACCGTGTTGCCCTGGGTCAAAGACGAATAGGCCCACATGTTCAGGACAGGGTTCGGGAGAAGCCTAGCCGTGATCTGTTGACCCTTCGCAGAATCGATCCCGTACTGTGCCATGAGCAAGTCCAGGTTCTGCCGAAGGAACAGGGCCACGGCCTGATCAAGACTGAGCCGAAGGGTGGTGGAGGGCATTGGAGCCCCGGGGCTCGTTTCCTGCGCGACGGCGTCTCCCGCGGTCAGGAGGACAAGAGCGGCCATCAGCGTCATGAGTATGAGGCCTTGAAGCAAGGTGTAGCCCTGGTTAGACATCGCGCGAGTCAGAAGAGCCCTTCCTTGCCTGTCGCGCTTTCAAGTTGAAAGCGATTGTGTTGGTAGATAAAGAGCGCGTCGACATAGTTCCCCTGGATCGTGGCCGCCGTGCGAGCGGCGTCCAGCAAGTCCAGGATCGTGGCCCCTCCCTTTTGATAGGCAACTTCGATGATTTTCAAGCTCTCCCGGGCATCGTTCACCACGCCCGCCAGATAGACTTCCACGATCCGTCGGCTTTCGATCAGCGTGAAATACGCGAGCTCGACCTCATTGCTGACTCGCAGGATGGTCTTCTTCAGATCAGCCTCGGCCGTGCGGATTCCCACGTCGGCCTGCACGATCCCACCTTGATTCCGGTTGAAGATCATGAGCGGCACACTCGCCCCGAGCGTGTACTGTTGCTGGTTGTCGGGACCATGGGGACCCTGGATCGACAACCCCGGACCGATCGTCGGATCTGGATATCGATAGGCTCGGGCCAACTTCCAATCGACCTCTCGCTGGGACACGGTCAATCGCTTCATCCGGATATCCGGTCGCACCTCCTGTGCAGTGCGCTGGAGCAGGTCAAGATTTGGCTCAGCCCGGTGGAACTCAAGCTCGGTCGTCAGCTCGAGCTTCGTGTTGGCTGAGAGCCCTAGGACCAGCCGGAGGTCCGAGAGCGCCGCAAGCCGTTCCTGAATGGCTGCAGTCAGTTGCCCCTCGAAGTCAGTGACCTGGAGACGAATTCGGATCAAGTCGACTCCGGCGATAAACCCCTTGTTGAACCGAATCGTGTTGACTTCCAGAATCCTCTTGAACCGTCCCAAATTTTCCTCAGCCAACGTCAGATGTCGCTGCGCCGCCTGGACGCGAAAGTATGCGTCCTTGACAGTGAAGCTCAATTGCCGAAGCGTGTCTTCAAAATTGGCTTCTGCCGATTTCGCCCCAAATCGGGCGCTTTCAATCCGGAAGCCGCGTTTGTTGGCCACCTCGTACAATTGCTGGATGGACCCATTGAGCTCGGTCGACCTGGCCAACGTGTTGCCCTGTGTCATTGATGTAATCGAGCCTATGTTCAGCACGGGATTCGGGAGGAGCCGGGCCGTGATCTCCTGCCCTTTGGCGGAATCGATGCCATACTGAGTCATAAGCAGATCCAAGTTTTGCTTGAGAAAAAGCGCAAGGGCGTCATTCAGAGTCAGCCGGAGCGCCGCCGGAGTTCGGGCAGGCTGTTGACTTTCAGCCTGGGCTTGAGACAACCCCAGGCTTAGTGCATGCAATGCAATGACCAGCGCGATAGCTACCCGTTGCCCCCAATGGTCCAGGGCTTGCGACAACCATACGCGCGGAGAACAGTCTTGCCTCTCACCGTGCGGGATGAAGGGGAACGCTCTCCTCTTCATATTCTTTCTCCCTTTGAACGCCGTCGCATCATTGGAAATGGTACGACACGCCCACGACCAGACTATGCCCCGTATAGTCCCCCTGGAGACCGGTATTGGGACCCAGCGCGCTTGCAAACTTCAGATTGGCCAGGTCCAGCTTGTATTCACCGAAGATCGCGACTTGTTGGGTCAGAAAATAGCGTGACCCGACCTGGAGGCTATATCCCTGCGTGACGTCCGAACTGGAGCCCCTGCCTGTAGACGCATGGGAAAAGAAGAGTGCCGGCCCAAACCCCAAATACGGTTGAAGCCGGTCGAACCAAGTCGCCTCCGGCTTGAACATGGCTTCTGGCCCGGCCCCCGGGCTCCTGATGACCACCCGGAATGCCACTGTCGTGAGGCCCAAGAGCACCCCCTGGCCGGCCGGTGCTCCATCCACGGTAAATCCACTGTGCTTCAAGTGAGGAGTCGTATGGTAGGCATCCACTTCCACGCCGAGCCAATCAAGAGCTAGGGAAGAAGGCAGAAATCCGCCCACCTTTCCGCCGTAGAGGAACGAGTTGGTCATGCCGATTTTGGAATCGCCGGTGACAGCCAACCGGTTCTCACCCTGTGCGTTTTCGAGTTGCTGGGGAAGGTTGGCACCCAACTGGCCCCCGACATACATCTCAGCTCGAACGGCTGCAGGCCATGCAGTTGTCAGACTGAAGAGGGTCCACCCAAGGATCATCCCAATACAGCGCTTCCTGTCCGTGCATCTGTCCATAATGGCCCCATGGCCTCCTTCTGTTTGCCTTTGAGTTCCTGTTGCGGGGAGCCGGTCGACCGACCG
>CAZKHY010000129.1:0-9911 GCA_964552455.1 uncultured Nitrospira sp.
CTAAGTGTGAAGTGGCGGATGGACGAAAACCGCATCCTGACTGCCGCGCTTACGGTTTGGCTGTCTTTGCCGTTTTTGCTGAGGAAATCAGCATTGCTACAATCTGCTGCGCATGACCCTGCAATTCTGCAAGCTGCCTCTCCGGTGCTAGTTTGCATTCAGCAAGCAATTCGAGCCAATAGATCGTCTCCTCTAATTCCTGTAAGCCTCCTTCTATCTTGCTGACGAATTCGGCTCGTGATCTGGCTCTTATTGCCCCCCGGTACTGCGCTCCGACCGACGTTCCGCTCCGTAACAGCTGTTTCCCGATCACCTGGGCTACGACGTCTCTTGGGAGGGCCGAATACAGATGAATAACTCAGCGCAAACGCCTTGGTCAGAGCAAACAACTCTGGCTTCTCACCGTTCTTTTCAGACCCTCACACCTCGAACGTTTATTTCCGCCACTTATCACTTAGCGCTTAGCACTGGGATACGGCCCGGAAGGCTTCGAACGACCGGTCCGCCTTGGCCGCCAGGTAAAAGTCGCTCTCGGTCAGGCCGTTGATCTTGTGGGTCCAGATCTCGACCTTGCACTTGCCCCAGGCCAGGTGGAGATCCGGGTGATGACCTTCCGCTTCGGCGATGGCCCCCACCTTGTTCACAAAATCCAGAGCCTGGGCGAAATCCTTGAACGTGTAGAGCCGTTCCAAATGGCCGTCTTTGTTCAGTTGCCAGCCCCGCTCCAGTTGCTTGAGCAGCTCCTGGACGCGGGAGGCCTCCAGGGGCGGCACGCCTCCCCGGCAGGGGACGCATTTATTATCAGCAAGACCCATGATGTCCTCCATACCATGCTTGCTAGAGATTAGTCGGTTTTCAGTTGGCAGTCTTCAGTCATGAAACTGAGAACCGAAAACTGAGGGCTGGCAACTTCTCCTTTACCGTGAGCGGATAGTTACTTCGCCTCCGGTAACTATCAGTCAACGGTCACGCGTGCGAACTGCTCAAAAAGGTTCCCGGCAAGGCCGCAGGAAGGTGAGGACCCCGAGGCGTACTCTTCGTGCACGTTGAGGGGTCCGAGCGACCGAGAACGACGCTGGGGACCTTTTTCAGCATTTTGTATTATGAGCGCCTGATCCGGCACAAAGTCAACGGTTCCGCCAGGCCCCGCAAGGTGGGCCGCCATTCCTCCACGACGGACGCCTGTTCGTGCTCCAGCACCTCGCGCACGCGCGGGTCCTCGATCGTCTCCTTCGCCAGCACCACGTCGCCCCCCTGGCTTTCCCGCAGAATCCGTGAGGCGATGTTGACGGTCCGGCCGAAGTAATCCAGCCTGCCGTTGGCGTTGATGGCGATGGCCGGTCCGTCGTGAGCCCCGAGCTTGATCGTGAGGGGCGGCTGGCCGGACGAGGCCTGCGAAGCTTGATTGAAGGGCCCGAT
Organism: uncultured Nitrospira sp.; assembly: GCA_964552455.1. Classification (GTDB taxonomy): domain Bacteria; phylum Nitrospirota; class Nitrospiria; order Nitrospirales; family Nitrospiraceae; genus VGXG01. The sequence continues at coordinate 1,420 of CAZKHY010000129.1, forward strand.
ATCCCGCTGGATGGCCAGACAGCAGCGCACGGCGTCGGCCGGGGAGGAGAAGACCGCCATGACGGCGTCCCCGATGGTCTTAACCACTGCCCCGCGGCAACGCGTGATCCGCTCTTTCAGGAAATCAAAGTGCCGGCGGACCTGCCCGTAGGCCGGCGCGTCCCCGGTCTCCTCGTAGAGGCGGGTGGAGCCTTTCAGGTCGCTGAAGAGGATCGTCACCGATTCGATGCCGATGTCCTGCCCCGGCGCCAGCACCTCGGAGCCGAACAAGTCGCGGAACTCCTGCATGGCCGTGACTTCCGCCGCCGTCACCGCCAGCTCGTCCCACCGCACCAATTCCAGGACGACCCCGACGGTCTTCGCGGATCGATTGGTCCACTGCACGCGGACAGGGCCGGGGCGGAAGAAGGATTCCTTCTTTTCCCAGCCCCCGTCGCCGTACGCGAAGGCCGCGTCGGGACCGGCGGGCGCCTGGCCGGAGGCCGGGAGCAAGAGCGACGTCTCGTTCGTGCGCAGGGTGCGGATGCGATAGGGCTCCGGCTGGAGCGTGGTGGAGAGGTCTCGCTGCTCGCCGGGGCGAAGCAGGTGCTGGGCTTGAATGTGGGGCGCGCTGTAGGGCCCGCCGAAGCAATAGACGTGGTCCTGGGCCGACCTGATGCCGGGATTGACGCGGAAGCGCAATTCCACGTACCGGTCCAGGTTGGCTTCGTAGTCGATCCCGCAGGTATCGCAGTGAAACTTCTTGGTCACGAGCGCCAGGCTCTCCGCCTCGCCCTTGGGCACCCGGCAGTTGGGGCACATCAAGTCCCAGACCAGATCCAGCAGGCCGGCGCGGGTGGCGTAGAGGAAGACCCGCAGCGTCTCACGGCGATCGGTCTTCCACCGGAGGGCCAACGCATAAGGCTGCATCCGGACCACGTCCTCATCGCCGGCGACCGCAAGATGCCGCACGAGCCGGTCCACGAGGTGGGCGTTCAGCGACGGAATCTGGCCCAGCCGGGCGGCCCGCTGGGCGAGGAGGGCGCGATCCGTCCGGGAACCGGACGAGGCGCGGGACACAGGGGCTGCCGTCGATTCCGGCGCGCCCGGCCGGGATCTATTGTGCTCGATGACCTTCCGACAATAGTCCCAGGTCTTCCGGAGGGCATCGCGGCCGATGAAGGGAACGGCCAGCGCGCCGAAGAAGTTGCGCGGGGTCGCTTCGGCGTAGATGCGGACCAGGCTGCCGGCCCCGGACGGGACGACATCCACGCCGCCCCGGAACCGGACCAGCGGCCCTTTCACATAGTCCCGCTGGACGCTGTACTGGCGGTCCCGGACCCATTCGAAAGGATATTCGATCCAGCTCATGGGCAGGAACCCGTAGAGCCTGGTCTCCACCTTGCGCCCGAGATCGTCGCCCTCCAGCGAGCCCGGCTGGACCGGCGGGAGGCCCACGGCGCGATTGAGCTTGTCCGTGTGGGCCAGAGTGTCCCAGACGAGGGACGCCGGCGCGTCAATCTCCCACTCCCGGCTGACGCGGCGCGGCGAGAAGGCCATGGCTCAGCGTCCCTCTATAGACAGACATTCTTGAGACCGCTCAAAAGGGCTTCCGGCAAGGCCGCAGGGAGCGCGGCGACTGAGGCGTACGCTTTTGGGTACGTCGCAGGGAGACGTGCGACCGAGAACGCCGCTGGAAGGCCTTTTCAGCGGTCTCATTCGCCCTCGTCAGGAGCGCCGCCTGAGCGAGCCAGATCGGTCATGGAGATCTTCTCGGGGTTGAACTTGGCGGCGGCCTTCGTCATACGGTCCAGGGCTTCATCAAACGAGAGGGGCTCCGCGTCCTTCGGCCTGAACCGGACGGGGTTGATGCGCGCGACCACGAAGCTCTTGAGGTAAGGACTGGTCAGGCCTTTCGCCTTCAAGGCCTCGACCTGTTGAACCACCTGGTCGTCCAGCGCCAGCACTGTTTGGGCCCGCTTCCGGCGAATGTCCATCGAAACGTGCAAGGGCTTCTTCAGGAACTCATCCACGCGCTTGAGCACCGGATTGTAGGCGCCGCCGCTGAAGCGGGGCCGCTCCTCGTAGCAGAGGCCCAGCGTGATGAACGCCGGTTCCTCGAACTCCAGCGCGTAGGTTTCTTCGGTGGCCTCATCCAAGCCAGCCAGCTCCTTGTACATGCGGATGACCTCCAGCGATTTCTCCCGGAGGTTGTGCGCCTTCTCCGTGTTCAGCGCCAGGATCTGATAGGCCGCGGCTGCTTCCGGCACCACGATGGCCGTGATGCTCTTGGCCTTCAACGTCTTCATCGCCGACAAGCGATGGTGCCCGTTCGGCGTCCAGTATTTCGCCCGGCTTTGTGTGTCCTCCGATGAGGTGCCCGCCGGCGCCCGCACGGCGATGATCGGGTCCAGGAAGCGGCCGAGTTTGCCGATCACCCCTTCCAACCTACGGACGTGGCTGTCGGACAGATTGCGCTGGTAGGGGGTCGGCTCGACTTTTTCGATCGGCAGCGCCGCCAGGACCAGCCAGCGGCCGCCGTAAGGCTCCCGATAGACGGCCAGGACCTTCCCGCCGTCCTCCTCGATCGCCCGGTGCAGCTCGGCGACTTCGCCCGACGGCGCCCCTGACTGGAGCTCGGTCGCGGTCAGTCCGGTCGAGACCCCCGCCGGCTTCCGCCTCCGCCGCACGGCCCCGGCGGCGCGGGGTTTACGCGGTTTCTTCTCGGCCATGGAGGGTTATGGTAGGGGAGTGGGAAGGAAAAAGAAAGGCCCCCGCCGGAGGCGCGGGCATTGAATCCGCGCCGACGACTTACCGCATAACGGCTCGTGCGTCAGGGGATCTTCAGCTTGGCGAAATCGATGTCTTCCGGGGCCCGCGGGGGTTGGAGCTTCATGTCTTCCAGCGCGCAGACCACGGCGTCGGCGACCACGAGATCCCGATACCATTTGTGGTTGGCCGGCACCACGTGCCAGGGTGCGTGATCCGTGCTGGTGGCCGAGAGCACGTCCTCAAAGGCCGCCAGATACTCGTTCCAGAGTTTGCGCTCTTCCAGGTCGCCGGCGCTGAACTTCCACCGCTTTTCGGGGTCGCGGATGCGGGCCTCCAGCCGTTCCCGTTGCTCGTCCTTGGAGATGTGCAGAAAGAACTTGAGCACGGCGGTCCCGTTCTCGTGCAGCAGCTCTTCGAACTCCTTGATCTGGTCGAATCGCTGCTTCACCTGCTTGTCGGAGACGAGCCCGTGCGTCCGCGTGATGAGCACGTCTTCATAGTGCGAGCGGTTGAAGATGCCGATGTGCCCCTTCGGCGGGACTTCCTGATGGACGCGCCAGAGAAAGTCATGGGCCAGTTCGAGGGACGTGGGCGTTTTGAACGTCGCCACCCGGCAGCCCTGGGGATTGACGCCGGACATCACGTGCTTGATCGTGCCGTCCTTGCCGCTGGTATCCATGCCCTGGAGGACGATCAGCAGCGCCCTGGTCGCGTCGGCGTAGAGACGTTCCTGGAGGTTGTCGAGCCGCGCGATCAGCTCGGCCGTGGCCGCCTTGGCCTTGGCTTTTCCTTCCCCGTTCTTCTTGTACTCGCCGGCGTCGTCGGGATCGCACTCGTCGAGCTTCAGTTTCGTGCCCGGTTTGATGCGGTATCGTTTCATCGCTGCCTCCTCGTCTCATGGCTTGGAGGTCCGTGCCTGGGATTAATGGTAGGCGGGAGGGAGAGAAAAAGAAAGGCTTTGGGCTCACGGTGGGGACAGTGACGCGCTGTCCTTCGGTTTGGTTGACGGCTCCTCTTTCTGTTTGATCCGCACGTGGGGGATGAGGCGCTCCACTTCGTCCAGGCCCCGGACCGCGTCGTAGACCACGTCGTACTCCTCCTGACTTTGCGCGATGCCCAATAGATAAACCGTGCCGTTGATCGAACGCCAGCGGTAGTTGACCACGCTCGTGGTCGACGCGGCCATGATCGCGGCCTTGACTTTGACCTCGATGACCATGTCCCTGGCGGCGACCGCAACATCGACATCGTCGGTGATCTGGATCTCGTTGATGACCTTGCGCACGCCCGGTACCGAGCCGGCGAGCTTCTCCGCCAGTTGATCATCCTCGGATCCCTTCACGGCCCCCGTCAGCAGCACGTCCCCCTGATAGACGTCGGCGCTGACGTTCACCAGCAGGCCCGCCGACTCTGACGCGAAGGTCTTGAGGATTTTCGTCTTGACGACAAAATCGTCCTCGACCTCGTTGAGCGTCCGCTCTTCCATGGCCGTGGCCACGACCGTGGTGACCACCTGAGCCCCGGTCGTATAGGGATTCGGCAAAAGATATGAGCAGCCGGCCAAGAGGCCGGAGGCCAGGAGAAGTACCATACGACGGCTGGTGGATAGGGCGCCCATGTCCTCTATCCTTGATCGACGCCTGGACAGGCAATCTTTAGCACCCGAGCTCTAGGGCACGGCGAGAAGCATAGGAGGAGCGGGGGAAAAAAGAAAGCCCCTGGCTCCGTGGGAGTCAGGGGCCGTATCACCGAAGGCAAAAGACCTCGCCGCCGCGATGTGATCGAACGCGGCGGCTCAAGCAAGCGAGGATTGAGAAAAAAGAAGCCCCACAACGCTGATGGGTTTTATCCGTCGCCTCAAGCTCGAAAAACCGATAAAGAGGTGTCGGTTCAACCGAAGACAAGAATCTAAGCCTACTGGAGGCAAAGTAACTATCCGCCGCGTTTTGATCGAACGCGGCGGCTCAAGCAAGCTTGGTATGGTGGAGGCGAGGGGAGTTGAACCCCTGTCCGAAGACCTTCAGTGCAACGGTTCTACATGCGTAGCCGATCGTTTTGGTTTCGCAGCCGCCCACGCCCATCGGCCGGCTTAGAACAGCCGCTAGCCCAGTGTGTTCTCGTCCTCAGCCGCTGAGCACCGGCCTTGGACCAGCCTGCTGCATCGCGCCCCTTCCACCCCCGCAGGCCTCAGGTGGAGGGACGTCGCGGTCAGTTAAGCCGCGAGTGCCAGTTCTTGGTTGGCAGTTGCTTGTTTCCCGGAGGTTTTACGAGTCCCCGAGAGCTCGGCATGCCCCGCTGACCTCTTGATCCCCGTCGAAACCGGTCGCCCCCTTTCTTCTCAAGAATTCATGTTCATAATACCGCAGGCCCGGCACGTTTACCAGGGATTGCCAAAATAGCAAGAATCGGGTGGCGGTGGGCTTTCCGGTGCCGTATAACGACCTCATGAAGACGTGGCATCACGACTACTACAAAATCGCGAAAGCCCTTCGCTTCATTGAGAACAACGTCCGGCACCAACCCAGCCTTGCGGATGTGGCCCGCCACGTCGGGCTGAGCGAGTTTCATTTCCAGCGTGTCTTCTCCAGGTGGGCGGGAGTCAGCCCCAAGAAATTCCTGCAATTTCTCACGGCCGATTATGCCAAGAGCCTGCTCCAGGAATCCCGGAGCGTCCTGGACGTCGCGTACGACGTCGGGCTGTCGGGCAGCGCTCGTCTCCACGACCTCACCGTCACGCTCTATGCCATGACCCCCGGTGAAATCAAAGCCAAGGGAGCCGCGCTGACCATCCGATACGGCGCCCATCCGACCCCGTTTGGGGAGTGCCTCCTTGCCATGACCCAACGAGGCATATGCGCACTCCGTTTCATCGAGCCGGAAACGACGCGGAAGCACGTCGCCGATCTGAGGGGCGCATGGCCTGATGCCAGGCTCGTTGAAGACCAAAAAGCAACGGGCGCGATGATGCAACGACTATTCCGACCTGCATCCCGGTCAGTCGCATCGAGGGGAGCGTGCGCGCTCGTCGTTCGAGGCACGCCTTTTCAAATCAAGGTGTGGGAGGCGCTCCTCCGCATTCCTCCCGGACATGCGGTTTCCTATCAACACCTGGCCCGTCGCGCCGGATTGGCCGGTTCGGCGAGGGCCGTCGGCACGGCTGTGGGAAAGAACCCCGTGGCGTACCTCATTCCCTGTCACCGGGTCATCCGCAGCACGGGCGCGTTCGGGGAGTATCGGTGGGGTTCGATCCGAAAGAAGACGCTACTGGGATGGGAGGCCGCCCGCCGGGAGAATCCGTGACTCGCGCGTCGTCTGTCTTCTCTGCGTCAGATCCTTAATCTGCGCCTGCATCTCCGTCGCGGACAAGCACACGCGATCGCCATGGCCGGCCAGGACCCATTCAAAGCGATGGTCCAGGAGTTTCGCGATGGAGCGCAGAAGGTGCGGCTCACTCCAGACCAGTTGCTCGGGGGATTCCAGCGTGCGGCTCTCTGGGTCCCACCAGAGATGATCCCCGCTGAAGAGGAACCGCTCGCCGTAGAGCAGCGCCATGCTGCCTTGCGTGTGTCCCGGAACCGGGATGGCCTGGAACTGGGAAGCAAGCTGCACGGTCTCACCGCCTTCAATCATCCACTCGGCGTCGGGCACGGCGTCCGCGTCGGCTCGATGAATGATCCTGGAGGCCTCGAACTGCTTCGCGTACTTGCCGGAATCCGCGACGTCGTCTTCGTGGGTGAGGAAGATGTATTTGATCCCGCCCTTCTGCTCGAAGGCTTCCACGAGCTGCTTCAGATACCGAGGCGAATCGATCAGCCAGTTCCCCTCTGGGTGCTGGATGAAGAAGCTGTTTCCGCCGAACGACTTCTCCGAATTGAAGCCGCAATAATAGACGCCGCCCTCCAGATGAATCGGGAAACTGGCCCTGGCGGCCTGCAGCCTCGGCTTCTCGCTCCGGACGGTTCCAATGGAGCCGACCGGGCAGGCGAGCAGCGCTTGGTAGGCTTGATGGAGTTGCGCGTCGCCTTCCGGCTGACGCACGACGGCCGAGTAGTCCCCCTCTTCGCGAAAGCTTGTGGGCGCGAGCTGCCGGCAGGTGTCACAGTTGATGCAGGTCTCGTCCACAAAGAAATCGCCGTCCACGTTCGCCGGGAGACGCTTTGCTCGGTCAGCCATGCGCCACCGATTCCTTTCCGCACACCTTCGCGGACTGCTTCCGAAACCGCCTCCGGTCTGGCTCTTTCTCTACGGTTTACCCACAATCTCACCGGTCTTGTCGTATTTTCCAGGCGGGCTCCCCCCCACAGACACCAATCCGCAGGGCTGGCGCGTCCAATAGACAAGAACGTTCCTGCCGTCAAACGTCAGGAGGTATTCGATGCAAGGGGAGCCGCCGACCATGTCGCCGCGCATGCCCACCAGTGAACTCCTCACCTCGTACCGATAGACCCACAGGGAGCCCTCATGCTCCAAGGCCTTGGTCCGGAGCGGCGCGCCGAACCGTTCCTTCACGTCCTTTTGCGTCGCCCGGCCTGTGGCCTCGTCCAGATATTCCCATTGCGAAGGGAGGCAAGAGACCAGCATCAGCGCGACGATCCCCATCCCAAGGCTCAACCAGGACCGACCGTTCCTCAGTGTGACCGTGCAAGCCGTCATGTCTTCTCCTCTCCCCCTCCTTCTCCGGGCGGGGTGGACGGGATGAGCTCGGAGGAGCTTCGCCCTGGCGGACGCCGCCTTCCAGCGAGCACCGAAAGGCGCCGCGCCGCCGTTCTGCTATTCCGATGAGGCGGCACGGCCAACGGTACGATGCCGCAACCCTCCCTTTGACAGCGCATCAGGGCGAACTCCGAAGCGGCTCGCCCGTCGTCACCCAGTCGCCGCCCCTTTGTCACTCGCGCTCCCTTCTTCCTTTCATGGCCCGTTCCACTTCCCGCCCGGCCTCCCGTTCCTTGATCGCCTCCCGCCGGTCATACTGCTTCTTGCCTTTCGCCAGAGCCAGCTCCACTTTGGCGCGGCCGTTCTGGCTGAAATAAATCCGCAGCGGGATCAGGGTCAGGCCCTTTTGCTGGGTCTGCCCCAGCAGCCGGTTGATCTCCTTGCGGTGGAGCAGGAGCTTCCGCGGCCGCAGGGGATCGGGGTTCATGATGTTCCCGTGGCTGTACGGGCTGATGTGGCAGTGGTGGAGGATTATTTCGCCATGGTCCACGCTGGCGTAGCTGTCCTGAAGGTTCACCCGCCCCTCGCGCAGCGACTTGACCTCGGTGCCCCTGAGCACGATCCCGGCCTCCAACTTCTCTTCGATGTGATACTCGTGGAACGCCTTGCGGTTGGTGGCCACGACTTTCTCACCGCTGTCTTTTCCCTTGGCCATAGGCCGTCACTATAGCACGGAGGTCCATATCAGGGGCATAGGTACGCTTGACAGGGCTTCTGCAAGAGCGGATAGTCAAGCAGGGTTTGCCTACCGTTCATGAAGAAGATTATGGATAACCACTGACCGGAGGCCGTTACGAACGAGAGGCGTCCGATTCATCCTGGCGAAGTGCTCAAAAAGCTCTGCCTGGAGCCCCTGGGGTTGAGTGTGACCCAGGCGGCAAAGGCCTTGGGCGTGAGTCGCAAAACATTGTCGGGTATTCTGAATGGCCGGGCAGGGATCAGTCCCGAGATGGCCGTTCGCCTGTCGATCGCCTTCGATACGACAGCGGAGAGCTGGCTGAATCAGCAGGTTCAATATGATCTCCGGC
>CAZKHY010000130.1:0-9860 GCA_964552455.1 uncultured Nitrospira sp.
GGGACAACGGATGGGGTCCAGTGTCAAAGCGGCCATCGAACCTCGATCGGCGCACTCCGAATGCGAGTGGGACGGATGCTTACGTAATCACTCTTGAAAAAAAATGTCAACAGGATTTTTGGGGCCGGGTGACCGGCGCGGGATTTGCGGGCGCAGGGGCTGTTTTCGAGGATCCGACGCGGTTCGCCGACGGGAAGGCAGGGTCTCGTTCAGTGGTGCAGGTGTTTCAAGGCGGCGGCGCAGAGGATGATGAAGAGGCCCATCCAGAGAGCGGCCCGCTGGAAGGGGATCGGCTCCCGAATCTGCTCTTCTTTCTCCTCGGAAGTTTCGTCGCCGGTCGCTTCGGTCTTGAAGATGACGGTGTAGAGGAAGAGGGTCATCACGCCCAGGACCAAAAAGAGCTTGATAAAGAACACGGTCAGGTATTTGGCGTTGTTGGCGACCCCCGTGCCGGTCTGGGACAGCATCAGTTGGTTGACGTAGTGCAGGTTGATGCCGCCCGTGAACAGAATCACCACCAGCACGATCCCGACGGTGCGTTTGAAGTTCCGGTAGAAGGCGTCCGTGACGGGCTTGACGAACTCCCGCGGGACCGCCGCACGCAGGCCCGGCGTCACCGTCATGACCAGGAAGGCCAGGCCGCCGATCCAGATGACGGCCGAGACGAGGTGAAACCAATGGTTCAGGATCGGAATGAGCTGGTTGAGATCGGTCAGGATGGACTGGAGGGCGCTCACGCGAGGCCTCGTGAAGCGTGAAGCGTGAAGCGTGAAGGGTTCAAATCAATGTTCTCCTGGCTGTTTTCTTGCGAGATGCGCTTCACGGCTAACGAGGGACGTCTTTTCAAAACTTAAAGACAGGGGCTTCGTTCCCGAAGCGTTTTTTCCGGAGCTCTTCCATCAGCTCGACCGTGATCACGGCAATGCCCTGTTCGCGCGCGTGCCGCTCGACGCCCTTCTTGACCATCGCGCGGAGGAAGTAGGGGATGCGATTCAGCCTCGTCTGGGAAGCCTCGTCCCAGACCGCGGTGCTCTCCTCGGGCGTGTTGAAGGCCACGCGCACCTTCTCCCCGCCCTTCGGGGTGTAGAGGCACCACTGGTCCTCGTCCAGCCAGTCTCCGTGGTCCACGTAAGGCCGCGCGCGGCAGCCGCCGCAGATCTCGCTGTATTCGCAGTCCCCGCACTTGCCCTTCAGGTGGGGATAGCGGAAGGAATCGAAGATGTCGGACTTTTCCCAGAGGTCCGCGAAGCTCTTCTCGCGCAGGTTGCCGGCCGAGAGCGGCATGTAGGGGCAGGGGGTGAGTTCGCCGTTCGGCGTCACCCGGGCGTAGTTGGTGCCGGCCAGGCAGCCGCCGCCCATGTAGCCCTGCGCCTTCGTGATGGGGGAATTGGGATCCTTCTCGTAGGCCAGTCGCTTGAAGTGCGGCGCGCAGCGGGCGCGCACCAGCATGTCCTTGTACTTGTCCTGGCAGTCGACGAGATAGCCCAGCACTTCCTCGTACTGGGCCGGGGTGATGTCGGTCAACTCCTCCCCTCGTCCGGTGCAGACCATAAAGAACACGTTCAGCACCTTGGCCCCCAGCTTGTGGGCCCACTCGACGACGTCCGGCAGCTCCCGGTAGTTCATGGGCTGCGCGCTGAAATGCACCTGGAACTGGAGCCCGTTCCGCTTGCAGGCCTCGATGCCGGCCACGGCCCCTTCCCAGGCCCCTTCCAGGCCGCGGAACCGGTTGTGCTTCTGCGGGTCCAGCGAGTCGATGCTGATGCCGACCCCCATGACGCCGATCTCGACCAGCTCCTTGGCCATCCGGTCGTTGATCAACATGCCGTTGGTGCCGAACACGACCATGAAGCCGAGGGCCACGGCGTGACGGGCGATGTCGAGGATGTCCGGTCTGGTGAGGGGCTCGCCGCCGGTGATGACCAGCAGGCAGCCGCGGTTGACTTGCGCGATCTGATCGATCAGGCGGAAGCATTCCTCCGTGGTCAGCTCATCCGAGCCGCCGCCGGCCTTGGTCGTGGCGTCCAGGTAGCAATGGTCGCACTTGAGGTTGCAGCGCTTGGTAAGGTTCAGCGCGACGAGGAAGGGCTTGAAATCGTCCACGGTCCGACCGTCATTGCACCCGCCCGCACCAGGCGCCGTTGCACCCGCCCGCCCCGAGCCTGCCGAGCCAGGCTCCTGTCCCGATAGACGCGCCCCTTCCCGAAGCGGCGCCTGCGCCGATCCCGGGGTCACGAACCGCTTGATTTGCTGTTCGAGGGAATCGAGCTTGCCCGCCAGTTGCGAGAAGTTCAGGACCGGGATGGGCTTAGCCATTGCCTAACCAATGCGGAGTGCCGATTGCGGGACGCTGAATGCTCGGAAGGATCAAGCCTCTCCTCATCCTGCGCTCCGCACGCATCATTCGGCGGTGTTTTGTGCGGCGCCGGTTAGGCGGGCGACGATGTCCTTCAGGTTGCCGGTCTTCATCGCCTCTTCCATGGTCCCCTTGGCCTGCTCGATGCCGGCGTTCGCCACTTCGATCGTGATGGTGGTGGCGCCGACCTTCTCCGCATGTTTCTGGATGAGGGCGCGGGTACAGTCGCGCATGAAGCCGGCCGGGACCCGGTCGAGTCGCTCCTGGGCTTCAGGGGTCCAGGTGTAAGGGGAAGACGAGGGTAGGGATGAAGGCATCTGGCTACCTCCGTTGCCATTGCTGCCGTGGCCGTGCCCGTTGCCGGGTTTGACCTCTGCATCCGGAGCAACCGGCGCCGTGCCGGTTCCCTTGTTGGCGAAGATCGGGGTATAGTCCTCGGCGGCCGCTTCTTTGATCATCGGCGCCGCGTATTCGAGCGTGATGGTCGTCATGCCCAGCTTGCGGGCGGTCTTCTCGATCTTGGCCTTGGCCCGTCGCCGCTGGAACCCCGCCGGCACGGCCCGGATGGCTTCCTTGGCGTCCCTGGTCCACTGCATGGGCACGTCGTCATAGGCCAGATCCGTTTCCAGTCCGCCTTCCGCCTTGGCTGCCGCCTCGAAGATGCCCTTGTCCACCTGCTTGAAACTGGCGCCGTCGGCTCCGCAGACCGGGCACTTCACGGGCGTGTCGCCCTTGCCGATGTAGCCGCAGCCGTCACAGACGAAGTAGGTCTGGCTCATGCGATCCAGGTAGGCCTGGGTGCCGGCGCTGACAACGGGTTTTTCCTGCACGATCTCGGTCATCATGCCGCTGAGCCGGCTGCCCATCAGGTCTTTGGCCACGGCATCGTCCGCCTGCATCTTGTCCCGGTCGATCCCGGCCGCCTCCAGGCTTCCGCCCAGCGCCTTCATGGCCTCCATGGCGCCCTTGGGCAGGATGTGGCCGACGGCCGCGTCCACCACGGTGTTGCTGATGATGGTGTGGCCCTTCTCGATCGCATAGCGGTGGATGGCCGTCTTGGCGACCCCGCGGGCGAAGACCGGGATCTTTTCCATCCGGCCCAGGGCCTCTTCGGTCCAGGCGATCGTGTACTCGGCCTGGGTGTCGATGGGCGGCACGTACTTGCGATTGGAGACCAGGACGTTGCACGGCGCGCTCCGCAGCAAGTTTTCCGTGTTGCTGCCGATGTCCATGTCCTCGTCGCTGTGGACGCCGATGCGCCCGACGATCAGAAGCCAGGGGGCGTCCTTCCGCACGTACTGGATGACCTTCTCGAAGGCCTTGCCGTCCAGCAGGGTCGTCTTGATGTCGGTGTTTTCCGCCTGGGCGATCTCGCGGGAGATGTCCAGGTGGGACTGGTAGATCTTGGCCAGGCCGCTGTCGATGATCTCCTCGTGCAGCTTCTCTTGTTCCTTGAAACGGAACACCTTGCCGGCTTCCTCGTTCAGGACGCCGGAAATGCTGTGGAAGGCGGCGTAGTGGAAGTAGGGGTCGAAAGCCGAAATGGCCTCGACCGGCCTGTTGAGGGCCTTGCCCAGGGCCAAGCCGGTCATGAGCCCGCCGAAAGAATAAGCGCTCCCGTCCACCGCCACGACGATCTTGCCGTTGTTCATCGGCTGGGTGTTCTTGATGATCAGCATGTCGGAGGTCCGCACGCGGCGGACGACCCGCTCGGTGTTGCTGCCGATCACGCTGTCCTTGACCGCCCCCACGCCCAGTGCGCCCATGATGACCAGCTCGTAGGCGTTGGTGTTGATGTCTTCGGCCAGCACCTTCCAGTTCCGTCCCTCCAGGGAGCGGCGCTCCAGGGGCAGGTTGGCCTCGGTGCATTTCTTGTCGACGTAGTCGAGGTAGGAGTCGGTGATGATCTGGAGCCCGCGGGTGATCAGCGAGTCGTGGATCTGGCGCTGCCGGTCCAGTTCCTTCTCGTCGTGATATTCCTCCGGAAGGCCGGCCTCCATCTGCTTGAAGCGTTTATCGTGCATCTTGGCGGCATAGACATGGCTCCCCACGATCTTGGAGCCGAACGTCTTGGCCAAGCTTACCCCCAGGTCGACCGCCGTATTGGAATAGTCCGAATTATCGACGGGGATATAGATCGTCTTGTACATCCGACGCCTCCTTGAGGACTTCCCTGCGCCCGTCTGACCAAGGAAATCGTCAAGAAATCTAAACGATTCCAGATGATCCTGGGGCTAAAAAGATCAGGCATGATAGCACCGGGATAAAGGGGAATGCAAGTACATCTGGAGGGCGCAGGATGGCCGATCGTCGTTCGTCAATGGTCACAAAAAAGGCGGCCTGCAATGCCCGGATGACGCAGGACGGACGACCGCCGACGCTTTGGTCAACCGGCGGAGCTGACGGCGGGGCTTTTGTGCGAAGAAGCTGAGGAATCAGGGGCTTTTCTGGACCGGAGAATCTCTTCCAGAGTCAACAAGGCCTCCCGGCCCGAGTTGCCCTCGATCCCGCGGATCAGATTGCCGTCGGCATAAGCAGGGGAGGCAGACCCGGTTGTGCCTTGCCCGCCTGCCTCTGCCTGCGACAGGGAGCCGGACCAGCATCTCGGGTCCCGGCTGCCGTGTTTCTTGTCCCAGGCGGCCAGGCAGGCCTTGGCGATGAGCTTGTTCAGCGGGGCCGGGTTGTAGAGGAGCTTTCTGATGCTGGTCGGGGTCAGCATGAGGGGGTTGTACCCGGCCGACAGGTAGCCTTCTTCCAGCAGCCGATGTTCCAGGTCGGTGTTCGGCTGGATGCCCAGGAAGAACATGAGGGGGAAGACCCGCTCCTCCCCCAGGATCGAAGCCACGACTTTGTAGGATTCCACACTCTGGAGCAAGGTCTCTTCCGTCTCCTTGGGGGAGTTGAGGGAATAGTTCAGGATGACCTTGCCCTTGAACCCGGCCTCGGCCAGGTAGCGGCAGCCGTCATAGAGCCGCTCCAGCTTGAAGCCCATGTGCAGGTCGTTGAGGACCTCCTGGGAGCCGGACGTGATCGCCACTTCCAGATCGCCCACGCCGGACCGCACCATCAGCTTGGCCAGGTCGGCCGTGATCAGCGACGTGCGGACATAGCCGGACCACTCGATCTCGAGCCGCTCCCGGACGATCCGTTCCAGGATCTCCGTACATTGCGGGTAGGCTTCCCTGCCGGTGATGAACTGGGCGTCGGTGAACCAGAAGCGTCGCGCCCCCCACTGATGGTAATGTTGCGAGATGTCCTTCACGACCATCTCGGGGGGACGGTAGCGGACCCGCTTGCCCTCGATGTAGGGATAGAGGCAGAAGGCGCAGTCGTAAGGGCAGCCCCGCTTGCTCTGCACCCCGATCGATTCCCCGGTATAGTCCGGGTACTGAGGAAAGATGGACGTGAGGTAGGGGAGATCCACCGTCAGCGTGTCCAGCAATGCCGGCGCATGCTTCTCCCCCTTGGTGATCCTGCCTCCCTCCCGGACGATGTACCGTTCGTCTTCCAGCGGCCGCCCTTCCAGCACTTTCAGGATCGCGTCTTCGCCCTCGCCCAGGATGCCGATCGTTCCCTCCGGGAGCTTCTCGATCAACTGGTCCGCGAAGGCGGTGAAGGCGCCGCCTCCGATCATGATCTGCGTCTTGGGGAACTCTTTGCGGATCAGCCAGGGATAGGACAAGTTGGCCCGGATATCGTGGTAGTAGCGGTAGAGTTGCTTGAGCCCCTGGAAAGAAGCGGAAACGCGCTTGAGCGGGTTGCTCGCGAAATAGAAGTTGAAGGCATGTTCCAGCGAAGCATCGCCTTCGTGGGGGGAGAAGATCTGAATGTCCCGCCAGGAGAAACACACTAATTCTGGCGCAAAGGCCGACACGGTCTCGCGCAGGACTTTAGGCCGTTGATCAAACGGATAGACCGATAAGTCCAGGATGCGCTGCCGCACGTCCGGACGGCGCCGGTGAATGAAGTCCGCCAGATAGGTTACCCCGATCGGGTAGACCTTCTTGCAGGGAAGAAAAACGTAGAGAATCGAGTTCATGGTCTATAAAGTCACAAAGTCGAAAAGTCTGTAAAGTCGAAGGTCCTCGGACTTGAAGACTTTCGGACTTGATAGACTTTGCGACTATTTGATTGCCACATGGATCGCCACGATTCCGCCGCTCAGGTTGTGATACTCCACCTGTCTGAACCCGGCTTTGAGCAATAGCTCTTTCAAGGCTTCCTGATCGGGAAAGGCCCGGATCGAGGCGGGCAGATACCGGTAAACGCCGGTCCGGTCTCGTGCCACCAGTGTGCCGATCCGAGGCAGGAGGCTGAAGGAATACCAGTCATAGAGTCGGAGCAGCCAGGCCTGCACGGGACGGGAAAACTCCAGGCAGACGAAGCACCCCCCCGGTTTCAGCACCCGCCGGATCTCGGTGAAGGCCGCCATGAGATTCCCCACGTTCCTCATGCAGAAGCCGGTCGTCACCGCGTCGAAGCTGCTCTCCCGGAATCCCAATTGCTCGGCGTTCGCGCGGAGACAAGCGATGCGGTCTGCCTTGCCGCGGCGGGCGATCTTGTGTAAGCCCTCGCGGAGCATGGCTTGATTCAAGTCCACGGCCGCAACCCGGCCTCCCTCTCCCATGCGCGGCTCGATCAGAAGGGCCAGATCGCCTGTGCCGGCCCCGATGTCCAATGCCCAACGCGGCTCATTTGAAACGCCGCTTGGCCGAGACCTCGCGGCTACGGAAGCCTCCGGCGGCACCCCGCCGCAGGCGCTGGCAAGTGGTGCCATGATATGTTCGACCGCCCGGCGCTTCCAGCGGTGATGCAGCCCGAAGCTGAGCAGGGAATTGTTCAGGTCATACCAGCGCGCAATCGCGGTGAACATCCGCTGGACGGCCTGTTCCTTGCCTTTTCCAGACCAATCGGGGACGGTGCCGGGCGGCGGGGGCGAGACCGGCCTGACTTGCGACGGTTTTTCATCGAGTTGGATCATCGGAAGGACCTAGCACCCAGGCCGACGCTTTGTCAAGCCGGCCGGATGCCGATCATCCTGATGCCGGTTGGACCCCAAGCTCCATGTTATAATCCTGCCGCCAAAGGTCTCAATATGTCCGGCAAAATCGTCATCCGCGGAGCGCGGGAACACAACCTCAAGAACCTGGACGTCGAGATCCCGCGGGATCAACTCGTGGTCATCACGGGCCTAAGCGGGTCGGGCAAGTCCTCCCTCGCCTTCGACACGATCTATGCGGAGGGGCAGCGGCGCTACGTCGAGTCGCTCTCCGCCTATGCCCGTCAGTTCCTGGAACAGATGGGCAAGCCCGACGTGGATTCGATCGAAGGGCTCTCGCCCGCCATCTCCATCGAACAGAAGAGCACCAGCCACAATCCCCGCTCCACCGTCGGCACCGTCACGGAAATCTACGATTATCTCCGCCTGCTCTTCGCCCGGATCGGCCGGCCCTTCTGCTTCAACTGCGGCGAAGAGATCACGGCCCAGACCGTCCAGCAGATGGTGGATGCGATCCGGACCTTGCCCGAAGGCACCAAGTTCCAGATCCTGGCCCCGATCGTGCGGGGGCGCAAGGGCGAGTATCGCAAAGAGCTGCTGGACATGAGGCGGGCCGGCTACGTCCGGGCGCGGATCGACGGCCACATGGTCGATCTGGGCGAGGAGATCGCCCTCGACAAGCAGAAAAAACATACGATCGAGATCGTGGTCGATCGGTTGATCATGAAGCCGGGCGGGCCTGGCGACGCCCTGGCCAAGCGGCTGGCCGACTCGGTGGAGACTTCGTTGAAGCTGGCCGACGGCTTGGTCGGGGTGTTGCCTGAAAGCGGCAAAGCCTTCCTCTACAGCGAGAAGCTGGCCTGCATCCGTTGCGGGGTCAGTTATCCGGAAATCACCCCACGGGTCTTCTCCTTCAACAGCCCGCACGGGGCCTGCCCCGCCTGCGACGGGATCGGCTATGCCGTGACGCCTGGCTGCCCGCAAGGAGAAATGGATGAGGATTTTACGTTGCTCGACCTCTGTCCGGCCTGCAAAGGGGCGCGCCTCAAGCCGGAGAGTCTCTCGGTCAAAGTGGGGCGGCGCTCGATCGCGGAAGTGACGCAACTCTCGGTCCTGGCCGCGGCCGATTATTTCACGTCGCTCAAGCTGACCGAGCGGGAGAGCTTCATCGCTCAGCGCATTTTGAAGGAGATTCGCGAGAGGCTGGGCTTCCTGGTCAACGTGGGGCTGGACTATCTGACGCTGGACCGGCCAGCCGCCACTCTGTCGGGCGGGGAAGGGCAGCGCATCCGCCTGGCGACCCAGATCGGCTCAGGGCTGGTGGGGGTCCTCTACATCCTGGACGAACCCTCTATCGGATTGCACCAGCGGGACAACCGGCGGTTGCTCCAGACGTTGCTGCGCCTGCGCGACATGGGCAACACGGTGGTCGTCGTGGAGCACGATGCGGAGACGATGCAGGCGGCGGATCATATCCTGGATCTGGGGCCCGGAGCCGGCGCTCATGGAGGTCAGATCATCGCCCAGGGATCGCCCACCGAGATCATGGCTCATCCGGCCTCTCTGACCGGCAAGTATCTGCGCGGCGACCTGGCAGTGACTTTGCCCCATCGGCAGCGGAAGTCGAAAGGCTTTCTCACCGTCGTCGGCGCCAGGAAACACAATCTGAAGGGCATCACCGCACGTATCCCGCTGGGGCTGTTGACTTGCGTGACCGGCGTGTCCGGGTCCGGCAAGAGCACGTTGGTCCTGGAGGTCTTGTTCCATTCGCTTTCGCAACTGCTCTACCAGAAGAAGCCCAAGATCGACGGGTGCAAGGAGCTGGCGGGGGTGGCGGCGCTGGACAAGGTCATCGACATCGACCAGTCGCCGATCGGGCGGACGCCACGGTCGAACCCGGCCACCTACACGGGGCTCTTCACCTTCATCCGCGATCTCTTTACCAAGCTACCGGAATCGCGGGTGCGCGGCTACAAGCCGGGGCGCTACAGCTTCAACGTGAAGGGAGGGCGGTGTGAGGCTTGCCAGGGTGACGGGCTGATCAAGATCGAGATGCACTTCCTGCCCGACATCTACGTGACCTGCGAGGTCTGCAAAGGGCAGCGCTATAACCGCGAGACGATGGAGATCCAGTACAAGGGCCGCAGCATCGCCGACGTGCTGAACATGACGGTGGACGAAGCCCTGGAGTTCTTCGACGCGATCCCCTTCATCAAGACCAAGCTCCAGACTCTCCACGACGTGGGGCTGCACTATGTCAAGCTGGGACAATCGGCCACGACGCTCTCCGGCGGGGAAGCCCAGCGGGTGAAGCTCTCGCGGGAACTGTCCAAGCGCGCGACCGGGCGGACCCTCTATATCCTGGATGAGCCGACGACGGGACTGCACTTCGCCGACATCCAGCGGCTGCTAGATGTGTTGAACCGTCTGGTTGAGGCGGGCAATACGGTCCTCGTCATCGAGCATAACCTGGACGTGATCAAGAACGCCGACTGGCTGATTGAT